>NC_009767.1:323333-646666 GCF_000017805.1 Roseiflexus castenholzii DSM 13941 | reverse complement strand
GGGTGACACCGGTTTGCACGCGGCGCTGGCATGCACCCACTCTCTGCCGGTGTACCGGTATTTGCAGCCGACATCGGTTGCCAATCTGATGCTGCTTCCGGCTGGCGAACCGGTTGCGAATCCCCTGATCCTGTTCGACTCGCCTCGCCTGCGCGAACGGATCGGCGAGTTGTATCAGCATGCCGATTTCATCATCATTGCCGCTCCTGCGCTGCTCAGCGCCGCCGAGTCGCTGCTGCTGGCACAGGCGGCGGATGCCGCGCTGCTCGTGTTGCGCGCTGAAACGACGCCCCACGCTGCTGCCGCAGCCGCGCGCGCGCTCCTGGATCAGGCGCGCATTCGGCTGCCGGGTATCGTGCTGACCGGTGTTCCAGATCATGACGCGGCTTCCCGCATCGGCGCTTTCGTGTCTGTAATGTCGCGCCCGATGTTTGGGAAACGCCTGATCGAGTCGCTGGCTGTTGCTGAGGAGAAATCATCTCGCAGCATATCAATGTCGTCAGCGTCCACTGCTTCGTCCCAATCCCCGAAACAGTAAATGTTTGCCGTGCAACCCGCCTGACACGACGCTAACGTCGAAGAGCAGTTCCAGACACATCAGATGGAGGTGGAACATGCCGTTTCCTGTGTCCAGATTCGTGGTCGGAGCGCTGGCGCTCCTTTTTCTGGCGGGAGGCGTTCTGATTGCATCACAGCGGGTCTCGCCGTCGCTGAGCGCAGAAGCGTCAGCGGAGAGCGCGCCGCCGCCGGTCCTGGCGCCAGTGGTGCAACCCATTGTGGCGAATGGGATTGTTGCGCCGGTCAGTCATGTTGATCTGCGTTTCGCTATGCCTGGAACCGTGCGTGAGGTGTTGGTGCGCGAAGGCGATATGGTCCGCGCGGGTGATCCGTTAGCGCGCCTGGATACGGATGAACTGGAGACACGCATTGCGCAGGCGCGCGCCAATTTGTCGGCGGCGCAGGCACACTACGAACTGCTGATGAGCGCTGCCACACCGGTTGATATTCAGCGCGCGCAGGCAGAACTGACGCGCGCCCAGGCGCGATTGCGCGAGGTGAGTAACGCCGTTACCTCCCACACCAGAGCCGCTGCACAGTCCCGGCTCGATGCCGCGCGCGCTGCACTCGCGCGCCTGGAAGCCGGACCAGATCCGGCGGATGTACGGGCGCTGCGCGCCGAGCTGCGCCAGGCGGAAGCCGATCTCCAGGCCACCCGTGATCGCCTGTCGCTCGAAAAGACGACGCTGCGGCTCCAGATGGAACAGGCGGCCAATCTGCTGCGCGAGCGGCAGACCGAATACGCTCGCATTCGCGACGAAAATCAGGCGCGATCCGAACCACTGACGTCCGATCAGCGCACCCGCGAGGTCACGGCGCGGCTGGCGATGGACAACGCCGAGAAGGCGCTCGAACAGGCGCGTGTGGCGTATGACGCGGCGGTGCAGGCGGAACGCACCGGCATTGCCGCCACAGAAGCGCGGGTCGATGCCATCAGAGCGCGTCTTGAGCGTCTGCTGGCAGGTCCTGCTCCCGATCAACTTGCCGCAGCGCGCGCCGCCGTCGCGCAGGCGGAGGAGGACCTGGCGCGCCTTCAGGGAGAGCAGCGTGCCGCCGCAATCGAAGCAGCACAGGCGGACGTCGCCATTGCCGAAGCCGAACTGGAACGCTTGCTGGCAGGGGCGCGGCCCGCTGAAGCGGCGATGGCGCGCGCGCGGGTCGAGGAAGCGCAGGCGACGCTCGAACAGGCTGAACGCGCACTCGAACGCGCCATCCTGCGCGCGCCAATTGCAGGAATTGTCGCAGCGCTCAATGTCAAAGCCGGTGAGATTGCCGATCCGCAGATTGTTGCCGTGCGCCTGGCAGATGTGCGCGGCTGGCGCATCGAAACAACCAACCTGAGCGAACTGAGCGTGACACGCCTGCATGAGGGCGCACCGGCGATCATCCGGTTCAATTCATTGCCCGACCTCGAAATTTCCGGCAAAGTGTCCGGTATCAGACCACTGGGAACCGGGCGGGAAGGTGATGCAACGCTGTACACCGTCATCATTACGCCAGATCACATCGATGCACGTTTGCGCTGGAATATGACGGCGCAGGTGCAGATTACGCCTGATCGCTGAGTGCTGCGAACGCCTGAAAGGGAACCTATGCGGATGCTTTTCCCGAAAACAAGAGCGCGGTGCGCACTGGGACTATCGCTGGCACTCTCACTGCTCTCCTTTTGCGGTTCGGGCAGCCCTCTTCCTTTGGAGCCAACAGCATCGCCCGGCAGCGCGCCTCCCGCGACAATCGAACACACAGCGGCCGATCCGACCGCCGTTCCCACAGCATTGGCGCCAATAGCTGCCGCACCGACCACAGACAGCGCCGGGCAGGTGACGCTGCAAACCCGCGATGGGTTGACCCTCGTATTTGACCGGCAGATCGGCAGATTTGTGCGCATGGACGTGCAGGGACAGACCTTTTCGCTGCCAACGGGCAATGATCTGGCGATCCATCTCTTCGATCCGCGTGGCAATCCGCTCCTGAATCCGCAGAGCGCCACAACCTCGCGCGTCGAACAGATTGATAACATCCTGATGATAACCCGCGAGAACCGGACAATGGGGGTTCAAGCAATCGAAAAATGGATCGAATATGCGAATCACATCGATCTGGAAGTAACACTTGTCAACACCGACTACGAATTGCAATCCCGTGCTATCGAGGCATGTCTCTCAATTCCGATCGACATGACCGAACGATACTGGTATCACCATTTCGACGAGCGAGAACGCATCATCAGGCGCAACGAGCCGTATAAAACGGTCCTTCAGAAACTTGTCGATATTGGATCATTCGGTGACAGTAGTTTCCACTTAAAAACCGATATCGACATTAACCTGAATGGTCTCAACCTGATTAGTGATGATCGATCCGGTCTTGCGCTTTCGATCAACCCTGAGCGCCCAGCAGCATACTATGTCCGTTATGACACACAGAGACGTTCATATGATGCATGTTTCCATCTTGGCGTCTACAACGAGCACATACGCTTCAAGAACACGGTTTCGTTTGCATTGTCGCTCTTCGTGCCGGATGAACCGGCGTGGGGATTGCGCTCGGCATATGCGAAATACATTGCCATCTACCCTCAGGCGTATGCGGGCAGGTTGCCGCGCAAAACAACCATGGTTGTGCTGGAGGAATACCGCTACGATGCCTTTCCCGACCCGCGCGACTATCGGATTGGCGCTATCTGGGGGCGGTACAAGGCGCAGAATCGGCGTTTCGGCGTTGATGACCTGGTCTACATCTGGCCCCACGGCTACTATGATCGCGGGATGCGCCTGAGAGTATCGCCATCGTCCACCGGGAGCGTCCAGACATGGGAAGCGGACATCGCCGCCTGCTTCGCCCTGTACGAGGACATTGAACGAGGGCGACAGCCATTCGCCGAAACATGCACCGGATCGTATCCATTTGCGACCTGTACCAGACAACGGAGCAACGGGCAAATGTACGGACCGGTGCTCGAACGCGAGCAAGGCAGCGGATGGCGGCGCGCCGAAGCGTATCAGATGACGGTCAGCAATGGTCCGAACTTCCTGATCGGCACATTTCGCCTGCCCGCGCCATTCGAGGCATCACTGTTGCAGGATGCCGATGGTCGCTGGCTCAATTCGATCAGTTTCGCGTCGCTGATTACCGAAGTGCCCTGGGAACCAGGATTTCGGCGCTGCATTTTCGATGGACTCAACCCCGATCCCGGCATTGACGTGGCGCTATCGAACGAACCGCGCACCACGCCCGCACCCACGATAGTGCGCAATTTTGGGGAGTTGAACCTGGAAATCGTCAAACGCGCCAATGGACTCTACGGTCCGGCATATCTCGATACCCATCCCGACGAAGGAATAAACCTCTATCACGGCGTTGCCGTCGATACTGTCGGGGTCTATTTGCGCCCGGATTTCAACCCGCGCGCGCTGCGCACGGCTTCACTGCCACTCAGTTACGACCGCGCAACCGGACGTGTTGTGGCGCTTGAACATCTGACCACACTGGCGTTTCTCCGGGCGCTGCGCGCCTCGCTGCCGGCTGATGCGCCGATTGCGACGAGCGGCGCACCAATCAGCGGGATTTTATATCAGGATGCAGATTACGTCCTTGAGGAATTTGTCAAAATCGAACGTAATGGACGGCTGATCGATGAGTTGTACGATGAGACATTGGAAAACAAAATTCGCCTGATTAATCGGATTCGAATGGGAGCATACCAGCGTCCTATTACCTTCAGCGTGCGCTTTGAACGCGCATCCGGCGAACGCGCCTTTCTGGACCAGATAAATCGCTATCTGCCGCTCTATACGGCAAAAGGCGTCTATATCAATATTGATCGTTATGGCGCTAACCCGGAACGTTACTTCTGGAGCGAGCCTCCTGCCCGGTCGGTGGTGCAGGCGTATCAACGCCACCTGCACATGGTTCACGCCTTGAATGTCGCCGGTTGGCAACCGATTCCATATGCGACTGCCAGCCGCGGTGTTCTGGTTGAACGATTCGGTCGAGATTATGTGACGGTGTACAACCCGGCGGAAACAACAACCACCACTGTGGTGACCGTCAATTGGCGCGCGATTGGGTTCGATGCCGCGCCGCGCCGTGTCGTGGATGCGGAGACGGACGCCGATCTGCCTTTCGACGTGTCGGGCGATTATCTGACGATTGATTCGCTGTCGGTCGGCGGTCTTGCTGCGCGTATTCTCAGGATTGACCCGCCGCGATGGACCGTTCTGTTGCCGATGGTCATTGCGCTGTAGGCGAATTGTTGACGGAACAAGCATCCATGACGGCAGAGAGTGACAATCAACCATTCGCGCGTCTCTCGCTACGCGCCAACTTTTCCTGGACGTTCGTCGGGAATGTGGTGTATGCCGCGTGTCAGTGGGGCATGCTGATGGCGCTGGCAAAACTCGGTTCGCCCGAAATGGTTGGCGTTTTTGCGCTTGGTCTGGCAATTACTGCGCCGGTCTTCATGCTCTCGAACCTGCACCTGCGCACCATTCAGGCGACAGATGCGCGACAACAGTATCAGTTTCGTGATTATCTCGGCGTGCGCCTGGCAACAACGACGCTGGCACTGCTGGCAATTGCCGGCATCGTGCTGGCTATCGGGTATCCGTGGCAGACGAGTTTGACCATTTTTGCAGTCGGATGCGCAAAGGCGTGTGAATCGATCAGCGATATTTTCTATGGTCTGCTCCAACGCCTCGAACGGATGGATCGGATCGCCTGGGGCATGATCCTGAAAGGCGCGATGTCGCTATTCGCTCTGGCGACCGGCGTCTATCTCAGTGGATCGGTGTTGTGGGGCGTAGTCGGAATGGCGGGCGCGTGGGCAACAGTGCTGGCAGTGTACGACATCCCTCAAGGTCTCTCTGCGGTGCGGGGTGCTTCGATAGTGCATCCATCGGCGGCGCCCCGGCAGCGCATGGCGGTCGCACGAAACCTGGCATGGATGGCGCTGCCGCTCGGCGTCGGGATTATGCTGGTCTCTCTCAGCACGGCGATCCCGCGCTATTTCGTCGAGCGCATGCTGGGGGCGGAGAGTCTGGGTATTTTCGCTGCCATCGCCTCCATTCAGGTTGCCGGCACGACCGTGATCGGCGCGCTCGCTGCCGCTGCCAATCCACGTCTGGCACAGCACTACGCCGACGGGAATGTGCGCGCCTTCCGCGCGCTGCTCCGCAACCTCGTCGCCATTGCCGTGGCGTTGGGTGGCATCGGTGTGCTGATCGCGTGGCTGATCGGCGGCTGGATTCTGACGATGATCTATCGACCGGAGTACGGCGCCTACAACCATATCTTCGTTCTGGTCATGATTGCCGCAAGCGTTGGCTACATTGGCTGGTTCGTCGGCGATGCGATGACGGCGGTGCGGCGCTTGCGCGCACAGGCGTTTCTCTTTCTGGCGATGACGGTCGCAACCATCGGCGCCTGCGCCTGGTTGATCCCGTCATTCGGGCTGACCGGCGCGGCGCTGGCGACGATGGTCACATCCGTGATCCATGCAGTGGGTGGGTTGCTGATGGTCGAGCATGCGCTGCACGCGCTGCCCTCAGCCCAGGAAGATGATCGTGAGCAAACTTCCTGGCGGCGCTCCATCTCACAAGTACGACCAGGAGTGAAACGATGACCGTGACATCACGCGATCGATTGGCGCACGGGAGTGCGGGAACAGTGTCGGGGCGCGCCCTTGAGAGCCTGGTCATCGCCACGTATGTCTGTGCGCTGGCGCTGACCGTCTTTGTGGCGCTGTCGGATCAGTGCTGGCACTGGTTCATCATCCCGGTTGTGATGTCGGGCATTCTGATCGGCATCGACGCTGTGGATTGGGTGCGGGGAAGGGTTGATCTTTTTGATCCAATTGGTCTGTCCGGCGCATTTGGCTGGTTTTTCTTCTTCTTTGCGCCGTTGCTGACTGTCGCAACCGGCTACTGGTTGATCTATGTCGATCCGCCGGCAGAGCGTCGGGATTGGTTGGGATGGATGGCGCTCCTGAATCTCGTGGGATTGATCGTCTACCGCGGCGTGCGCCTTATGTACTTCCAGCGCGAACGTCCGATCACGACGTTCTGGGATATCGACCGCAAACGATTTTATTTCCTGGGCGCCGTTGCGCTCGTTGTGACTGCGCTCCTTCAAAGCTACGTCTATCTCAGTCTGGGAGGCATTCAGGGGTTCATCGAGGCTGCCACCGATCAGCGCGCTCTTCGGTTGAATTTGCAGGGATTCGGGCAGATTTTCATGATTTCGGAGAGTTTTCCCATCATTGCGTTGATGATGTTCATCGTGTATGCGCGCAACCAGAAATCGACACTCTACCGTTCGTGGCTGATTCTTGGAATTGTGTTGCTGCTCTACTTTGTGTTGAAAATCATGTTCGGCGGATTGCGGGGCAGCCGCAATAACACAATTTGGGGGTTGTTCTGGGCGGTTGGATTGATCCATTTCTGGATTCGTCCGGTGACGCGCAAGGTTGTGGTGATTGGGTTAAGTTTTTTGATCGCGTTTATGTACGTCTATGGGTTTTACAAGAATGCCGGTCTTGATGCGCTGCGTTTGATTGAAGACCCGACTGCGCGCGTGGAATTGGAACGCGCAACACGCCGCGATCTCCCGACGCTGCTGCTCGGCGATCTGGGACGCAGTGATGTGCAGGCGTTCCTGCTCTATCAACTGGCGCGACCGGAGAGCGACTACGAGTATGCCTTTGGTCGCACCTACGCTGCTGCGTTTGCGGTGCTGATCCCGCGTTCGCTGATCGAACGGATGCCAAGCAAGACGTTTGAAGGCACTGAGGCGCTGTATGGCAAAGGTTCGTACATCCCCATCGATTTCGAGGCGTCGCAACTCTATGGGCTTGCGGGCGAAGCGATGCTCAACTTCGGCTTCGTTGCTGCGCCGGTGTCGTTCATCATCTTTGGTCTGGCGAATTGTTCGGTGCGACGCTGGCTCTTCGGTCTGACGCCAGGTGATGCGCGCCTGCTGTTGTATCCGTTCCTGTCGCTCTTCTGCTTCTACATGCTTGCCTGTGATCTGGAAAACATCGTGTTCGACATTATCAAGAATGTCGCCGCGCCGCTTGGCGTTATCGCACTCTCGCTGTCATCAGTCGCACGCCTGCCCGCGTCCGGGCAGTCATACTGAAACCAGAGGAACCATATGCGCGTGGTTGTGTCGCTGGAACATCACTTTGATCGCACGCCGGACGGCGTGGTATGGACGCAGACGCAGTTTCCGTACCGCTTCTGGCAGCGGTATCTGGAAGTCTTCGATCAGGTGCGCGTCGTTGCGCGGGTGCGCGATGCGCAGCGGGCAGCCCCCGACTGGCAGCGCGCCGATGGGCGGCGCGTCTCCTTTGCCGCCATCCCGGAGTACCTGGGTCCGCAGCAATACCTGCTGCGCCTGCCGCAGATTCGCGCGGCGGCACGCCGCGCGATCGGCAACGAGGATGCCGTCATTCTGCGGGTCAGTTCGCAGATCGCCGGTCTGCTCCACCCTTCCCTGCGGCGTGAAGGACGGCCGTATGGCGTTGAAGTGGTCAGCGATCCGTATGACGTGTTTGCGCCCGGTGCGGTCCGGCATCCGCTGCGCCCGTTCTTCCGCTGGCTGTTTCCGTATCGGCTACGGCAACAGTGCGCGAACGCCACGGCGGCATGCTATGTCACCGAGCAGGCGCTCCAACGGCGCTATCCGTGCCCATCGTTTGCGGTGGCGGCGTCGGATGTCGAGTTGCCCGAAGAGGCGATTGTCCCGGCGCCGCGCCCGCTGCACGCCCCCGGCGCCCCTTGTCGCCTGATCTTCGTCGGCACACTGGGGCAGTTGTACAAAGCGCCGGATGCGGTGATCGACGCAGTGGCGGCATGCGCGCGCGCAGGCGTCGATCTGTCTCTCACGCTGGTCGGCGACGGCAAACATCGTTCGGAGATGGAAGAGCGCGTCCGCGCGCTGGGCATTGCAGACCGGGTGACCTTTCGCGGGCAGGTGACGACGGGCGCAGCGGTGCGCGCCGAACTCGACGCGGCGGATCTGTTCGTGCTGCCGTCGCGGCAGGAAGGCATGCCGCGCGCGATGATCGAGGCGATGGCGCGCGCGCTTCCCTGCATTGGCTCGACAGTCGGCGGCATCCCCGAACTGTTGCCGCCGGAAGACCTCGTTCCTCCCGGCGATGCCCTGGCGCTGGCGCAGGTTATCCGTGAGATGGTCGCCAGCCCGGAGCGGATGGCACGCGCCTCAGCGCGCAACCTCGAACGCGCGCGGTCATTCGCCGAGTCCCGGTTGCGCGAGCAACGACTGGCGTTCTTCCAGCGGGTGCGCGAACAGACCGAAGCCTGGCTCGCCGACCGTCACGCAGCGACCGTATGGACGGCGGGACGTCGCACCCTGCCGTGATGCGAGGGTTCAGGTTCATAGCGCGAGGTGACTGATGCCACGTTTATTGATTGTCACAACGGTGCCGGCGACGCTCTCGGCGTTTCTGATTCCATTTGCGCATCATTATCGCACCAGCGGCTGGCGCGTCGACGCTATGACGCGCGATGAGGTGATTGACCCTGAGACGCGCGCCGCATTCGAATATATCTGGACGCTCCCCTGGTCACGCCGGCCATTCACTCCGGTCAATCTGATCGGAACGCCGCAGCGAATCCGGCGGATCGTCGAACGCGAGCGGTACGACATTGTTCACGTGCATACCTCAGTCGCCGCTTTTGTGACGCGCTACGCGTTGCGCGATGTCCGGCGGCGCACCGGCGTCCGCGTGATCTATACGGCGCATGGCTTCAATTTCGACCAGAGTATGCCATGGCACAGGAATCTCGCCTTTCTAACGCTGGAAAAGATCGCAAGCGCCTGGATGGATTATCAGGTGGTGATCAACCGCACCGACGAGCAGGCGGCTATTCGCCACCGTCTCGCGCCGCCGGAGCGAGTCTGGTACATGCCGGGCATCGGTGTCGATCTGACCCATTACCGACCGGATCGCGTCGCTGCGGCGGAGGCAACGACGCTGCGCCTGCTCATGGGAGTCGCGCCCGATGCGGCGCTGTTTCTGATGATTGCCGAGTTTATTCCGCGCAAGCGCCATGCCGATGCATTGCAGGCGTTTGCGCGCCTGGAGCGGCAGGACGCGCACCTGGCGCTGGCAGGAACCGGACCATTGCTCGAATCGATGCGGCGCCTGGCGACCGACCTCGGCATTGCGAAACGAACCCATTTTCTCGGCTACCGACGCGACATTCCGGCGTTACTTCGGGCGGCGACGGCGCTCCTTCTCCCCTCGCAGCAGGAAGGATTGCCGCGCAGCATCCTGGAAGCCCTGGCGCTTGGAGTGCCGGTGATCGGGTCGGACATTCGCGGCGTGCGCGACCTGCTGGCGGACGGCGCCGGTCTGCTCGTGCCGGTTGGCGACGTTGCGGGACTGGCGCAGGCGATGTGGCGGATCATCAATGACCAGAAGGCGGCGCAGGCAATGGCGCAACGTGGCTTGGAGCAGGCGAAGCGGTACGACCTGCGGCGCATCATTGCACTGCACGACCAGTTGTATACGGCGGCGTTGAGTGAGCGACATGCCCTGGCGCCAACCATCTAGAGGAAGGAGGACCGCTCATGTATCGCAGATACGGCAAACGCGCACTTGACCTGATTCTGGTTGTTCCGGCGCTGATCCTGCTGGCGCCGGCAATGGCAATCCTTACCCTCTTGATTCGGCTCAAGATGGGATCGCCGGTGCTATTCACCCAGGAGCGCGCCGGAAAAGATGGGACACCGTTCAGGCTCTACAAATTTCGCAGCATGACCAATGCGCGCGACGCACAGGGCAACCTGTTGCCCGACGAGCAACGTCTGACGCCATTCGGCAGATTCCTGCGCAGCGCCAGTCTAGACGAACTGCCGCAGTTATTCAACGTCCTGCGTGGTGAGATGAGCCTGGTGGGACCGCGACCGTTGTTGATGACATACATCAACCGGTATACGCCAGAGCAACGCCGACGGCTTGATGTGCTGCCCGGCGTGACCTGCCAGGCGGTGCTCCACGGGCGCAGCAATCAGACGTGGGACGAAATCCTGGCGCGTGATGTCTGGTATGTCGATCATATCAGCCTCTGGACCGATCTCCGTATTCTGTTCGGCACGATGCGCGTGGTGCTGACACGCGAGGGGGTCGAGCGCAGCGCCAATGGTCAGGTTCCCGAATTTCTTGGCGTGCTGGCGCAAGCACAGGGAAACGTTTCCGAAACCCATGTCGGGCAATCACAGGGATGGTGATTTATGCGCGTGACGCTTGTTCGATCCGCCACCGAAGCAGAAGGCGCATTCGCAGCGATCGAGCGCCTGTTTCATAGTACGTTCGGTTATCGACCGGACAAGATCGCGTGGTCGCGGTTCTACTTTGTCAATCCGTATGGCGACGCCATCGTGGCATTGGGCTGGAACGGCGATCAACTGGTCGGGCATCACGCCCTCGTGCCACACATACTGACAGACGGCAGCGGGAAGGTGTACCGGTACCACCTGGCGATGAGTCTCATGGTGCATCCCGATTATCGCGGGTTTCCCGCTTTTCATCGCCTGGTGTCGGCGACGACGGAGGCGGCGCGCGCAGAGGGAACGCCGTTCATTCTGGGGTTTCCGAACAAGAATTCGCATGCGCTGTTTCAGCGCGCCTTCGGTTGGAAGACCCTGATCGAAACCGAATTGTACAACTGGCGCCCGGCGACGCCCATCGGTTCGCCACACAGCATCGTCGCGCTGCCGTATCTGCGGCTGACCGATGAGGCTGGACCGCCGTGCGATGCGACGTACCGGCAATGGCGCAGCCTGGCATGCCCGTACTATGCCGAACTGGTCAATGGCCGGCTTGCGGTCATCTACAAAATCGAGCGCGATGACACGCTTACCGTGCTCGATGTCCTGACGGCATGCCCGGAGGAGTCGGCAAACGATTTGGGGATGTTGTTGACCTACACCGGGATGCGCCAGGTCCGACTGACCGGGGTTCATGCCCGCATGATCGGTCTCAATCTGGCGATGATGGAACGCCATACCGATTACCGGCTGCGCATGTGCTCTGCGCCACTGAGCGATCATCCGCCGCCGATGCGCTTCAGTTTGCTCTTGAGCGATGTGTTTTGAAAGGGAAAGGAACGCTGGCATGAATGTCCTGGTCGTGGCTGCTCATCCTGATGATGAGGTGCTTGGATGTGGAGGGGTTACGGCGCGGCATGTCGCGCAGGGCGATGCCGTCTATACACTGGTTGTCACCCGTGGGATGCCGGAGTTCTTTCCGCCGGAACGGGACGAGGCGGATCGACAGGATTCGCGCACCGCGCACCAACTGCTCGGCGGTTCAGGAATCTTCTTCCTCGACTTCCCTGCGCCACGGTTGGACACCGTTCCGGGTCACGAACTTGCCGACGCGATCCGCGAAGCACTCTTCTCTGTGCGCGCCGATGTGGTCTACACACCGTTCGGCGGCGATCTGCACGGCGATCATAAAGCCGTCTATCTGGCGACGCTGGTGGCGGCACGCCCGATCAACCGCTGCCCCGTGCGCCGGTTGCTCTGCTATGAAACCCTTTCAGAGACGGATTGGGCGTCGCCGCTGGAGGAAAGCGCCTTCAAACCTACCGTTTTTGTGGACATCAACGACGTTTTGGAGCGCAAATTGCAGGCGCTCGCCTGCTTTCGCAACGAACTCAAACACCCGCCCCATCCCCGCTCATTGCGCGCCGTGGAAGCGCTGGCGCGGGTGCGCGGCAGCACTGCCGGTCTGATGGCCGCAGAAGCGTTTATGCTGGTTCGCGAGATTATCGCCTGAAAGAGGAAACGGGTATGCAGAACACGATGCCGGGTATTTCATCGCAGATTCGTGGGTATATCACCCACAACCTCCTGTTCGGCGACGAAGGATTCGTCTACAGTGATGACGACTCGTTCATCGAGCACGGGATTGTGGACTCGCTTGGTGTCATTGAACTGGTCTCGTTCATTGAGGCGCAGTTCGGCATCAGTGTCGCCGATCACGAACTGACACCCGAAAACTTCGACTCGGTGAGCAAACTGTCGGCGTATGTGGCGCGCAAACTTGCCAACAGCGCGCAGGAAACCATTGTCGCCAACGCGCCGCTCACCTCGATTGCGCTGGGAGAAACCTATGCTGGTTCATGATTTCCTGATCAACAGCGCTGCGCGCCTGCCGGATAAAGTGGCGCTCGTCTGCGATGGTCGGCGATTGACCTACCGCGACCTCGATCAGATGACCAATCGCCTGGCGCACGCGCTCGTCGAGCACGGCATCCGGCGCGGCGACCGGGTGGCGATCATCGCGCCCAACTCGGTTGAAGCAGTGGTTGGCATTTTCGCAGTGCTCAAGGCAGGGGGCGTCTTCGTCGTTATCAACCATACCACCAAACAGGACAAACTGACCGCCATTCTGAACAACTGCCGCGCATCAGCAATCATTGTCGACGCCCAGATCAGAGACGTTCACCTGTCGGCATTGCTGCGCGATGTCCCTTCACTACGGGTTGGCGTGCTGTCCAATCAGCGCACCGAAACTCGCCTGACGCATTCTCGTTTCATCGACTTCGACGAGGTGCAGGGGCAGTACGATGCAACGCCTCTGCCGCGCGTCACGATCGATCTCGATCTGGCGTGCCTGATCTATACCTCGGGCAGCACCGGCGAAGCGAAGGGCGTCATGAGCGATCACAGCAACGTCGTCTTTGCCAGCGGGTCGATCATCGAGTATCTGCACAACGTCGAAGATGATGTCGTCATCAATATGCTGCCGCTTTCCTTCGATTACGGTCTCTATCAACTCCTGATGACGTTTCGTTTTGGCGGTCGGCTGATCCTGGAGCGTTCGTTTGCGTATCCAGCGGCGATCCTCAAGCGCGTCGAAGAAGAGCGTGTCACCGGTTTTCCCGGCGTGCCGACAATCTATGCGATGCTGCTGCCCATAGACCTGAGCCAGTACGACCTGTCGAGCATCCGGTATCTGACGAATACCGCCGCCGCGTTGCCGCCAAGCCACGCGCTGGAATTACGCCGGAAGTTCCCTTGGGCGCGCCTCTACTCGATGTACGGTCTGACCGAAACCAAACGCACCCTCTATCTGCCGCCGGAAGAACTTGAACGGCGTCCCGGCTCGGTGGGCATCGCCATTCCCGGCACCGAAGTCTGGCTGGAAGATGAACAGGGCAACCGCCTGGGACCTGGCGAAGTCGGCGAGTTGGTGGTGCGCGGGCGGCATGTAATGCGCGGTTACTGGGAAGCGCCGGAAGCGACCGCGCAACGCTATCGTCCCGGTCCATTGCCCGGCGAGCGCGTCTGTTACACCGGCGATCTGTTCCGCATGGACGAGGAAGGGTACCTGTACTTCGTCGGGCGCAAGGACGACATCATCAAGAGTCGCGGCGAGAAAGTCGCCCCCAAAGAAGTCGAGAACGTCATCTACGAATTGCCGGGAGTGACAGCAGTGGCAGTGGTCGGCGTGCCCGACCCGATCCTGGGGCAGGCAATCAAGGCATTCGTCGTCTCAACAAATCCCGATCTGACCGAAAAGCAGATTCTGGCGCACTGTCGCGCGCGGTTGGAAGACTTCATGACACCGCGTTATGTGGAGTTCCGCGACGAACTGCCGGTCAACGCATCAGGAAAGATCGCCCGCCGCGAATTGGCCGGATCGTAGCAGGCAGGGGCGGGTCTCAGCCCCGCCCCCACGGCGGCACGGCGATCCGACCCGATGACGCATCGTAAGATCAGGAGTTTCGTAATGTGTGGAATTGTGGGCATCGTCAACGTTCAGGGTGATCACCCGATTACCGAAGAAATGCTGCGCCAGATGCTGGCGTTGATCCGGCACCGCGGTCCTGATCAGTTTGGCATCTATCTCGACGACCGTGCCGGGTTGGGCAATGCGCGACTGAGCATCATCGATCTGAGCGGCGGTCAGCAACCGATTGCCAGCGAAGATGAGGGTCTCTGGATCGTCTTCAACGGCGAAATCTTCAACTATGTGGAACTGCGTCCCGATCTCGAGGCGCGCGGGCACCGCTTCACGACCAATACCGATACCGAGGTGATTCTGCACCTGTATGAAGAGTACGGTCCGGCATGCCTTTCCCATCTCAACGGGCAGTTTGCGATCGCCATCTGGGACGCGCACGAACAGACACTCTTCCTGGCGCGCGACCGGGTCGGCATCCTCCCACTGTTCTATACCATCGTCGATGGCACGTTGATCTTCGCGTCGGAGATCAAGGCAATCATCGCTGATCCGCGCGTGCAACGCGCCATCGACCCCGTGGCGCTGGAGCAGATTTTCACGTTCTGGGGAACGCTCTCGCCGCGGACCATTTTTCGTGGCATCGTGGATCTGCCTCCAGGTCATTACCTGATTGCGCGACGCGGGCGGATCGATGTTCAACCGTACTGGCGGCTGGAGTTCGGCGCGCCAACCGAAGCGCGCCGCGAGGAGGAATATGTCGAGGAGTTGCGCGATCTCCTGATCGACGCCACAACGATCCGTCTGCGCGCGGATGTGCCGGTCGGGGCATACCTCAGCGGCGGACTGGACTCCTCGACAGTTGCAGCAATTGTGCGCCAGTACGCAGATAATCGCCTCGATACCTTTTCGATTGCCTTCAGCGACCCGGAGTTCGATGAAAGTCGCTTCCAGCGCCAGATGGCGCAGTGCCTTGGCACGAACCATCAGGTAGCGTATGTGACGCACGCCGATATTGGGCGCGTCTTCCCGGAGGTGATCTGGCACACGGAAACGCCAATCCTGCGCACATCGCCGGCGCCGCTCTTCATTCTCTCGCAACTGGTGCGCGACCATTCCTACCGTGTGGTGCTGACCGGCGAAGGCGCCGATGAATTTCTGGCAGGCTACGACATTTTCAAAGAAGCGAAGGTGCGGCGGTTTTGGGCGCGTCAGCCGTCTTCGCGCCTGCGACCGTTGCTATTGCGGCGCCTGTATCCCTGGATCGCCGGGTTTGCCGGCAAGAATGTCGCCTATCTGGCGGCGTTCTTCAGTGAAGGATTGATGGATACGACCGCGCCAGACTACTCACACCGTCCGCGCTGGCGCACCACCAGCCGCACCCGCCGATTCTTCAGCGACGACGTGCGTCAGGCCGCCGATACGCTGGCGCAATCCACGGATCGCGCGCCATACTACCCGGAAGCGTTCAGTTCGTGGGATCCGCTCCAGCAGGCGCAGTATCTGGAGATCACCACGTTCCTTTCGCAATACCTCCTCTCTGCCCAGGGAGACCGGATGATTATGGCGCACGCGGTTGAGGGGCGCTTTCCCTTCCTCGATCATCGTGTCATCGAATTTGCCAGTCGCCTGCCACCGTGCCTGAAACTGCGCGGTCTCACCGAGAAGTACATCCTGCGCCGGGTCGGTCGTGCCTGGCTGCCAGACGCCATCTGGCAGCGTCCCAAGCAACCGTACCGCGCGCCGATCCATCGCAGTTTCTTCAACGATGCGCGCCTGGACTATGTTCAGCATCTCCTCTCGCCGGATCAGGTCCAGGCGAACGGTCTGTTCAAACCGACGGCGGTGGCGCACCTGAAGGAGAAAGCACAGTCCGGCGTCCGCTTGAGTGAAACCGAAGACATGGCGCTGGTGGGGATTCTCTCGACCCAACTGCTGGTCGAGCGGTTCATTCACGAATTTCGTTTACCGCCGCCAATCTCCGAAGCAGACAGTGTCAGAGTCTGCATTAGAAACGGCATCACCGTGGGAGGAACTTATGGGATTTGACGCGCGAGCCCTGCAGATCAATGCTGCTGCCGAAGCGGAGCGAATCATCGCCTGGTTGCAGTATCACGTCATCAGAACCCTGCACCGTCAGGGGGTTGTGTTGGGAATCAGCGGCGGGATCGATTCATCGGTGGCGCTGGCGCTCTGCGTCCGCGCCTTCGGACCTCAGCGCGTGGCAGCGCTGATGATGCCCGAACGCGACTCCGACCCGCAAACGCTGCATCTGTCGGAGATGGTCGCGCGGCATTATGGCGTCGAGCCGATCCTGGAAGACATCACGCCAGCACTCGAGGGGTTCGACTGTTACCGCCGCCGCGACGAAGCCGTGCGCCGGATTTTCCCGGAGTACGACGCCGCACACGGCTACACGATGCGCATCGTGCTCCCACAAAACCTGCTCGATACAGACACGCTGAATGTCTTCTCGCTGGAAATCATCACACCGGACGGTGAAGTAAAGCGCAAACGCCTGCCACCACGCGAATACGCACAAATCGTCGCCGCTTCGAATTTCAAGCAACGCACGCGCATGGCGATAGTGTACTACCACGCCGAATTGCGCCACTACGCTGTTGTCGGAACGCCCAACAAGAATGAGCACGACCAGGGTTTCTTCGTCAAGTACGGCGACGGCAGCGCCGATCTGCGCCCGATTGTGCATCTGTACAAGACGCAGATCTATCAACTGGCACGCTATCTCGATGTGCCAGAGGTCATCCAGCGGCGTCCGCCAACGTCCGACACCTACAGCGCCCCAACCACGCAGCAGGAGTTCTTCTTCCGGCTGCCGTTCGAGACGATGGACTTGCTCTGGTATGCGCAGGAGCACAACGTACCGGTAGTGGATGTGGCAGAGGCGCTGCGCCTGACGCCAGCGCAGGTGCAGCGCGCCTTCAACGATTTTGCTCGCAAACGGCGCACGACGGCATATCTGCGCGTGCCGCCCCTGGAACTATGCGCTGAGGAGCACGCTGCAATCACCATGAACCATGAGACCTGCACCAACATGCAGGAATGAGGGGGTATGACATGCAGGAAATGTTGTACACGGCGGACGATCAGGACGCATGGGAGGCGGCATTGCCTGCACGCGCCAGCGTGTTCGGCAGCGCCGGATATGCCCGGATCGTCCGGCGTCACACCGGTTGCCCGGCGCGATTGTTCGTTGTGGCATCACATGAGGGGCGGATTGTTCACCCCTTTTTTCTTCGCCCCCTGAACAATCTGCCTTTCGCAGAGCACTATGCATCATACCAGGATACGCTGACCCCCGAGTATACCGGTCCGACAGGACTGGGGGAGGTGGCGCCCCACCTTCAACGCGCCTTTGTCGAACGGTGGCGCCACTACTGTGAGGATGAGCGCATCATTGCAGAGTTTGCGCACCTGCATCCCTCGGATCGCCATGCCGGGCTGCTGCGCGCCGATGAGGTGCGCTACAATCGGGACATTGTGGCGATTGATCTGACGCTTCCAGAGAACGATCTCTGGTCGCACTCCTTCAATGAACAATGCCGGTGGAACATTCGCCGGGCGCAACGTGAGGGGGTGCGCGTCTTCGAGGCGCGAACAGAAGCGGATGTGCGCGAGTTCCATCGCATCTATACGCTGACGATGGAACGGCGCAATGCCGACTCTCGTTACTTCTTTCCATTTGCGTATTTCTGGGCGTACCGCGAGGAGTTGCCGGAGAATGCGCTCTTTCTGCTTGCTGAATATCGTGGTCGGATCATCGCTGCCAAACTGTATGTCTACGACGACGAAGAACTGTACGACTTTCTTGGCGGCATGGATATCGAATATCAGCAGCAACGTCCGGCATATGCGATCATCTACGCCGCCATTCAGTGGGGACAGCGTCACAGAAAGCGCCGCCTCATTCTGGGGGGCGGCTACCGACCAGACGACGGCATTTACCGGTTCAAGGCAAGTTTCTCGCCGTTGCGCATCCGGTTTTCGACCTATCAGCGCGTCTGTCAGCCAGCATTGTACGCCGATCTGTGTCAGGCATGGACGGAATACTACGGATGCTCTCCGCCGCATGAGGCGGAGTACTTCCCGGCATACCGCGCGCTGCCGCCGTGCGATGCGGGGCGCGCGCGCGAGGTTGGCGGCTGATCCTTCGCTCGTCAGAAGAGGCAAAGGAACGGAGAGCACGGTGATCAGCTCGCCGTCCGGCGAATACTAGTAGAAGGAATGACAGCATGGACACAGTGCCAATGTCATCACCCGACCTGACCGACGCAGAACGTGATGCCATTCTGAACGTTCTGCATACGCCGGTCTTGAGCATCGGACCGTATGTGCAGCAGTTCGAGCAGCGCCTGGCGGCGTTCGTCGGCGCACGCTATGGCATCGCGGTCAATTCCGGCACCAGCGGTTTGCATTTGAGCATCATTGCCGCCGGCGTGACCGAGTATGATCTGGTGGTCACCACGCCATTCTCATTCATTGCCTCAGCCAACTGCATTCTGTATGAACGTGGCATCCCGATCTTCGTCGATGTCGATCCGCTCACCGGCAACATTGACCCAGAGCAGGTGCGTGCCGCCATTGGCGACCTGGCGCGCGGCGGTATGACGGCGCGCCGCTGGCTGCCCCCGGCGTTGCGCAACAGTCGCTACGGGAGGTTAAAGGCGATACTGCCGGTGCATGCCTTTGGTCAACCGGCGGATATGGCGCCAATCGTCGCAATTGCGCGCCAGCGCAATCTTGTGGTCATCGAAGATGCATGCGAAGCCCTGGGTTCGGAATATCGCAACCGTCCAGCAGGAACGCTGGGTGACATCGCCGTTTTTGCCTTCTACCCCAACAAACAGATCACCACGGGCGAAGGCGGCATGATCGTGACGAACAACGAGGTGTGGACGGCGCTGCTACGCAGCCTGCGCAACCAGGGGCGCGACGTCTTCGACGCATGGCTGAACCATACTCGTCTCGGCTTCAACTATCGCCTCGATGAACTGAGTGCGGCGCTGGGATGTGCGCAGATGCAGCGCATTCACGAATTACTGGCGAAGCGCGCGCAGGTCGCCGCCTGGTACAATGAGCGACTGGCGGACGTGGAACTGATCGAGCGTCCGATCATTAGCGCAACGACCGCCCGGATGAGTTGGTTCGTCTATGTGGTGCGGATCAAACCACCCGCCAACCGTGATGCAGTGATGCGCCAGTTGGCAGCGACAGGCATCCCCAGTCGTCCCTACTTCACGCCAATCCACCTGCAACCGTTCTATCGCAAACGGTTCGGTTTCAGGCGAGGCGATTTTCCGGTCACCGAGCGCCTGGGAGATACATCGCTGGCGCTGCCCTTCTCCGGCGTCGTGACCGAAGCGCAGGTGGATATGGTCTGCGAACGGCTGCGCCAGAGCCTGGAGTGCGCGATCACCCGCGAGGAAATGGCGGACACGCTATGAAGATTCGGTCGATGGATTGCAATACTTCGCCAGAGCGCCTGACCTCCGGGTATCGATCCCGGCAATCGCGGCGCATGTTTGTCCGCATTGGCGGAGCAGCCCTTGCAACGATTGCGCTCCTGGCAGGCAGCGCCGGATGGTGGCTGCCGGCGCTCGGCAGTCTGCTGGCGTTGCCGGGGCGGACGGCGCGCGCCGATGCGATTGTGGTGCTGGGAGGCGGATTTCCGTTGCGCGATCAGCACGCTATCGACCTCTACCGCGAAGGATGGGCGCGCGAAATCTGGCGCACTGGCGAAATGCCCGGCGGATCCGCCGTTGTGCAGAAAGCGCGGCGGCTGGCGATCCAGCAGGGTGTTCCCGCCGCAGCATTCGTGCCATTGATCACCGACAGCACCTGGACGGACGGGCGCGAGATTGCGCGAATGGCGCGGGAACGCAAGGTCGAACGGGTGATTATTGTGACCGACTGGTCCCACAGTCGGCGCGCACTGTGTGTAATCAAACACCATCTGGCAGGTTCAGGGATCGAGGCATTCTACGACGGTCCACGCAACCCGCCCTACACCCCATTCGACTGGTGGCATCATCCTGAAGGTCGTCGTATCGTGGCGGGCGAACTGCTCAAGACGTTCTACTATCTTCTGCGCTTTGGCGTCACTCCCTGGGAGTGTTAGCAAGGAGGAAAAGGATGGCGCGTTCGATGCCTGCGTTTCATTTCTATGGGATAGATGCACTGGCGCTGATTATCGCCGCGTTTCTCGGATATGCTTTGCGCCTCGAACGTCTCGATCTGAGGGAATACTGGGGGGCGTATGCGCTGTTTACAGGCATAACCCTGATCGTTGTCCCTTCGACATTTGCGATGGTTGGCGTGTACGCACAGTACTGGCGCTATGCGTCGTTCTACGAGTTTAGCCTGCTGGCAGTTGCGCTGGCGTTCGCCGGAATCATGCTGACAGGTCTTGTTCTGCTCATGCGCGCGCTGTTCCCGCACTTGCCGGTTGTGCCATTGTCGGTTCCGCTGATTTTCACCATGCCCGCGATGGCGCTGACGGCGCTGCCCCGCCTGAGCGTGCAGGCGCGCTTTCGCCCATCGTCGTTGCGTCATTCACAGCACAGCAGTAATCGGGTGCTGATCATGGGCGCGGGCGAAGCGGGCGCAATGATTGCGCACAGCCTACGCACTGCGCGACGAAACACCATCATCGTTGGCTTCGTCGACGACAACCCAGGCAAGCGCGGCGTGCGGATCAACGGCGCGTCGGTCCTGGGCAATCGGCACGATATTCCGCGCCTGGTCGCCGATCACCACGTCGATGAGGTCATCATTGCGATGCCGGGCGTTCCCGGAAAAACGATCCGCGACATTGTGTCCATCTGCGAGCGGGCCGGCGTGCGCGCGAAAATCATCCCCGGACTTGCCGAACTGGTTGATGGACGCTTTAGTGTCAACCACATCCGCGATGTGCAGATCGAAGACCTGCTCCGACGCGAACCGATCAGTACCGATATGCAGGCGGTGAGCGCGCTGATCCGTGGACGGCGCGTTATGGTCACCGGCGGCGGCGGTTCGATTGGTAGCGAAATCTGCCGCCATGTGCTGCGCTATGAACCGGCTGAACTGATCATTCTCGGGCACGGTGAGAACAGCGTCTTTGCTATTCACAACGAGCTGCAACAATGGCTGAACAACGGCTGCAATGAATCCGGCGTTCCGCGCAGCACTACTCTTCTGCGCACGGTCATCGCTGATATTCGCTTTACCGAACGGATCCATTCCGTATTCGAGCAGTACCGTCCAGAAATTGTGTTCCACGCTGCGGCGCACAAGCACGTGCCGCTCATGGAAGCCAACCCGGTCGAGGCGGTCACCAATAATGTGCTCGGAACGCGCAACCTGCTCGATGCCTCGATTGTGACCGGCGTCGAACGCTTCGTGATGATTTCGACCGATAAAGCCGTCAATCCGACCAGCATCATGGGCAGCAGCAAGCGCGCTGCCGAGTTGCTGGTGCATCACGCCGCAAAACGCAGTGGACGGGCGTTCATGGCGGTTCGTTTCGGCAACGTCCTCGGCAGTCGCGGCAGTGTGGTATGGACGTTCAAACAACAGATTGCAATCGGCGGACCGGTGACTGTCACCCATCCTGAAATGCGCCGCTATTTCATGACCATCCCCGAAGCGGTGCAACTGGTGTTGCAGGCGGCGGCGCTTGGTCAGGGCGGCGAGGTGTTCACGCTCGACATGGGCGAGCCGGTCAAAATCCTCGATCTGGCGCGCGACATGATCGAACTCTCCGGGTTGCAGGTCGGGCGCGACATTGATATTGCCTTCGTCGGGTTACGCCCAGGCGAAAAACTCTACGAGGAACTGTTCCTGCCCGGCGAAACGTATGATCGCACCGGTCACGAGAAAATCTTCATCGCCCGCCATGCCGGGCGACTCGTGCCGCCCGATGTGCTAGCGCTCATCGCCGATCTCGAAGAAGCGGCGCTCGCGGACGACGCGCACCGCACTCAGCGCTTGCTGCGCCTTATTGTGGAACGCAGCCAGGCGACATCCATCGAGATGCTGCACACTGATCGGGCGCAGGCGCGCCCCGATCTGCGCGCGCTGACGGCAGGGAGCGTATGACGGAACTACGACGGCAGCCGCATCCCCACCCGATACCCGCCGTCTACACAGAGAGCGCTGCCGGTCATGTAATCGGCGTCGTCGCTGGCGAGAAACACCGCCGCGCGCCCGATGTCGCGCGGCGTGCCCAGGCGTCCCCACGGAATCTGCTGCGCCGCGCGCTGCAATTCCTCCTCGGTGGCGAATTTGCGCTCGCCCGGCGTGTCGATGTACCCCGGATTGATGACGTTCACGTTGATCCGGTAGGGCGCGAGTTCGGCAGCCAGCGTCGGCGCAAACTGATTCACCGCCGCTTTCGCCATGTTGTACGCGGCGCTGGTTGGCAGGGGAATCTGCGAGAGGATTGAACCGATAATGATGATCTTGCCCGGACCGCCACGCGCGACCATGTGACGCGCTGCCGCCTGACAGGTGTGAAAAACGCCGAATTGGGTCACCTCAATCGTGCGCAGGACGTGCTCCCATTGCGCTTCGACAACCAGTTCACGAATGGAAAATGCAGCATTGGCGACCACAATGTCGATCCGTCCAAACTGCTCGACGGCTGTGGCGACCATGCGCTCAACCGCGTCGCGACTCGCCACATCGCCATACACGACCAGTGCGCGTCTGCCAAGCGTCTCGATCTCGGCGGCAGTTGAACGAACATCGACCACCTCCGGCATACCCGGCGGCAGATCGTTGAGGACGACATCAGCGCCTTCTTCCGCCATACAAAGCGCGATTCCACGACCGATGCCGCGCGCGGCGCCGGTAATCAGCGCAATTTTATTCTTCAATCGCTGCATTGCGAATCCTCTCACGGCACTCTTCGGCGAGCATCAGACACCCGAAGCGGGATGGTTTGTGAAAATCGGCAGGCGTCGTAAACGTTGGCGACCAGCAACTGAATTCGGGTTCGCCATCGCGCGGACGTTCAATACGAAACAGATTGGCGCGCCAGACAAGCGGCAGCGGCTCGGATGTCAGGCAACGCCATGGCAACGCCAGGATCGCCGTCCAGCGACCGGCAGCGTCTTCCCGGCGCGCCCACCAGCGCGCATCGGCATTCCACGCCAGATCGACGCGCAGCGTGGCGCGATCCTCGTGCGGATTGCCGATCCGCGCATCGAAAAAGACGCCATTCGGGCTGATCTCGAACTCGAAATACGCTACCGGCGTCTCCGCCCCAGGGCTGATGAACAGTTCGACGACCTCCTCGTTGTAGATCGGCTCGTCGCGCTCGCGGTACGTCCCCCAGATGTCGCAATCCTCACAGTCAAACCGCACATACAGGCAATCGGAGTCATACCCCAGGCGCGCCATCGTTTGTTGCGTCGCCGGTCCGCTGCCATCGGCGAGAACAAATGGCATGATCGCCGGCATCTGCGTCCAGTCCCATGCAAAGGGGTCATCGCCCGTCGACCATTCCGGCGGCACACGCACAACATGGTAATGAGGCAGCGTATCCATCTCGCGCATTCAGATCACCACAGGCGCACTTCCTGGCGCACGCCGCGCATATCGACCTCGAACTCCAGCCCAATGACCGGTGGACGGCTGTAGTACCAGTGAAAGGCATGAACCGCAGCGGACCCAAGCGGCGCGAGCAGCGTATCGGTCACAAAATCGAGCGGCGAGTGAACCGAGTAGACCGCCATATTGGTCACATCATCGATACCGCATCCCAACGCAGCCAGGCGCTTCATCATCACATCCATCACAAAGTTTGCTTTTGTGCGCATCGCTTCGGGCGACGTCTGCCCTTCGGCAATAATGCCGCGCTCATCGAGATCGCCGGCGCCGGCAATGACGAATGTGCGCCCGGCCGCTGATGCGGGAATGGTGTAGGAGAAGGCATAGAGCGACGGTTCTTCCGGCGGCGCATAGGCTGGTGCGACATTCGTGCGGGCCACCGGGTTGGTTCCATCGAGCAGAATGCCGCGCGTCTCAAGTTCAACGCGATACCCGGCATTAAAGACGCCAAAATCCTCCATACTCCACGGTTTGGGAGAGCGCAACTCGATAGCGCAGAGCGCCGCAGCGGGTCGTCCGATCATCTCCAGGTGGCGGTCAATCAGCGCGAACCCCTCGCGGTATGGCAGCGGACGCTGGAGCGTCGCGCGCACAATCTCGAAGCCGGGCAGCGCTACCACGCCGGCAGAATAGGGCAGACCGCCGGGCAGAAAGGCGAATCCGCCGGACGGATTCTCAACCAGTTGCATGGCGTGCTCCTTCTCACAGTTTGATCGCGCCCTCCGTCAACCCTTTGAAATAGAGCCGCTGGAAGAGGGCAAAGATAATGATACCAGGAGTGACAGCAATCACATACACTGCCGCAATGCGCGGGTACGCCCACTGCCCCATGCCGGAGTGCGCCGATGCCAGCACCACCGGCAGCGTGCGCGTCGCCTGATCGTTCGTCAGGGTCACTGCCAGCAAATACTCACCCCACACCCCGACAAAGTTGACCATCGACACGACCACGATACCATTGAGCAGGAGCGGCAAGAGCACCAGAAACAGCGTGCGCCACGGTCCACAGCCATCGATGCGGCTGGCTTCGACCAGTTCGTGCGGCAACTGCTCGAAGATTCCGCGCATGATCAGAATACTGACTGCCAGGTTCAGCGTGACGTAGGGAAAGATCAGCCCGACGACCGTATTGAGCAATCCAAGTTGCCGCTGAATCTCATAGATTGAGATCAGTGAGAGCAGGCGCGTCGGAAAGAACAGCGACGCGATCAACAGCCAGATCAACAGCATCCGCCCGGGCAATCGGACGTGCACCAGCGCATAGCCGCCGAGAATCGCGCAGAACGTCGTGATGGCAACCGTCGCCAGCGTCACGAAAATGCTGTTGAACATATTCTGTGGCAGCGTTTGAATCCGGGTGAGCACAAATCCGTAATGGCTGAAATCGAACTGGCGGGGCCAGAAGTTCGTCGTATACGACTCCGGCAGCGACTTGACCGACATGAGCAGCACCCAGATCAGCGGCAACAGAATGATTACCACACCCAGATTGATCACCGCATGTTTGGCGATGAGTCCGGCGTGGAAACGGCGCTGATGATAGCGCTGGATCGTCACAGCCACGGCAATGCCTCCCTCTAGTCGCGCGACCGGAACACGTAGAGCATCCCAACCACAAACACCATCATCACCACCGCTCCGAGCCAACCGATTGCTGCGGCGTACCCTTGCAACCAGTCGCCAATGCGGAACGCCAGATCGTACATGTACACCGTCCACGTATACGTCGGCGAGGTGCGCTGAAACCCGCCAAAGATCAGATATTCGTCGATCACCGACATCGCTGTTCCAAAGCGCAGCACAACCAGGATTGAGAGAATGGGCAAGAGCCGCGGCACGATGACGCGCCAGAACAGCTGCCATTCATTGGCGCCATCGATGCGCGCCTGTTCGGAAAGGTCTTTGGGCACTGCCGCAAGACCGGCAAGAAAGAACATGGTATGATACCCAAGCCCCCACCAGACTTCCATAATGATCACTGCCGGCAGCGACAGCGGCGTGCCTCCCAACCATTGTGGCGCCGTCTGGCGGGTGAAGATGCCCAGCCACTCGACCAGAATGGTATTGACCGGACCGATCTGAAAGTCGAAGAGCCACTTCCAGAGCACAAACACCAGCGGACCGGGGATGACCGCAGGGATGAGCAACACGATACGGTAGAACGACGAGAGCCAGGGGTTCGTCACACGGTCGATCAGCACCGCAAGGACCAGCGGGATCAGAATGGTAAGCGGCACAAATACAACTGTAAACACAAATGCGCGCAACATACCGACGTGAAACAACGGATCGTTGAGCGCATTGATATAGTTGTGCAACCCGACGAAATTGGGCGGATTGCGCTCGAGGTATTTGTAATCGGTGAAACTCAGAACAAAAACGCGAATAATCGGGTAAATCTGCCACCCGACAAAGAAGACTGTCGCCGGAATAAGAAAGAGGAGATTGGAGTAGTCACTCACACGATAGGTCGAACGCCACGCGCGCGCCGCACTCGCCACTCTGGAAGCAACCGTCGCCATACGCGCCTCTCTATACACCCATGTCGTTCTGCTGCGCCTGCTTCGTCCCGCTGCGCCCTGGCGCGCGTTCGTGCTATTCCTCACACCAGGGCGCCAGGGCGCGAAGGATGCAAGATATTTCTCTGGGACTCTGTACCTGTGCGCCTTTGGGTGCGTTGGGTTCCTCTTTCAGCATCCCGCTGCGCCCTGGCGCGCGTTTGTGCAGTACCACACGCCAGGGCGCGCCGTTGAGCAAGAGTGCATCTTATGCACTCCTGTCGCCCTACCCGGCTTTGGCGATCTCCGCCGCCACTGCATCCTTCGCCTTCTGCAACGCAGCGCGCGGATCCGACTCCTTGCCGGTGAGGTATTCCTCCCAGTACGGCTTGCCGATAACGAACTGCGTCAGACCGAAGGGGTGATTGTTGATGGCGCGCGCGCGCTCGAACTGCTCGCGCACCAGCGCGACAAACGGCTGCATCCACTCAGGTTTGTTCGCTTCCCACTCCGCATAGATCGACTTGTAGGGCGGCAATTGACCCGGATGGGCAGTCGGCGATCCGGCAATGGAGTCCTTCCAGATCTGCTGATTGTAGGTCAGCGCGCGCATATACTCGACTGCCTTCTCCTTGTTCTTCCCATACTTGAACAGACATGCGCCCGTCGTCCAGAAGACGGTGCCGCCCTGGCTGTTGGCAAAGCGCGGCAACCCCGCCATCTGCAATTTGTCGGAGAAGCCGCCGGTCTGCGCAAAGCGGAGCGGCGCATTGAAATACTTGGTGTAGTAGGCGACCTGCTGTGCCGCGAATGCGCCCTCATCCGGCGTATTGTTCACACCGCCATCGGTCGTGCCTTCGTTCAGAATATCCGGGTTCGCCAGGTCCTTGATCTTCTTCATAAGAATGAGCGCTTCGACGGCCGGCTCGCTGGTAAAGTCGAAAAGACCTTCAGAAGTGTAGACATCCGTGCTCATGCTGTGAGTGAACGGCGCCAGCGAGCGCCACCCGCGCGCGTCGTAGGTCGCACCATACGGCGCCGCGCCAGAGTCGACCACCTGCTTCGCATTTGCCAGGTATTCGTCCCAGGTTGTCGGAACCGTCGTAATACCCGCCTTATCGGTCAGGTTGCTGTTCCACGCCATGCCGATCACGTCGAGCAGAAAGGGCCAACTGTAGAGTTTGCCGTTCACGGTGCACTCTTCGCGGATCGGCGGGAGAAAGTCGTCGAGCACATCCTTGGGAATATAGTCGTCCCACGGCTCGATGACATCCGCCTTGATCAACTGACTCATCTCGACGAACGGCGTCATGCCGACGTACACGTCCCAGGTGCTTTCCTGGTTCTTCGCTTCCGCCACGAACCGTTCGATGCCAAACCCCTGCACCGGCGCAATCTGAAAGTTTAATCCCTCGAATGTACTGTTAACCTGCGGAATGGATGGATGCAGATCGACGATCCACTGGTAGAACGTCGGCGTCAGCGGACGTGACGTCGTTTGCGCTGGCGCGCTCCCTGGCGGGGTGGACGGCGCTGTGCCGCCACAGGCGGCGAGCAGTGCGCCGGCAGCAGCGGTCGCCGTTCCGGTGGCCAGCAACCGGAGCATCTGGCGACGGGTCAGGGATGGTCGGGTTCCATTCGTGTCGGTCTGATTGGGAGTCTTCACTGAACGCCTCCTTCAATATCGTGTGTTCATCGAGCCGGCACACCGATACGTGATACCGGTGCGGGAGTTACGACAGCCGAACGCGGGTGTGCAGCAATCCCAGTTCCTGATCAAGCACCATCGCCGTGATGCCAAGCAGAACGGCATCACTCCGTTCTGGAATCAGTTCCACCTTCGTCATCGCCGCCAGGGGCGCCAGGGCATGACGCGCCAGCGACACCTTGACCGCTTCGAGGAATGGCAACCCAAGCACAGCGACGGCGCCGGTCACCACGATGCGCTCGACGTTGAGCAATCCGACGATATGCGCGATGGCGATCCCCAGGTAATACCCTGCTTCCTCGACAACCGACGCGACACCCGGGTCTCCCGCTTCGAGCGCCCGGTGAACGATATCGAGATCGACCGCAGCCGCCGAAGGCGCCAACGCGCGCAGGCGCGATGACGGGTCGCTGAACCATTTCCGCGCGGCGCGCACAATGGCCGGGACGCTGGCGACGGTTTCCAGACAGCCGACATTGCCGCAATTGCAGCGGATGCCATTGTCGGCAACGACGACATGACCGATTTCGCCGGCGCCGAATCCATCACCCGGAAACAATGCTCCGTTGAGAACCATGCCGGCGCCGATACCGACGCCGATGCTGATCACAACCAGGTTGCCGCTCGCGGCGCCGTCGCCGAACATGTACTCAGCCAGCGCCGCCAGATGTGCGGCATTGTCGAGATAGACCGGCAACCGGTACTGATCCTGGAGCCACTGACGGAGCGGAACATCGACGAGACCAAAATTAACGGCGCGTCGCACAATGCCATGCACCGGATCGACAATCCCCGGCATACTCAGCCCAATGCCGAGAATATGAGTGGTGACGTCGGCGCGCAACTCCTCGATCAGTCGAGTCAGGTAGCCGGGCAACTCTTCCGGTCGATAACCGTACAGCGACAGACTGACCCGCCGCTGAATGCTGCCGCGCATATCGACCAGCGCTCCAACGATCTGCGTATCCTCGAAACTCAATGCCAGCACACTGTGCGCTTCGTGCGCAACACGCAACAGGATCGGCAGGCGCCCGCCCGACGATTGACCTGCACCGGTTTCTTCAATCAGCCCCTGCTCGATCAATTCACCGACTACGGTCGAGACCGTTGTGCGAGTCAATCCGGTTTTCCGCGCAATATCGGCGCGACTGATCGCTTCATCCTCATAGATGATGCGCAGGACCAGGCGGCTGTTATGATTTTTGGTGTGCTGACGTGTGGCTTTTGCCGGCAAGCCTTTCATGATTGCGCCGAATCAACCAGCGCCGTCGCCTGGATGCGCCATATACGGCATCAGTCCGGTTTCGCTCGACAGCAGCGCCAGAATTGGGTTACAATAGTGACGGAGAATTGTGTTAGTCCATTGAACTGACAAAGTAACTGTATCACACGCCGGGGTGTTTGTCAATACTTCATTAAGCAGGGAGGTCGGTCATGCAGACGTCGGTCTTCGTGTTCGCGTATGACCTGGCAGACGAAGGGTACGGACATGTTCTCGACACGGTGCGCGACCGCGCTGGCGCCAACGCCGTGAACCTGGCATGCAGTTACCACCATGCCCGCGATGTTTTCCCACACAATCCGAGCCGAAAGGTGCGCTTCCTGGAAGGCGGGGCTTGCTTCTTTCGCCCGAATCCGGCGCGCTATGCCGATCTCCGCATACAGCCGATCCTCAGCCGCCTGACCGATGACCACGATCCCCTGGATCGCTGCATCGCCGAAGCCGAACGGCGGGGTATGGCCGTGCGCGCATGGACGACCAACCTGCACAATACCGGTCTTGGTTCACGCTACCCCAATTGCACGTTGCAGAATGCGTTTGGCGATCCGTACATCACTTGCCTCTGCCCGGCAAACCCCGATGTGCGCGCCTATCTGTGCGCTCTCAGCGCCGACATTGCCGGTCGCGGCGTGCAGGCTCTTCTTCTCGAGTCCATCGGCTACCATTCCTTCGATCACGGCTATCATCACGAGCGCAGTTTTGTGCCGTTGGCGCCCGCCATCCGCTTTCTCCTCGGTCTCTGCTTCTGCCCGCATTGCACCGCGCGCCTGAACGCCAGCGGCGTCGATGTGGCGCATGTGCGTCGGTTTGTGCAGACCGAAGTGGGGAAGGTGTTTGACGGCGAGCCGGGCAACGTCGAGGATATTCCTGTTGAGCGCCAGGCGCTGGCAACGCTGGCAGACGGCGAACTCGGCGCCATGCTCGATGCGCGCCGCGCCATTGTGACGTCGCTCGTCGCCGAGATCACCGATGCCGTCAGTGCTGCTGGTTCGACGCAAGTTATCGCCATGGATATGTCGGGCGCCGCGCTTGGGTACGCGACCGGTATGCCCACCGGCGCCCAGGCGCCGATGCGCGCCTGGGAGGACGGGCTTGACCTCCCGGCAGTCGCAGCCGTGTGCCACGGGATAGCAGTGCTCGCCTACGCCCGTGACGTTGAGCGTGTGCGCGCCGACCTCGACGCTTATGCACATCTGCTGCCCGCAGGCGTCAGCCTTACGGTCGGGGTGCGTCCAATGCCGCCGGATTGCCACAGCGCCGCCGAAATGACCGCGAAGGTGACGCTCCTGCGCGAACGCGGCATTGACAGCATGGATGTGTACCATTACGGATTGATGCGACTGAAGCACCTCGATTGGGTGGGGGAAGCGGTGCGGAACACGGCGGGTTGAACACATCATCGTAGAGCGGTAGGGGAGTCCCCCTGCGGGCGCCCATTGCGCCGTCTCCCCGTGCGCGCCTGCGGCGGGCAGGCACGGGCGCCTGCGGCGGGCAGGCACGGGCGCCTGCCCCACCCATGGCGAGGGTGGTGCGCCCGTGGGCGCCCAACAATAGTTCCGTCTATTTTTCTGTCCAGCGCACCTCGTGCGAATAGAACACGTTGCGGTCCGTAATCCACGCCGTCTGGACAGTAAACCTCGCCGACTGTCCCGGTTCCAGGTTGCGCTTGGTCACAAAGGCGGTTCCACGATCCGCAAGCGTCTCAGTATCGCCCACCTGACTGCGAATGGAAATCTCGACTGCCACATCATATGCGGTTTTTGCGCCGATATTCATCACAGTGCCAGCCCAATATTTCTTCCCATCCCTGCCGACTGTCTGCGTAATCTTGCTCACGATCACCGGCAACGCCTGTGGATGCGATTGAAGCCGCGCTTCGTCTTCGGGCGCGATGCGAATCCAGTCCTTGTACACCCATCCGTCGATTATTTTGCCGCCCGTTGTTTCACCCTCGATGTGATACCATTGTCCGCCGCGATAGAGCACCCGCACCGGTGTGCCGGGTTCGGCATTGATCACTTCCCGTCCTTCATATTCATTTGGAATATCGTAAATGCGAATCTTGCGAATGATCTCGCCTTTCACCCACTCACCTGGCGCAAGCGCCCTGATCGCCGTCGGCGTCGGCGCGGTTGTGGGTTGTAGCGCGACGGCGGTCGGCGCAGCAGTCGCTGCTGCCAGTTCGGGTGTCGGAGTGACCGGTTCAGGCGTCGCCGTCACCACCACCACCCGCGTCTCAACCCGCACCACTTCGCGCGTCACTTCCTGCACCACCACGCGCGTGACCTCAACCGGCGCCTGCGCAGCCGGTTGCGCGCCGCACGCCGCGAGCATCATCGTTATCATCGTTATCGTTATCGTTGCCATCCATAACCATCGTTGACGCATAGCGTTTCCTTTCTGGGCGACAGGTAGTATGGATATTGAGCATATTGCACACACCTTTCACAAATGCGTCACAAATGACGCAGGAGGCGATTGTTCTGCTGTGCGGCTCAAGGTCGCAGCACATCCAGGCGATCATCCACGCCTGCGTCGAGGTTCAGCAACGTGCGATGCGTCCATCCGACCTGATTGCGCGGGTTGCGAATGTAGAACCAGTTTCCGTCGGGGGAGCGACCAAGCAGTTCGACGATTTCTCCCGCATGGACCTGATCGAGCACCGCCCCTCGAAGGTTGGGCGCTGCGCGCACATTCCCGCCGTTGAAGACGGTTGTTGTCAGGACCGGGCGCTCGGTTGGCGTCGGCGCTGGAGAGGCGGGGGGAATATCCGTTTGTACGGGGATCGCCGTCGGAGAGGCGGGGGGAATATCCGTTTGTACGGGGATCGCCGTCGGATTGGTGACGTTTGTGTGCGATGGAGCGCCGCTTGTTCGCGCGGCGGGCGCCGTCAGCGCCGGCGCGCCGGCGCTGACGAATGCGAACAGCACACACGATGCGTTCGCCACAGCGAATGTCGCCAACACCGCAACCCGACCTCGCCAGGCATTGCGCCGGTGCGCCGGGTTCGCGCGTAACGCATCGGCTTCTTTGATCTTGCGCGCCAGGATGTCGCCGTCCCATAATTCAATCGGCTGATTACAAGCCTCTTCGTACCCTTGCCGTGTAAAAGAACTTGTGGTCACCAGCAACGCACGATCAGCGCGCTGAATATGCAAAGCGCCCGCCAGATCGCGCACCATCGAAGGCGGCACTGCTTTGGTGTGTCGTTTGCACTGGACAATATAGCGTTGTCCCTGGAACTCGCCTTCGAGATCGACCCCTCGGTCGCCGCTGCCGCCACGCAGTCGAAGATTGGTCCATCCGAGATCCTTTAGGAGCAGCAGCACCCGTTCCTCAAATTCTGAAGGCGTCAGCGCCAACAATGCTTTCTGCAGCAGAGCGCGCTGACGAAGAGCGCGGAACAGATCAATGAAGAACAGAAACAGCAGAAACAGGATTGAACACGCCAGCACGACGGCAGCGACCTGCCAGGCGAGTGCGAGTTGCGTCCATGATTGCCAGAAAAACCCGGCGCATACCGGGGCGACGAGCAGAATACTCACAGCGCTTCCGGCATCCGATGAGCGGCGAGAGCGACGACGTGACATAGGATGAAGTCCTCATGGAAGTGCAAATGCCGCGACTCGCAGCAAAGTCTATGCTGGATCAGCGTGATTCAGGATTGCAGTATGATGGCGATCTGGTATCAAATGCGCAATCAGGATGCGGTCTGCTTCTGAGCTTCCGATCAGCGCCGCCTGTTGCGCTCGCTCAGGTTTTGTGGATACCATGCTGGCTGCGAATTTGTTTCCCTGACGGCATTTCCGCTGACAGTGCATCCAGAAAGGCAGCGCCCTTATGAGTCCCGCTTGCTTATCCAGGATCGAAGCGACTGTGCGGATCGTCCTCAATTTCAATGACGTGTTCAATCGTCACGACGTTGCGGGGATGATGCAACTGATGAGCGACGATTGCGCCTTCGAGAACACGCATCCAGCCCCCGACGGCACGAACTATTCAGGCAAGGCGGCAGTTGCACAATTCTGGCGCGACTTCTTCCGCCGGTCGCCACACGCCCACATCGACATCGAAGAGATGTTCGGGGGAGGGCAGCGATGTGTTATACCAATGACGATTGACGATGCCGCCTTCGTGTCATTCCGAGCGCAGCGACTTGTCATTCCGAGCGCAGCGACTTGTCATTCCGAGCGCAGCGAGGAATCTAAGCGGGTCGCGCCAGACCCCTCGCGCTGATCGGGGCGACCATGCCGGATGGTCACCGGGAAGTGGTATGAGAGGGGAGAGGGGAGAGGCGTGAGGCGCGAGACGCGAGGCGCGAGACGCGAGGCGTGAGGCGCGAGGCGTGAGGCGAGCGAGGCGAGGGGTGATACCGATGACGATTGAAGCTGCCGCATACTGGTCATTCCGAGCGCAGCGAGGAATCTAAGCGGGTTGCGCCAGACCCCTCGCGCGGCTCGGGGCGACCATGCCGGATGGTCACCGGGAAGTGGTATTATGCGCTGGCGGCACACCTGGGTGGACGCAATCGGAAACGAGAGACACGTTCGCGGGGTTGATATTTTTCAGGTGAAGCGAGGTCTCATCACTGGAGAAGTTATCCTCTATGTCAAAGGGTGAGGCGAGAGCGACACGGGAACGGTCAGGCGCAAAAGGAACGATCCTGAAGTTCGGACATGAGTCAGGACACCTCAGAGGAGACTCAAAACCGACCCCCTTGGTTTGCAACCCCCGCTAGCGGCACGAAGGCTCCTCATGCACATGGATATCCACATTCGTCCATGGATGCAGCATCGTTTTGATGAGGCGCATCGTCCGGGGGAGGTCCGGCGCACAACGGGCAAGCAGTGGAGGCGCTTTTCGGGTGTGTTTGTTGTGTGCAAGCAACCATGGTCGCGTTCATCTCACGTCTGGCGGACGATCACCGGCGATGCGTTGGCAGCCGTCACGGCGCCGGTTCTTCCCCCCGTCCCAACTCATGTCCGAACCTGAGACGATCCTCTTGACGATCCTGGTACGATGACGCTACCATACGACACTCTGCGGACATCAGGAGGTTTCGATGAGCGCCGACCCCCAACAATTCCTCCACGTGACCATCCAGGACCTTCCGCCCTTCCGTGTCGCCTGCTTCTTCTGCAACCTGCAACTGGCGACGGGGCAGTACAGTAATCAGATTCAGCAAGGCTTCCGACAGATCAAATCTTGGGCGTTGCAGCGTGGTCTCGATCTGACACGCCAGCGGATCATCGGCATCCCGCACGTCCGGGACGGGCAGTTGACGGGTTACGATTGCTGTGTGGAACTTCCAGAGAATGGTGTGATAGACGACCATTCCTTCCAGATGAAACGGGCGCCTGGAGGTCGCTACGCTGTGCTGTTGCTGGAAAAGAACTCAGCGGTTATTGGCGAAGCCATCGGTCGCTTTTTTACGGAGTATGCCCCGGCGCACCACCTTGTCGTCGATCCTCAGCGCTTCAGTTACGAGGTCTACGATGAGACGTTCATGACGTACTTTGTTCCGATCACGTAATCGCACCGGGTTGATCCAACCCTGAAGCGCGGGGAAGCGTTCCATCGCTCCCCGCGCCATTCACCGCTCTCTCCGACGCTCACCGCACAACTACCGGCAGCGTCACCACATACAGCGCCTGGGTTGAACTCTGCGCCTGGTTGTTCGTCAGCACCGGGTCTTCGGCGCTTGCCGGCGCAACGACGGCGCCGGAGAAGGGAAGTTGTCCCACAGCCCGATTGAAAACCGTGCCGGTGACCGTGTAGGTGATCGCGCCGCCGGGCGCCAGCGTTACGACGTCGTCTACCGGCGCGGCGCCGCTCGCTGCGCCACACTGCGACCCCGCCGACGCCGCGCACACCCATCCCGTCACCACAACATGCGCCGGGGTCGTCGTGCTGACGCGCGCGCCGGCAGCAACACTTGGACCGTTGTTCTGCACCGTGATGGTATAGGTGATGGTCTGCCCCACAACTGCGTGGGATGGCGTCGTCTGCGCAATGGACAGGTCGGTGCGCGGTTGGAGCACACTCGAAATCGACGCGCTGTTATTGGCAAACGCCGGGTCTTCAACCCCAACCGGCGGCAGCACCTGCGCTGTGTTGATCAGGTTCCCGGTCGCCTGCGCCGCTACGATGCCGGTCATCGTGATCGTTGCCGATCCGCCCACGGGGAATGATGACAGGGTCACCATCAGATCGCCGCTGCCGCTTGCCTGCGCACAACCTGCGCCGGCCGCGCCGCTGCACGTCCACGTCACATTCGTGATCGTCGGCGGGAACAGGTCGAGCACCGTTGCGCCATCTGCGTCGGCAGCACCGGTGTTGGTCACGGTGATCGTGTAGGTGACCGGAAGACCGGGAACAACCGTTGCGGGCGCAACCGCCTTGCTGATCGCCAGATCGGCGGACCGCCCCAATCCGCCGCCATCGGTGAACACATTATTGTCCGGGTTGGGATCTGTCACATTCCCCGGCACGGTCACCATCGCCGAGTGCGGCGGCATCACAACGGCAGATGGCGACACCATACCGGTTGCAGTGAACGTGGCAATGCCGCCAGGTGCCAGGGTGACCGCTGCACTCATGTTTCCGCTGCCCGGCGCCGGGCAGACAGAACCGGATGTGGCGCTGCAATTCCAGATGACGTTCGTCACACTGATCGGGAACATATTGACCACATTCGCGCCGACGACGGTGCTCGGTCCGCTGTTCGCCACGGTCAGCGTATAGGTGATCGGTTGACCCGCCTGCGGAACCACCGGATTGCTGGCACGTGTGATCGACAGATCGCCGCGCACCTCAATCGGCGTCACCAGAGTCGAGACATTATCGCCAGGCGTCAGTTCATTGAGCACAGCCGGTGTGGAAACGCTGACAGTATCCGTCAGGTTACCGGTTTCCGCAGGCGGCAGATTGCCGGTCACCGTAAACGTGACACTGCTGCCCGATGGGAGATCGAGCGGCTTACTGCTCCAGTTGCCGCTGCCGCTTCCCGGAGCGCACGACGCGCCTCCCGATGGAGCGCAGGTCCAGGTGATTCCCGTCAGTTGCGTTGGGAAGACGCTGTTCAGCAAGGCGTTCGAGACCGCATTCGGACCGACATTACTGACCGTGACGGTGTAAACGACCGATGCGCCCGCAACGACTGTTCCCACACTCTGTGTGATTCGCAGATCTCCCAGATTGACGCGCGCCCGTTCGAGCACCTTGTGGGTGTCGAAGGTCTGGAGCAGAAGATAGGCAGGATTGGGCGCCTCTGCGCCAAGGCTAAAGCGGATCACCTTTGGTCCTGGAACCGCGCCATTTGGCAGGCGCAGCAGCAGCGCATCGCGCGCCGAGAAGCCGCTGTACGCATCGGTAATCGCGCCGCGCTCGCGCGCAAGGACCGCGCCAGGTTCAAATCCCTGCAATTCGATGACCGAAAACTGGTCGAGCGAAACGCCCGGCGGCAGGGTGATCAACACACTGCCACTAACCGGTATCGTTCGCTGTGTGTTGAACTCAATCCTGAACTCATCACCGCTGCGCCGCACCGTTGGCGTAATCGGCACGCCCTGCGTCATCTCGACCAGACCAAAACGGGTGCTGTTAGGCGTGCCCGCCGTGGCGTACCACATACGGTAGGTCAGGTCTTCCTTCAAAAGACGGACGACCCACACATCATCGTTGGTTCCGGGAAGATTGATCGTGTCTAAGCCGCCATAGAACGCAGGATCATTCGGATCGGGACGCACCCAGTTGACCCCATTCACCGAAGTGACATGCCCGATTCTGAAGGTGTCCGGCGTGTTGTAATCTTTTGCCTGGTACCACATGCGGTAGATCGCGCCATCTTTGATGACCGCAGTCAAGCCGACATCATTAGAATCAAAGGCGGTAAATCCGCCCGAATTGGAGAGAACCGAGCCGAGTTCGTCAGGTCCATTAACAATCGTCCAGTTAATGCCATCAGGCGACAATGCATGTCCGATGTAAAAGTTATTATCCGCCCGGAATCCCTCATACCACATGCGGAAGCAGCGCCCGTTCGCGCGACCGCTTTCACACGGCGCAGTGGCGCTTGCCTCATCAATTAACACAAACGGTCCGATAATGCGGTCATCGTCGAACAAACCCGATCCCAGGCGCCGAGTCAACACCGGCAGCCCGTCGTTTTGTCGCGTCCAGGTAATGCCATTGTTCGAGGTTGCATAGCCGAAACCTCTCCAGGTCCCACTGCTGTTGACGCCGGTGTACCACATACGGTACTCCCCGCCATCTTTGATCACGTGAAACGTGGTCGCGCCATTCTCATCGAAACTGCCCGGCTGTCCCGACCCCTCGAAGACGCTGCCGCCGGTGTGCGGACCCTGCACGCGATACCAGGAGACGCCATCCGGCGAGACAGCGTATCCAATCCGGCGATACGGCTCGCCGGAGCGCGTGCCGACGTACCACATTCGGTAACACAGCCCGGCGGTGCGACCATTTTCACATGGTGCAGTGACACTCGCTTCATCCCGGAGCACATTCGGAGGAAAAACTTGACCGGTATCGAACTGATTAAGCGAGGGCGCGCCAGAGGTGAAGACGCCACAGTTGGGATTGCCCGATGCCGGATTCCACGCAGCAAAGACGGCGCCTTGAAACGACGGATCGCATGTGCCAGGCGTCACCGTCCAGTTCTGTTCGTTCGGAACTGTCGCGTGAGCGACCGGTGTGCGTCCTGTTGGGGGAGCGAATACCAAAAGACCACCGAGGAAACCAAGAAGCCAGAGAACAGCAATATTGCGACGCATACCAGGCGACCTCTCTGAGACACATCCGCTTGAGTCGAGCAGTTGATCTGATATTAATGGCAGATTATGAACAAGAGATGACATCCGTCTCAACGCAAGACTCAGAAGGTGCAACATTGCAGGCGGGAAGGTTGTGGATGGTTGCGCTTCGGGGCGTTGTCTTGCAACGCTCCCAGCCATGGCGAACGTTGAACGTGCGAGGGCTTGCCCCACGCGATCTGTTCCGGGCGAAGCCGGGGTTGTAACGCCGATCAAGGCGGCATGCTGCGGCGAAGCCATCGCACCATTGATGTTGAGTCGCTGTCAGCGATTGACGGGCTTTGCGCCATTAATACCAATGACCGGTGACCATCCGGCATGGTCACCCCGAGCAGCGCGAGGTGTCGGGCGCGACCCGCGCAGATTCCTCGCTGCGTTTACCCTGAGCGAAGCGAAGGGCTCGGAATGACAAGAATGCGGCATCGTCAATCGTCATTGGTATCAAGAGTTATTACGAAAAGAGGCGCGCGCTCAAAGGAAGAGGGTTAAAGATTGAAGGTTGAACAAAGGTGACAGTCATCATGACGGGCACGGGCGTTGCGATCAAAGGCATTCGGCGCCTGGCGCAGCGTTCGCCTGAGAGACGCTACTCGCCGCGCGAACATGAACACCCGCACTGATAGCCCGCGGACGCGGATCGGTCTCATTGGCGCATGCGCGTTCCGTGGCAAAGATACGGCAGTGCTGTAGCAGGATCGACCCGACAGTTCGGCCCTTCGATACTCAGAGCGCAGACACGGCAGAGTGGCAGAACCTCTGCGCCTTTGCGCGCGCTTTATCGCTGGCGCTCACACTCCCTCGGCGCTCGCGCGACGCGCCAGGCATCGAGTTGCTGCACGAGCGCCTCCATCGCGCCACGATGATAGCGCTCCACCCAACGAGGATCGGTCCAGTCAATCGGACCATTGCGAATGTCGAAGAGGGTATGTTCGGCGCCTTCAGCGATATACAGCGCTGCCGAAGAGGAAAACCGCGCATTGTGCGCCGCCGCTGCTTCAGGACCGATGGCTTGCAGCTCTGGTTCGCTATCCGCCACGATGACAATGATCGGCGCGTTGATGCGCACAATGTCGTCGGCATGGAGCAGACTGGAGAGCAGCGCAACGCCGCGTGGCGCCTGCGCCTGAGCATACTCCTCAAAGCGCATTGCCAGATATTGCGTGCCAATGCTCTGTGCCACGATAAAGACCTGGCAGCGATCAATGCCCGGTTGCGCAATCGCGGCGTGATAGGCTGCCAGCGCATCATCGCTTTCGCAGCACCCGTACACACCGCCGCTCGCGCCGGTCCCACGTTTGTCGAAGCGGAACACGGCATACCCGGCACGCAACAGAATCTCCGCGAGGTAGCCGTAAGAGTCGCGTGGCACAGGACCGGAGTGATGAATGATGAACACCAGCGGATGGGGACCGGCGCCCGGCGGGAGATCGAGTTCTCCTGCCAGTTCGACATCACCGCTGACGAAGCGCACCTCGCGTCGCTCAGCGGCGATGCCGTCGAGGCGCGGCGTCGGCAGCGCATCGGTAAGGAGTGGTGTTGGTTGCGCCGCAACGTCGCCAGACCCCGGCGAACCCCGTCCGGTTCCCACACATCCCACCAGCAGAGCGCTGAAAAGCGCAATGGCGATCAAACCGGATTGGATCTGGCAGCGTGGCATCATTTGAGCTGCGGGCTAATGAAGATAAAATAGTTTGGTACTGTCGCGGCGCTGCGGGCTGAAGCCCTGGCTGAGATCGTGCAAGCCGCGCGACCTCGAAGCGATGTTGGCGCGCTACAAAGCTGCGGGCTGAAGCCCTGGCTGAGATCGTGCAAGCCGCGCGACCTCGAAGCGATGTTGGCGCGCTACAAAGCTGCGGGCTGAAGCCCTGGCTGAGATCGTGCAAGCCCCTGCGGGGCTTCAATGTCCTGAGCAAGGGCTTTAGCCCGCTACTCAAAGAACGTGCGACCTGGCGGCACAGGTTTACGATGTTGGCGCGCTACAAAGCTGCGGGCTGAAGCCCTGGCTGAGATCGTGCAAGCCCCTGCGGGGCTTCAATGTCCTGAGCAAGGGCTTTAGCCCGCTACTCAAAGAACGTGCGACCTGGCGGCACAGGTTTACGATGTTGGCGCGCTACAAAGCTGCGGGCTGAAGCCCTGGCTGAGATCGTGCAAGCCCCTGCGGGGCTTCAATGTCCTGAGCAAGGGCTTTAGCCCGCTACTCAAAGAACGTGCGCCCTGGCGGCACAGGTTTACGATGTTGGCGCGCTACAAAGCTGCGGGCTGAAGCCCTGGCTGAGATCGTGCAAGCCGCGCGACCTCGAAGCGATGTTGGCGCGCTACAAAGCTGCGGGCTGAAGCCCTGGCTGAGATCGTGCAAGCCCCTACGGGGCTTCAATGTCCTGAGCAAGGGCTTTAGCCCGCTACTCAAAGAACGTGCGACCTGGCAGCACAGGTTTACGATGTTGGCGCGCTACAAAGCTGCGGGCTGAAGCCCTGGCTGAGATCGTGCAAGCCGCGCGACCTCGAAGCGATGTTGGCGCGCTACAAAGCTGCGGGCTGAAGCCCTGGCTGAGATCGTGCAAGCCCCTGCGGGGCTTCAATGTCCTGAGCAAGGGCTTTAGCCCGCTACTCAAAGAACGTGCAACCTGGCGGCACAGGTTTACGATGTTGGCGCGCTACAAAGCTGCGGGCTGAAGCCCTGGCTGAGATCGTGCAAGCCCCTGCGGGGCTTCAATGTCCTGAGCAAGGGCTTTAGCCCGCTACTCAAAGAACGTGCGACCTGGCAGCACAGGTTTACAATGTCCTGAGCAAGGGCTTTAGCCCGCTACTCAAAGAACGTGCGACCTGGCAGCACAGGTTTACAATGTCCTGAGCAAGGGCTTTAGCCCGCTACTCAAAGAACGTGCGACCTGGCAGCACAGGTTTACGATGTTGGCGCACTACAAAGCTGCGGGCTGAAGCCCTGGCTGAGATCGTGCAAGCCGCGCGACCTCGAAGCGATGTTGGCGCGCTACAAAGCTGCGGGCTGAAGCCCTGGCTGAGATCGTGCAAGCCCCTACGGGGCTTCAATGTCCTGAGCAAGGGCTTTAGCCCGCTACTCAAAGAACGTGCGACCTGGCGGCACAGGTTTACGATGTTGGCGCACTACAAAGCTGCGGGCTGAAGCCCTGGCTGAGATCGTGCAAGCCGCGCGACCTCGAAGCGATGTTGGCGCGCTACAAAGCTGCGGGCTGAAGCCCTGGCTGAGATCGTGCAAGCCCCTACGGGGCTTCAATGTCCTGAGCAAGGGCTTTAGCCCGCTACTCAAAGAACGTGCGACCTGGCGGCACAGGTTTACGATGTTGGCGCACTACAAAGCTGCGGGCTGAAGCCCTGGCTGAGATCGTGCAAGCCCCTACGGGGCTTCAATGTCCTGAGCAAGGGCTTTAGCCCGCTACTCAAAGAACGTGCGACCTGGCGGCACAGGTTTACGATGTTGGCGCGCTACAAAGCTGCGGGCTGAAGCCCTGGCTGAGATCGTGCAAGCCCCTGCGGGGCTTCAATGTCCTGAGCAAGGGCTTTAGCCCGCTACTCAAAGAACGTGCGACCTGGCGGCACAGGTTTACGATGTTGGCGCGCTACAAAGCTGCGGGCTGAAGCCCTGGCTGAGATCGTGCAAGCCCCTACGGGGCTTCAATGTCCTGAGCAAGGGCTTTAGCCCGCTACTCAAAGAACGTGCGACCTGGCAGCACAGGTTTACGATGTTGGCGCACTACAAAGCTGCGGGCTGAAGCCCTGGCTGAGATCGTGCAAGCCGCGCGACCTCGAAGCGATGTTGGCGCGCTACAAAGCTGCGGGCTGAAGCCCTGGCTGAGATCGTGCAAGCCCCTACGGGGCTTCAATGTCCTGAGCAAGGGCTTTAGCCCGCTACTCAAAGAACGTGCAACCTGGCGGCACAGGTTTACGATGTTGGCGCACTACAAAGCTGCGGGCTGAAGCCCTGGCTGAGATCGTGCAAGCCCCTACGGGGCTTCAATGTCCTGAGCAAGGGCTTTAGCCCGCTACTCAAAGAACGTGCGCCCTGGCGGCACAGGTTTACGATGTTGGCGCACTACAAAGCTGCGGGCTGAAGCCCTGGCTGAGATCGTGCAAGCCCCTGCGGGGCTTCAATGTCCTGAGCAAGGGCTTTAGCCCGCTACTCAAAGAACGTGCAACCTGGCGGCACAGGTTTACGATGTTGGCGCACTACAAAGCTGCGGGCTGAAGCCCTGGCTGAGATCGTGCAAGCCGCGCGACCTCGAAGCGATGTTGGCGCGCTACAAAGCTGCGGGCTGAAGCCCTGGCTGAGATCGTGCAAGCCCCTACGGGGCTTCAATGTCCTGAGCAAGGGCTTTAGCCCGCTACTCAAAGAACGTGCGCCCTGGCGGCACAGGTTTACGATGTTGGCGCACTACAAAGCTGCGGGCTGAAGCCCTGGCTGAGATCGTGCAAGCCCCTGCGGGGCTTCAATGTCCTGAGCAAGGGCTTTAGCCCGCTACTCAAAGAACGTGCGACCTGGCGGCACAGGTTTACGATGTTGGCGCACTACAAAGCTGCGGGCTGAAGCCCTGGCTGAGATCGTGCAAGCCCCTGCGGGGCTTCAATGTCCTGAGCAAGGGCTTTAGCCCGCTACTCAAAGAACGTGCAACCTGGCGGCACAGGTTTACGATGTTGGCGCGCTACAAAGCTGCGGGCTGAAGCCCTGGCTGAGATCGTGCAAGCCCCTACGGGGCTTCAATGTCCTGAGCAAGGGCTTTAGCCCGCTACTCAAAGAACGTGCGCCCTGGCAGCACAGGTTTACGATGTTGGCGCACTACAAAGCTGCGGGCTGAAGCCCTGGCTGAGATCGTGCAAGCCCCTACGGGGCTTCAATGTCCTGAGCAAGGGCTTTAGCCCGCTACTCAAAGAACGTGCGCCCTGGCAGCACAGGTTTACAATGTCCTGAGCAAGGGCTTTAGCCCGCTACTCAAAGAACGTGCGACCTGGCAGCACACGCATCAGCACTCGATGGCAATACAGGGTTATTCGAAGACTCCCCACTCCCTACTCCCCACTCCCCGCCCGAACCTGGTACAACGCATACGTACCCATCTGCGCCACACGAATATAGTGGCGTTCCAGTTCGGGCGTATGGTACACGCCGGTATAACCGCCGAAACTGCCGACCACAACATACTCCGGTCGATCTGCGTACCAGTCGTAGCGCACCGGATCACCTCCCAGCCAGGTGTGCCGCACTGCCTGATCCAGGGTCGGTTGGGGCGGGTAGAGATAGCGGTGATCGGTCAGCACCCCCAATTCCGGCTCCCAGGTAGCAATGATCGCCGATTCAGGCACATTCGCATTCAGATATGCGGCGAACCGCTGTGCACTATCATCGGGCGTGAACACCACGCGCACTGTTAGTGCCATCGGCAGCACGATGATGACAACCAGGTAGATGGCGGCAATTGTTGCTGCCGCCGGCAACACGCGGCGCAGCCAGACAATCGTATCGAATGCCAGCCGCGCGACGGTCAGAGCGCTCAGTGCGACTGCCGGAAAGGCGTAGCGGGGCCAGCCGAGGGAAACGCCGACGAACCACGCCAGCCAGAGACCAATGATCAGTGCCAGCAGCGCTTCGTTCAACCCCTGCGATGTGCGGCGGCGCGCGCGCCAGATAGTGTATGCCAGCGCCGGCACAACCAGCCCGCCGAACAGATCGGGACGCAACAGGTAATACCCGGCGCGCAGGGTCGAACGCAGGTTGAAAACGAAAATCGCCCCGCCAGCAGCCTGCCGGGTTTGCTGAAGATTTTCAAAGAATGTGCCAGGACCGAGCAGCGCAAACTGCACGACCGTCCAGAGCGCAAAACAACCAACAGCAACAATCGGCGGAATCAGGCGCAGCGTCCAGGTTCCCGCCCGATAGTAGCGCCAGTCGAGCAACGCTGTCAGCGCCAGCGCCGGCGGGATAATCAGCACAAATTGGTTCTTGGTGACCAACGCCAGACCAAACCCCAGCCCCGCCAGTATGCTCCACGTCCGGTGCGCATGCCGCAGCGCCGGTTGCGCTGCTGTCTTCAACGCCGTCAGCCACGCCAGCATTCCCAGAAAGACGAATGCCACGCCGGGCGCCTCGCCGAGCACCTGCCTCCCATACTCGATCAGCCCCTCATAATTGACCGTGCGTGACGCCAGCAGGAGCGCCAGCGCGATCAGTGCAGTCTGGCGATCATACAGACGACGCGCAAGCGCATATCCGGCAACAAGCGCAATGGCAAAATAGATCACAATTACCAGTCGCCCTTGCGTCAGACCGACACCGAACACCTGGTAGACCGCCGCAACCGGCAGCATAATGGTCGGACCGATACCAATCGTGGGTCCGTGGTAGCGAAACTCGATGCGTCCATCAGGGATGGCGCTGATGTCGGCGTACTTGCCGTACTGCACCAATGCTTTCGGCACGTGCAGGTGCGATCCCTCATCAAACCAGGTCCGCGGCGCATATGGCAGATTGATCGTCGCCAGCAACACTGCCACGATAAACAGCGTTGCCACAAGAATCCGAGAGGCGCCAACGGTCATTGGCGTTGTTTGAAGATGTGGAGCGCTGTGCGCTTCTGGACGAATCATGGATGAAACTCTCCTGTGTACTGGCCACGGGCGCCCCTGCGCGACCTCGCCAGGGCGCCCCTACCGCGCCTTCTACGAACGCCAGCAGAGGAACGTTCCGGCGCCGAATGCTGCGTATGACTCTTCCTTCGCCGGTTGGATCTTATGTCGCGTGATAGTGACGGAACACCTGACCCTGCACCTCCACCCCAACCCCTGACCTTCAGTTCTCAGTTCTCAATTCTCAGTTCTCAATTCTCAGTTCTCAATTCTCAATTCTCAGTTCTCAATTCTCAATTCTCGGTTCTCAGTTCTCGGTTCTCAGTTCTCAGTTCTCGGTTCTCAGTTCTCAGTTCTCGGTTCTCAATCCAACGCCCTTCTACCTGCAATGATCGTTTTTCTTCTACCGACCGGAAGAGCATGACCAACCCCGGCAGCACCACCAGCGCCAGCGGCAGCAGACTCGCCCAACCGCCGAGGTCCAGCGCCATGCCCAGGTTGCGCGCCACATTGCCCGCAACCAGTTCCGGCAGCGAATAGTCCAGTAATGGGTTAGGCTGATACTGCGGAAAACTCTGCCCGCCAATCGTCTGCGCCCACACATTCAGGAACGACCAGACGCCTGTGACGCCCAACACTGCGCGCACCCGCCATTGCGCACCCCACGTCGCAACGAAGGCGCCGATGCCGAATGCCAGAAACGGCAACATCGGCACAAGGTAGCGTGGTCCGACGCCAAAACCACCGCTCCACATGACGGACGACCCGTTGAACAGCAGGAAACTGACGACTGCCCAGACGCAAACCGCCAGTTCGCGGCGGTGCGTTCCACTGCGCCACCAGGCGACGAACCCCACCAGACCGATCAGTAACACCGGCGCCAGGAGGAAGAGACCGCGGTGTACGCCAAAGGTGATGCCCCACAGCGCCTCGCGGTTCGGTCCTGCAAGGCTCATAAAACCGGATTGATGCTCAGCCTGCCACAACTCCGAGTACTTGTAACCGACCGGCATCACTGTGCCAAAGATTGCGTCGTTGTACGCCATCATCAACGCTAGCGGCGGCACACCCGCCAGCGCCGCACCCACAATCCAGCGACGGTCGGGCAGAACGACGAGCAGATACAATCCGACACCCGCCACAATCAGCGCCGCCGGATACTCGGTGATCAGTGTCCATCCCAGCAACACACCGATGAGCAGCGACCAGTGCGGCGCCAGGCGTCGTTGCCCGATGAGGAACGCCATCCAGAAAGAGACGAAAAGCATCGCCGCCACCTGCTGATGCCCTACGAACGCATTTGAGTAGGGAAAGGCAGGCGTCGCCAGCCCATAGATCAGCGCGAGCGCAACGCGCCAACTCGCCCCCAGGTCGAACAGTTCGAGAAAACGATACAACAGAACGCCAAGCAGCGCCGATGGAACGGCTACCGTCACGAACGACACGATCATTAACACCAGCGCGAAGTAAACCTTCTCCATCGCCAGGCCGCTTCCATCGGGTCGCAGCGTCTCGCCAAACGCCGCCGACGAACCAACGCGCTCGATCATCCGCTGTACCGGCGCCGTCTGGAGCAACGGGCGAACGGCGGCGTACACCGGAACAGCGAGGAATGACGTACCCGGCGCTTTGTCGCTGTAGTAGTGCCCGTTGTACTTCGCATAATCGCCGGTATTGGCGACGAACCGGTCGATCTGGAAGGAACCATCATCAACAATCGCCAGTGTCAGGTTCAGCCGCGAGTTCTGATTCCAGTCCGCCCAGCGCGGCGGAAAGTAAGCGTAGCACGCCAGCAGAAGGAGGAAGAGCAGGATTTCAACCCGGAAGCGAGAGACGAGACTCATAGTATCCTACCCATTCGGCAGATGCACCGGTGTTACTCGATACATCGTCGTATCACCTTCGGAGAACACCACAGTCAAATAGCGTCCAACCGCCGGATCGAGCGCCGCTGCCTGATCCCGCCCACGAGCAACGATATAGGTCACCCCATACGCCGACAGGATCTCCCGGCGGCGCATATCTGAGGTGGCGGGGTCAAAAACTTCGCGCACCATCACCTTTTTGTCGAAGAAATCGAGTGTGCCCGCCCAGTGCGCCAGAAACGCGCGAGCATCGGAGCGCACCGGCACATGCTGGCCATACTCAAGGTCTGCCAGCACGACATCGCTGGAAGTGGCATGGGCTTCGAGCCACGCCAGCGACTCCGCCGCGCCGCGCGTCAGGTAGTAGGGCGCTTCGAGACGGCGGAAATCAACAAACCGCCAGGCAACCAGGTAACCATTGGTCGCCACCATGAGCGCAACGAGAAAAGCGAGCGCCGGTTTCAACAATGCGCTATGGCGCTGCTGAAACCAGGGAACAATGCGCGTGGCGATTGCCGCCGCCGCCAGGACGGCAATCGGCATCTGCCAGCCGAGCAGCAGATGTATCTGAAACTTGACCGGCAGATACGCCAGCACAAAGTGGAGCACAAACCAGACTGCAACGAGCACTTCCGCATCACTCCGGCTCTGCAAAGCGCGAGGGCGAAAGTGGAGCAGCGCAAGCAGGAAAGGAACACCCAGCAGGATCGGCAACTCCCACGGCGGCGGCGTCCACGCGCCAGCATTGTCGAACTGGCTCAATTTTTTGCCCCACGTGGTGTCGAGGAGCACCAGCGCCGACAGATACGCCGCAGCCGGCGCAGAGAGCGCGAAAATAATCAACCCGCAACGGAACAAAAACCCAGGGAAACGCCGGTCGCGCCGCCAGATGAGCAGACCAAACGCTCCCATCACAGTGTAGATGGTGATCAGGTCGTAGGCATGCTGCAACCCCAGAATCGCTCCCAGAATGCCACACGCCACGGCATAGCGGTAGCGTCCTGTGCGCAACGCCTGAAGCAGGAGCGCCATCATCGCCACAATCAACGCCAGCGCCATGCCGAAGTGCGGAAACGCCGTTAGGATCCAGAAGGTGTTGGTTTCAGCAGTGTAGATGTTGAACGGAAACGGCGCTTCAGGCAGGCGGTAGGCATACTTGACAATCACCCAGATAAACCCGAGACCGCTGCCAAAGATGAAGATCAGGTACGCCAGCCGACGTTGCTGACCATCGGCAAGCGCCAGGTTCACAAAGGCATATCCCGCCGCCAGCACTGCTGCTGCCGCCACGAGTCGCAACCCCGACCAGAGTGCAGCGTATTCGAGTCCGGTCAACGCCCCGACACGCCCGACGACCCACCAGAGCAGATTGAAAAACGCCGGGGCATTCGGCTCAGGCGTCAACCGGTTCGGCGCCAGCGGCTGGCGCGCCAGGTCGCGCATCCAGGCGAAGTACTGCGCGTGATCCGGCATATTGTACACAATCCCGACAAACTGACGCTCCGGCGTTGCAAACAGATACCCTGCGAGAACAGGCAACGAACTGATTGTTAGCGCCAGCGCCCATACCAGGACAAGAAACACGCGCTCGCGCGAGCGTGTCGTTCGTGTTGCAACATCCGTCGATGCCGCTGATGTGGTGACTGCCATAGGAGTCTATTCTCTCCTGTGTGTTGATCGTTGGGTTTGTGCATGTTCCAGCGGATAGAGCGTAGCACGCCGGGATGACGGCGCTCTGTATCGCGGCGGATGGCGGGTGATAATTCTGTAACTTACGCTGCATGTGCATGGCTCTACTCTTTCTCACACTGCATATCCGACGCCGGACGCTGGCTACGACAGGTGCAGTCAACTGACCCTGTTCCCGCTATTCGCCGCAGATTGCCTGGCAGTACTGTCATTGATGCCAGCGTCGGCGCCGACGGCAATTGCAACGGCAGGCACGAGGGCAATCCCGACTCGCCGATCAAACCCGGTGCGAACTCGCCGATCATGCGTGCGAAGATAGCCGTCTCAGGGTCGCCAGCCGATCTGGAATCGCCGATTTGCCCTGCTTCGCGCGCGCACCTGCGCTTTGGTTTCAACCAGATTCCGCCGGGGAAGACGATCATCAGCGCCCGACCGATCATCACGTACTGGAGTCAATCCGGCGACCGCATGACCCCTAATACCAATGACCGGTGAACATCCGGCATGGTCACCCCGATCAGCGCGAGGGGTCGTGCGCGACCCGCTCAGATTCCTCGCTGCGCTCGGAATGACCCGTCGCTGCGCTCGGAATGACCCGTCGCTGCGCTCGGAATGACCCGTCGCTGCGCTCGGAATGACCAGTCGCTGCGCTCGGAATGACCCGTCGCTGCGCTCGGAATGACAAGCATGCGGCATCTTCAAGCGTCATTGGTATCACCTCTCGCCTCTCGCCTCTCGCCTCTCGCCTCTCGCCTCTCACCTCTCGCCTCTCGCCTCTCGCCTCTCGCCTCTCGCCTCTCACCTCTCGCCTCTCGCCTCTCACCTCTCGCCTCTCGCCTCTCACCTCTCGCCTCTCGCCTCTCGCCTCTCACCTCTCGCCTCTCGCCTCTCGCCTCTCGCCTCTCGCCTCTCGCCTCTCACCTCTCGCCTCTCGCCTCTCACCTCTCGCCTCTCGCCTCTCGCCTCTCGCCTCTCATACCAATTCCCTGTAAACATCCGGCATGGTCACCCCGAGCAAAGCGAGGGGTCGTGCGCGACCCGCTGAGATTCCTCGCTGCGCTCGGAATGACCAGTCGCTGCGCTCGGAATGACAAGTCGCTGCGCTCGGAATGACCCGTCGCTGCGCTCGGAATGACCCGTCGCTGCGCTCGGAATGACCCGTCGCTGCGCTCGGAATGACCCGTCGCTGCGCTCGGAATGACCAGCATGCGGCATCTTCAAGCGTCATTGGTATCACCTCTCGCCTCTCGCCTCTCGCCTCTCGCCTCTCACCTCTCGCCTCTCGCCTCTCACCTCTCGCCTCTCGCCTCTCATACCAATGACCGATGACCATCCGGCATGGTCACCCTGAGCAGCGCGAGGGGTCGTGCGCGACCCGCTCAGATTCCTCGCTGCGTTTACCCTGAGCGAAGCGAAGGGCTCGGAATGACAAGTCGCTGCGCTCGGAATGACCAGTCGCTGCGCTCGGAATGACCAGCATGCGGCATCTTCAAGCGTCATTGGTATCACCTCTCGCCTCTCGCCTCTCGCCTCTCGCCTCTCACCTCTCGCCTCTCGCCTCTCGCCTCTCGCCTCTCGCCTCTCGCCTCTCGCCTCTCGCCTCTCGCCTCTCACCTCTCGCCTCTCGCCTCTCACCTCTCACCTCTCGCCTCTCACCTCTCGCCTCTCGCCTCTCACCTCTCGCCTCTCGCCTCTCGCCTCTCGCCTCTCGCCTCTCGCCTCTCACCTCTCGCCTCTCGCCTCTCGCCTCTCGCCTCTCGCCTCTCGCCTCTCACCTCTCGCCTCTCGCCTCTCACCTCTCGCCTCTCGCCTCTCGCCTCTCGCCTCTCATACCAATTCCCTGTAAACATCCGGCATGGTCACCCTGAGCAGCGCGAGGGGTCTTGCGCGACCCGCTCAGATTCCTCGCTGCGCTCGGAATGACAAGTCGCTGCGCTCGGAATGACAAGCATGCGGCATCTTCAAGCGTCATTGGTATGAGATGCGTCGCTGAGGCATACGCTGCCGGAACACTGCGACACATCGCACTCTCCACGACGGCAGAGCCAATGCATACCAGCAAGGACCTGCACGCATCAGAGGCGGGGGATTTCATTGCGGAAGCCCGTCCTACGTCGATTGTCACCTGGGGAACGCCGTCGCAGTGCGGTCGAGGGTGTTTCTGCCTTTATTGTCACAATAACTCGGAGGCAGCGCTGCCATCAGCAATCAGACCATCGGCCGGAAAACAGCAGACGGCGCGACTCGTGCTGTGGGACCGTCATCCAGGTGAGACTATCGGCGTTTCCCCCATCGACGCAAGGCATAAACACCGGCAATGACCCCGATAGGCGGCAGCAGTGCCAGCGCCAGCACCGGCAGCGCCGTCGTCTCCCAGCGGGGAGGACCGCTGATCGGTGGCGCGGTCGCAACATCGGTTGGAAGGGGAGTGGACGTGGGAGGAATTGGAGTTGCAGTAGGCACAGCGGTTGGCACCGCCGTCGGAACCGGCGTAAACAGTGGCAGCGGTGCAGTTTCCGGAAGATCCAGCTGGCGCGAACTATACCAGATACGATAGCGGTCGCGCTCGTCTGCTGCTATGCCGTCTCCCCGGCGTGTATACCAGACGGCGTGGAGTTTATTGCCGTTCGACACGGCAATAACGGGCCATTCGGGATAGAACTCGTTTGCCGACACGATTTCGGGCGAACTCCAGCGCGAGCCATTCCACACCAGGTGCAACACCATCGACGGCGCGGCGCCAGGAGCGATGCTGGATATTGTCGTCGGGTAGCCAACCATCAGGAGATGGACATTCCCTTCACTATCGGTAGCCATGGAGTACTGGTCGAGATCATTCCCGCGGGTATCTCGCGCAACAACGCCGGGCAGCACGTCTGGCAGACTCCAGCTATCGCCGCCATCACGCGAGTACTGGTAGTAGAGCGTTCCCTTGAGCGTGCGATAGACGACGATCGGGTTATCGCCCGCCGCAATGCCGAGAGTGGTCTGTTGGATCGCATCGTCAGGAACGGTGAAATAAACCGGCGGTCGCCAGGTGTTGCCGCGATCATCCGAGCGACGGTACACCCCCTGCTTTGGTTTGCCCAGACCGGCATACCAGTCTTTCCCCTGATCCCATATGACATGCACCCGGTCACGACTATCCACTTTCACTTGTGGTCGGTTATCGCCATAGGGCGAATTCGACAGGTTCACAGGTTCCGACCAGCTTTCGCCACCAGTATCGGAATAGCGATAGAACAGATTAGCGCAGTTCGGACATTCGGGACGCGGCTTACCCGGTTCGTCCGGGACTCCTTGCGACCAGAAGGCATGCAATCGCGCCTGACTGTCCACTCCTAGCGCCACGTAATAACCGCTCCTGCCAACCGTTCGCGGTTCGCTCCAGGCCGCTGCGGTCCACGCCCGATCCCATGGAACGCTGACATGCCGGATCGTCGTGCCCATGCGCAGCAAGACGTGCAATTTCCCGTCACGACTCATAACAATACTGTTGCGAACGGTATATCCGCCTGTTGCAGTCTGCACGACATCATTGAACGGCGACCAGACGCCGTCACGCAACTCGCGGTACATGAGGAGATCGATAGACCCCTCATTGCCGGCAGTGGTGACAATGCCACCATACCATACAATATGAACGCTCCCCGTTGGACCGATGGCAAGGCTTGGAAACCACGATGAGCCATAGCGCACCGCCTTCTGTCCGGCAGGAGGCGGAGTTGGCGCTGCCTGCGCTGACGTCGCTTCCGTGACCGGCGGCGACACCTCAAAGGGCGTCGTCCAGCGGCTGCGCTGCGCCGCTGCCGGGGAGTGCGACAGCGCCAGACTGATGACTACCAGAAGACCGGCAATCAGTATCGTCAGACGTTTCATACGCTATTGCTCACCGTTTGGGTCGCTTTGCGCCGCTCAATGATCTGCCGGAGGCTGATCAGGAGACCGACGAAAAACCAGCTATAAACCGTGTATTTGAAGCCGTTAATCGTCTGGTTGTAGGCAAACGGCAGAATCCAGTCACCAAAGAACATCGATGCCTGCGCGCCGATCCAACCGCTGACCGTGGTCAATGCTGCGGTTTTGAGGAATCCAGGCGGCGCTTCACGGTAGAGGCGCAAACCTTCGCTTGTGCTGGCAAACGCGAACCAGAGCCAGATTATCGAACCAACCACGCCAAACTGAGCAATGATGTCGAGATAGTTGTTGTGCGTCGAGCGCGCATCGTAGGGGTAGTAGGTCATATAGTACGGCGCATACCCGGCAGGACCGGTGCCGAACAGCCAATGTTCGCCAACCACGCGCAGATTGATCTCCCACATACCGATCCGACCATCGGCGCCTTCGTTCAACTCTGTTTCGATCATCTGATTGAAAAAATCTTGTTGTGTGTATACCAACACAATCACTGCAACGGCCAGCACAACGAACCAACGCCGTGAACGGATCAATGTCGCTGCAAAGATAGCAATAACCGTCGGAATCCATCCCGATTTCCAGAGCAGATTGATCAGGATCGTTTGATACAGATTAGCGACAATGAGCGCCAGCAGAAGCAATCTCCAACGCAAGCGCAAGCCGGGTTGCGTAATCAGCAGCGCATAAGCAGGAATAACCGTCCATAATCCCCATAATCCACGGTCTGTAAGGATTCTATGATCGATCCTCAAGATTTGAAATATGGTCATGAGCGACCCAAAAAACAAAAAGCAACCGATAAGATACTTGATTTGACCCTCATTCCAAAGAAAATTACCGATCAACAGCGCAACCCCGACAGAAACTGCATAAGTAACGAGAGAAGCGATCTGAACAACGATGAAGTTCGAAAATATATCCATCCGTAGTATAGGATCACGCCATACAATTCCCCATATCAACGATATCGTACAGGCAATGCAGAATACGATCATTGGACGGTTAATCGGCGACGGCGCCAGTCGCCAATTGTTGCGGATCGCCATCGACGTGATCCATATACCGCAGAGCATTGTTGCAATAACCAGTGAGATCGGTATTTTCGTATACGTTCCCGTCGGTATATCAATCGGGATCGCCATTGCTGCTATGGGCAAAGACAGTATCGCATAGGTAAAATGCCGACTGACAAGAAAGAAAACCGGTATCGCCGCCAGCGGACCGAAGATCGCCAGCGCGACGAATTTCCGATCGGCGCCGATGACGTACCCAGCCGCCAGGCTCAATCCGACAATGCCGAGCAACACGCCGACTATCAGGAAGGAACGAAATACAGGAAGGGGTTGTCGTGCTGTCAGGCTGCTCTTCAGGTGACGCCTCTTTTGGTTGAGCATTGTGCGCATAAACGTTGCAGACATCCTTTTTCAGACAACACGCATCGCGCCAACATCCTCACGACCGATGGAGCACTTCTGATAGACCGCAATCGTTTCACGCGCACAGCGTTGCCATGAGAAACTTGCAGCACGCTGTATGCCCCGCGCGCGCAGTTCATCGCGCAGCGAGGCATCGTTCAACAGGCGCTCTATTGCACGAGCGATGCTTAATGGACTCTCGGCATCGACCAGTAGCGCCGCCTCGCCGGCAACTTCCGGAATCGACGAATTGTTCGCAGCCACAACCGGTGTGCCGCATGCCATCGCCTCCAGGATCGGCAGACCGAATCCCTCATACCGCGACGGGAAAGCGAACAGCGCCGCAGCATTGTAGAGATTGACCATATCATCGTTCGAGACCTGCCGCAAGAAGCGTAATTGCCCTTCGACACCACGCACACGCGCTTCCGCCAGGATCGACTCCGCCAGTAATGGGTGCGTCCACACAATTGCGAGTTCGTGGTGTATTCGCATGTGTTCCGGTACATGAGCATATGCGCGAATAAGCGTGGAAATGTTTTTGCGCGGATCGGCGGACCCAAGCGCCAGAATAAACCCTTTGCTCAGACCAAATCGCTCATGCACAGCATTGATCGCAAGCGCCCGATCACGAGTGCGATAGATCGATGCCGCTGCTTCATAGGTAACAAACACGCGATGCGCAGGGATGCCAAGATGCTGCACAATCGCCGCTTGCGCATCATGCGATACCGTCACCACCGCGCTTGCCCGCCGGGCTGCGATCTGTGGCACATACCGATAGTACATATCCATCAAGGAGCGCTGCGCTCGTTTCCGCCGCCCTGTAAAACGATGGGGAGACAGCCAGATGGTATCGTGGATCGTCACAACCAGCGGGCAAGGCGCACGCACCGGCGCTGTCAGGCAGAGTGCGTGAAGGATGTCGATCCGGTCACGCTTTGCTTGCACGGTCAGCCCGACCTGCTCGCGCCAGGGCATGCCGATAAACGGCGCCGTCCCCGGCACGATGCGCACGGTTGCATTCGGCGTCAATGATGCGACCATGCGCGCGTCGGGCGGACGGTCAACATACAGAATATATTCATTCTCAGCATCGACGTTTAGCAGTGCACGAACTAACTGTTCGGTGTAGGTTTTGAAGCCGCCGGGTTGCGGGTGAGTCAGAAAACGCGCATCGATGCCGATCTTCATGGTGTGACCCTTTCAGTGCCAGCGTGGGACATTCAATGCTTGAGCAAGGAGATGAAGATCGCAATCCGCTCCGGCTCGCCCCCTCACTCTCTTGATCAGCGTCTTGCCGTATAACGCAGCGCGCAATGCCAGGCTCAGCGCATATGCCTGATGCCGACCATAATGCTTTGTGTAGAAGCGTATTTTGCTGCGGTAGAGTTCCGCCTTCATACGCGCGCTCGCCTTCTGGCTGCTCTGACCGCCAAGATGCACAATAGTTGCGTGCGGCAGGTAGCAGACGTCCCAGCCGGCTTTGCGCACTCTGAAGCACCAGTCGGTCTCTTCCGAGTACATGAAGTACCCCTCGTCGAGCGCACCAATCTTTGCGATGACTTCACGACGAATCATCAGCGCCGCGCCGCCGACCCAGTCCACGGCATACGCCGTGCTGCCATCAACCGTGCCATACGGTCGACGCGCGCGAACATTGCGTCCCAGCAGTTCCGCCCAGAACGATGGGAAGGCGGACCACGACGGTTGGAGCGTTCCATCGGCATTAAGCAGGCAGGCGCCAACAACCCCAACCCGGGCATGGATGTCCAGGAAGTGCGCCATACGCTCCAGCGCCTGCGCGCGAACAAGCGTGTCGCTGTTGAGTAAGAGAACGTAATCACCGCAGGAAGCGTCGATTGCCTGATTATTCGCCGCCGCAAATCCCCGGTTCTCTGCATTTGCGATGATATGAGCATATGGATGGCGCGACTGCACGGCTGCGACGCTCCCATCACGTGAGGCGTTGTCCACAACCCAGATATCGTAAGGGCGCTGCGGCGGGTACGCTACGATGGTGTCGAGGCAATCGAGCAGAATATCGCGCGTATTCCAGTTAACAATAATAATCGATAGAGTGTTCATGTCACGCATTCCCGATGCGCGGGCGTCCGGGCGCCATCCATCGATAACGCTCTACAACCTCGCCGAGCAGATCGTTCATCTGCTGTCCAATCACCCGCCAGTCATATCGTTCGACGACGCGCTGGCGTCCCTGGGAGGCCAGTTGCGCACGCAACTCCGGCTGTTCCAGTACGCGCAGCGTGGCGTCAGCAAACGACTCAGGCGTGTCGGCGATCATCACATGGCGTCCATGTTCCAGGTCCAATCCCTCAACCCCTTTCGGCGTCGAGACAACCGGCGTGCCAAGCGCCAACGCCTCCAGCACCTTGAGGCGCGTGCCGCTTCCCTCACGCAGCGGAACCACCTCACACCACGCGCGCGCGACTTCAGATCGAATATCAGGCACAAATCCCAGCACATCCACGCCTTCCAGCGATGGCAGTGCCACAAGATGTTCCGGTTCGACTCGTCCGGTCAGCCGCAATCGCACATCCGGTCGCCTGCGGCGGATATGTGGAAAAATGCTGTTGAGAAAATAGTGTACTGCGTCCAGGTTGGCGCTGTAGGTCAGTGAGCCGGGATAAATGAGCGTGTCCGGTTGTGGTTCGCCCCAATTGCCTGGACCTTCGCCAATCTCTGCGCCATTCGGTATCATGGCAAGGCGCGTATTTGCAGGCGCCAGGCGGCGCACCAGGTCGAGTTCCGCTTCCGAAACGACGCTACAGGCGGCGAACGAGCGCAACAGATAGCGAACGTAGGAACATTGCCTGTACCACGTTAACCAGGCGCGTAGCTTCCTGGCGGGAGAAGGCGCTCGACGCCACTCAGACAGTTCAACCAGTTCGGGATCATCGAGGATGCGCACCACTCCAGGAAGGTCATGGGCGTAAATAGCGGTCGACAGTTCCACCGCCAGAACAATATCCGGCTTCAGCGTCGCCACCCGTTCACGCACGACGGCGCTCCACTGCGGCTCCCACCGAACCCGCACGGATGCCGGTTGTGTGTGCCACAAACTGGCGATCACATCGCGACGACGCGGGTTTCTCCGGGGCGCCGATAGCATTATTGCCGATGCGCACAGTTGATCGACTTCCTGCCGTTGGGTCGTGTCGGCGCCATCATGGGTGAGCGCTACGAGATGGATTTCATAACGGCGAGCAATCGCGCGCAGAAGATGGCGAATTCGCAGTTTGATGCCATTATCCGCCGGTTCGGGCCACCAGGATGTGAGTACCAGAATGCGCATTGTCGTTACCTCAGCGACTCACGTTCGCGGCGGCGGACGCGCGATACGTCATCTGCGCCGCCTGCTCGTAGATCTCCAGAATCCGCTGCGCTGTCTTGCGCCAACTGAACCGTACAGCGTGCGCAAACCCACGTTCGCGCAATCGCGCTGCCTCCGATGGGTCGATCAGCACCTTTTCGAGATAGCGGGCAAGTGTGGCGTCATCCTCGGCATCCATCACCAGCGCCGCGTCACCGGCGACTTCCGGCAAAGGACCGCGATCCGACACGATCACCGGCGCGCCGCAGACCATCGCTTCCAGCACCGGGATACCGAATCCCTCGAACCATGAGGGGAACACAAACACATCCGCCATGCTGTACAGCGCCACCAGGTCGGCGCGTGGCGGGTTGAACAGCAGCAACGCGCCGTCGCGTTCGACCGCCTCAAACACGACCGGTAGCGGCGCCGAATGGCGCGAAAAGAAGACGATCCGGCGGCTCTCGCGCACCGGTTGCGGCAGTCGCCGCCAGGCGCGTACCAGCACGCCAGGATTCTTCAGTGCATCCGCCAGGACGAAGCGCCCCGCAATCCCGTGGCGTTGCCGCACAACGTCGAGCGTTGCCTGATCCTCGATCCGCCGCATATCCGGCGTCGGCGCATGCGGGATGGGGATGATCCGCTGAGGATCGAAGCGACAGTAGCGCAGAATGTCCTGCTTTGCATGCTGCGAAACCGTTAGCAGTAGATCAGCATCGCGGAGCATGAGCCGCGATCCAGCATAGAGGTAGACGGTCATCGCCATTGAGCGCAGCGTGCGGCGGGAACCAGAACTGAAGAGCGTCTCGCGCAGCGGCATGATGGTCAGCGCATCGTGCAGAGTCACCACAGTGCGCGCGCCGGGGACGCGAAATCCGTAGTTCGCCGGGTAGTGCGCCACATCGAGACGGTCGCGCGCCATAACACGCCGCAGCCCGACGTAATCCAGATACACACTGGAGTGCGGTCCGCGGTACGGCAGCAGACGCAGCGTGACGTTCGCCGGCAAATTGGTCAACTCAAACGGACATTTGGTGTCGGCGTACAGGAAGACCTGATGATCGGCAGCGATCATGCATAGTTCTGCAACGAAGTGTTTGATGTAGGTATGGACCCCGCCTACCAGTCTATGGGAGAGATAGCGGGCGTCAATGCCGATCCTCATGATTCACCCCTGCTTCTGCGAGGATAATGGCGCCTGCCTTTCACGTCCGTGACCCGCGTGGTATGATACCAATCACCTGTGACCATCCGGCATGGTCACCCCGAGCAGCGCGTGGGGTCGTGCGCGACCCGCTCAGATTCCTCGCTGCGCTCGGAATGACAAGCATGCGGCATCTTCATAGGTATGGACCCCGCCTACCAGTCTATGGGAGAGATAGCGGGCGTCAATGCCGATCCTCATGATTCACCCCTGCTTCTGCGAGGATAATGGCGCCTGCCCTTCACGTCCGTGACCCGCGTGGTATGATACCAATCACCTGTGACCATCCGGCATGGTCACCCCGAGCAGCGCGTGGGGTCGTGCGCGACCCGCTCAGATTCCTCGCTGCGCTCGGAATGACAAGCATGCGGCGCTCGGAATGACAAGCATGCGGCGCTCGGAATGGCAAGCATGCGGCATCTTCAATCGTAATTGGTACAACCTCACTGCGCTACTGTCCAATGACCACGTCGCCTTCATTCAGACCACTCAAGATTTCCACGCGATCCGGCGTCGTCAACCCCGTTTCGATATCCACCCGTTCGGGGCGATCACCACGTTGCACCAGCACATAACTACGCGAGTCGGCGCGAATGGCTTTGGGCGGCAGCCAGAGCGCATTTTCGCGCCGCGCCAGCACGACGGTCACGGTTGCCGCATCGCCAGATGACAGTTTCAGATCGGTCGGCTCGTAAGCAATATGGTAGCCGCTCAGTGCGCCACCCGGTCCACTGCCGGGGATGCTGATCACCGTTCCCTGATATGTGGCGCCGGGGTAACGCGCGAAGGTGATCGACACCGGCTGCCCGACAACCAGCGGCGCAGCACTGCTGGTGATCAGCACCTCCAGGGCATCGGCGGCGACCGACGGGTCCAGCGCGATGAACACCGGTTCTCCGGCGCGCGTGACAGAACCAGGAGCAATGTTGACCGCCAGGATTTGCCCGTCGAACCCGGCGACCAGTTTGAGTGATTCGATCTGGCGCTGAATGTCTTCCACACCCTTCTTTGCTTCTTCGACGGCGCGTTCGAGGGTGGGATCGACCTGAATGGCGCTGCGCGCCTGCTCGACGGCCAGTTCCGCCAGGGCGACATTGCGCCGCGCTTCTGCTACTCTCAGCGGATCAGGACCTTTGAGCAACTCGTCGAGCGCCGCCTGTGCGATAGCAACCTGAGCCTCGGCAGCCTGGACGGCGGCGATCTCATTGTTACGCGCCGTGTCGTACTCAATCTGAAGCCGCGCGACGTCTTCTTCGGCTGCACGCAACGCATCACCTGCGCGCGCGAGACGCTCCTGCGCCCGATTGTCGGTTTTGTCCTGCTCGACGGCGTATGAAGCAGCGCTAAACTCCGCCTGGGCGGCAATCAGACGCTTTTGCGCTTGTTGGAGCGCCAGTTCTGCGCGGGTTTTGACGGCAGACGCATCATTGCGCGCCCGATCACGGGCTGCCTCGGCTTGCTGGAGGGCAGCGCGCGCGGCTGTCACTTTCGCGGCATCGGGCGGGGCAAGCAATTGTGCCAGCGTCGCGCGTGCTGCTTCCAGGTCGATCTCAGAGCGCCGCAGCGGGAAGCGCAGCTCATTGAGCGCTCGTTCGAGTTGCCGCCGCGCCTGCGCGTACTGCTGTTTCGCCTGCGTCAGGCGATCATCCAGTTCGCCGGAGTCGAGCTCCGCCAGCACCTGACCCCTGGTGATATTGGTGTTGGGTGTCACATAGACTGCTTTAACGACCCCATCGACGGCGAAGGAGAGTTCGCGTTCCCCAACGGCGGCGACCCGCCCCTGCAATTCCACGCTGCGCTCGATGGTTCCGCGCTGAACGGTATACGTCGTCAACGCCGGGCGCGTTGGCGTTGGAATGACAGTAGGCGCCGGCGTCGCCGTTGCCGGCGGCGGCGTCCAGGTTTCGGGGGTAGGGGGCGCCGATGCCAGCGAACCACACGCAGAGAGGAGGAGGCTCCCAATCAGTGCTGTGCCAACAATCATCTTCCGCATAACTGCGCTCTCCTTCCACGGATGCCACGCCTGTATCACAAACAGGCGAACCTGCCAAGACTATAGCACGCAGGGGTGACGGCGCTCTAAATGGGTGGGGAGAATGATTGACGATATTGTCATTGCGAAACCGGGTGCTCTTTACCACTCCGGTCACGCCTGTTTTTCTGAACCGCAGAGCCACAGAGGGCACAGAGAGGAACAACACGTGCACCATTCACTCGCACATTCTGCCACGTGTGCGCCTGCTGGTTGGAACCACAGAGCCGCAAAGGATGCAGAGCGGGTCATATGTGCGCCTTTCACCTGCGCACCTGTTCTTCTGAATCATGGGGCTACTGAGGTGACTGTTTACGCTCTACAAAGGGCGCCCACAGGGGAGTGCCCCTACGCACTGCCGCGCCCCCACGGGGGCGCCCACAGGGGAGCGCCCCTACGCCTCACATTTCGAGACGTTGCAGTGCCATGTTAGCGCCGGCGCGTTCAACGACCACTCGCAACCCCTCTCGCCTCTCGCCTCTTCCCTCTCCCCTCTCGCCTGAATGAAATGTTGTTAACCTTACCTCATCTCCCACTTCCCGAACCGTCCGCGCCAGAAGTCGATCCAGGCGTGGCGCATCCCGATGCGTCCCGACCGCGTGCGCCATTTCGGGCGCATTACCATGCTGAGGTAGGTGCGCAGGTCTTGTATGAGGAGCGCATCGAGCCACGCGCGGAGCGGCGCGCCGGTTGCGCGCAGGAAGAGGAGACGGTTGCGGGTCATGTAGTACGCCAGGTACTCTTTGTCGAAGCGAGCATTAAGGGGAATCTTATGTAAAACGCGCGATCGCGGCACGTGCAGAATGCGGAACCCGGCACGGCGGATGCGCACGCACCATTCGGTCTCCTCGAAATACATGAAGAACCGCTCATCGAGCAACCCGGCGCGCTCTAAAACTGCGCGTTTGACCAGGAGCGCGCATCCGGTCACGAAATCGACGTCGGCCGGCTCATGGTATTGCCCGCTATCGACTTCATTCGCGCGCATGACGGCAATACCGCGCTTCCAGTCGATCATCCCGCCAGCCGACCAGATCAGGTCGGGACGCTCGTAGTAGGTGATCGTCGGTCCCACGGCGCCAATCTTCGGGTCCGACTCGGCGGCATCGATCAGGCGCGCCAGGAAGTCTGGCGCGACTTCAGTATCGTTGTTGAGCAGCAAGGCGTAATCGTACCCATGGCGCAGCGCATAGCGCAACCCGACGTTATTGCCGGCGGCAAAACCGAGGTTGGCGCCGTTCTCGATAACCTTGACCTGCGGAAACCGCGCGCGCACCACCTCCGGCGTACCGTCGCTCGACGCATTATCGATCACCAGCAGGTCGAACGACGGATACTCGACGCGCTGCAACGACTCCAGGCACGCCAGTGTGTCGGCAACGCCGTTGTAGCAGAGGATGATAATCAAGACTCGGGGAGACATCCGACGCATCCTGACAGCCCCATATCTACCAATGACGATTGAAGATGCCGCATGCGTGTCATTCCGAGCCCTTCGCTTCGCTCAGGGTAAACGCAGCGCGGAATCGGCGCGGGTCGCGCACGACCCCTCGCGCGGCTCGGGGTGACCATGCTGGATGTTCACCGGTCATTGGTATCGAGTGGTCGCAACTTGAGAGCACAAGCGCTCGCCCGCGTTCCCTGGGAGCGCGAGCGGCTCGCTCGCATGTCCTGCGCGAGCCTCGCCCGCGTTCCGCACCCACGGCGCCCACTCCCAACGCTACACAAGCGGCTCAATCGTTCTGCTCACTGCTACACACGACCGGAGCGCTACGGCGAGCGATGGCATCATCGTAGATAGCGAGAACCTGAACCATCTCCTCATCGATGCTACGCGGTTGCTGAATACCGGATCGCAAGCGGGACAACAGATCAGGCTCATCAACCAATCGCTGCAAAACATGCGCCAGGTCGGTAGCGTCGTTGAAGCGGAAGTGCAGACCATCGACGCCATCGCGCACCAGTTCAGCCATACCGCCGATGTCGGCAGTTACCACCGGCGTTCCCGCAGCGTGCGCCTCCATAATCGCCAATGGCGAGTTCTCGTACCATATTGATGGAACCACGATTGCATCGAGACTCGCCAGCGTCGCAGGAACGCTCGTGTTTTCGATTCTGCCGTGGAAATGAATGCGCGGGTCCTTTGCTGCCATACGGCGCAGCCGGGCAACATACCCCGGATTCGCGGTCAATCCGCCGTAGAGGTGCAACTCGATGCGGCCGAAGCGCGCCTGCACCTTCTGAAACGCGGCAATGAGCAGGTGGACCCCCTTGTGTGGCGCGATCTGTCCAATGAATCCGATCCGGAGAGTCCGATGTTCTTTATCGCGCTGCACGTCTGAGAAGAGTGTCAGGTCCAGACCAAGACGCGAGACGTGCAGACGTTCTGGTTGCACGTAAGCGCGCACCTGTTGCGCCAGAAAACGGGAAGGAGCGACGACGGCGTCCGGTAGCGCCAGCGAGGAGAGCAACGCCTTACGACGCAACGCAATAGACTCGCGTCCCGGATCATAGCCAGCGCGACGCATGATCTCCCCGAACCTGCCGCCTGTCACCCGCTCCGGCAGGCGGAAGCGGCGCCTGTCGAGGCGCAGACACCAGGCACATTCGGCAGGATCATCGGGAACGGCACGGCACAGCGCGCCATCGCCGCGCAGCAGGGTCCATCGCGGGCAGATAAACCAGTAATCGTGCAGGGTCAGCACAGTCGGCAGACCGGCGGCAACGGCGGCTCGCAGCGGCGCGATACCCATCAGATAGCCAGCCTGAAAGTGAACCAAATCGGGGCGCTCCTGTTCGAGGTAACGCGCAAACCATTCGCCGATGAGCGGATTATCGTATTCCCAATGTCGCTCCTGCGCATACCGATTGAAATGCAACCGATACACCGGAATGCCATCGAACGTGTCTGACGTTACATCGAAGACGCCCGGTTTCTCATGATCGACCGACTCCACAGCGACGACTTCCACATCATGCCCATGGTGGCGCAACCAGCGCGCCAGGCGATAGGTGTACAACTCAGCGCCGGCGGTGTAGCGCGGCAAAAAATGATGAACCGGCAGAACAATCTTCATGTCTTTCCCCAGCGACTCAGGAATGACCTCCCGCCGACGCGCGTCGCGCCGTAAGGACTCCTCGCACAAACGCCGCCTCGTCCGGTCCAACAACGCGCATCGCCAGCAACAACCCGCCATACAGCGCACCGCCAAGGGCAACTGTCGCCAGCACCGGAAGGCTGCGCGCCAGATAGACCAGCGCTGCCATTGCCACAACTGCCAGTGCGACGCGGAGAAGGGCGCCCCACTGCATTCGACCCAGCAAGTCACGCACCAACCAGACATACTGAATAACCAGCACTGCCTCGGTGATAACTGTAATCACAGCCGCCGCAAGCACGCCATAGATTGGAATAAAGATCAGGTTGGCGACAACGTTGATACTGCTGCTGACAATGATCGACCGCGCCACCAGCGCCTCGCGCCCGGCGATGACAACCACATAGCCGAGAAATTCCGACAGGAACATCAACGGCAACACCCAGATCAGGATGGCAAACAACGGCGCTGCGGGCGCATAATCGGCGCCGAACAGCAGCCCGATCAACGGCGCAGCGACAATAAAACCGCCGACGGCGATGGGCAATGCCACCAACATCAGATAGCGCAACACCCGTTCGTACACCAGCGGCAACGTCTCCGGCGCCGTTATCGACTGCCGCGACAGCGACGGATACAGCGCAGTATTGAGCACATTCGACAGCGTCACCAGCGAGAAGATCAGGTTATATGCCGCGTTGTAATGCCCGGTGACAGCATCACCGCCGTAGATATTGAGCAGCACCGTGTCGAAGCGGTACGAAATGCCGAGCGTCAGACCAATAATGCCAAATGGAAGCGCGGCGCGCAGCAGCGGCAGCCAGCGCCGCCAGGTGATGCGACCGGGGCGAACGCCAAGGCGCAGAACGGCGCGCACCACCAGCGCCGTCATCAGCGTGACGCCGATCATCGTGGCGACGATCAGGCCATAGTAGCCAAACCCCAACCAGAGCGCCAGCCCGCCGATTGTCACGAACGCCAGTTGATTGACAACCTGCATGCCCGATACCAGATCGAGCCGTTCATACCCCGACAATACTGCTTCGGAACTACCGTGGACGGCGTAGATCAGCACGGTGAGCGAGTTAATCGCAATTGCGCCAATCATCAAGAGCGGTCGCCCCGTCAGGATCGCGGCGCTGACCACCAGAATGCCGGCGATCACCGACAGGATCAGGCGCAGGATCAACACATCGGCATAGAGCGCCTGAATGCGCTCCTTTCCGTCGGTTTGATCGCGCAGGCGCGCCACTTCGCGCACCGTGTACGGGCTGAGTCCCAGGTCGGCAATGAACAGGAAGACGCTGCCAAATCCGAGCACAGCGGCGTACTGCCCGAAATCGGTCGCTCCAAGGTTGCGAATGATCAGCACCGAGAAGGTGAACGAAAGCAGTTTCATCGCAATGTGCGACGCCATACCAAAGGCGGAATTGCGCAGGACGGTTGTGGCAAGATGGTTCACGTAACAATCTCCGCTCCGCACATCGCGGACCTATGCCTGGACTCAGCCATACCTATCATCGCCTGCACCGATGACGCCGTGATGAAGCGTTGCACGCGCAAATTCTGACAATTCTGCAACCGGGAGGATTTGCGCTGCCCTGGAACGGTATCCGTTCCCTGTCCTCGCGGCGACTAGGCGGCTATCACGCTTGTCAGAGCGGAGAGGGTCTCTCCCATGGCACGGAGACATGTTCCCCATGCCGGCGACAAACAGATGGCACACACACTTGCCAGGAACGATCCATTCGTCCAGTGTCGGGCAGTGGAACAAATTGCCCGCTGAATCAGCGCCTCCACGCGGTCGAGCCACTGATCGAGCGAATGGTTGCTTGCCATCCACTCGCGCGCTCTGCGCCCCATTCGAACAACGCGCTGCGGATCGTTCCACAACGTCTCAATCGTCTCCGCCATCCCCTGGTCATCGCCAGGCTCAACGAGCACACCGGTCTCACCATCGATGAGATATTCGCTCAATCCAGGACGACGGGTTGCCACAACCGGCTTCCCCATTGCCTGTGCCGCCTGGACCGAGGTGCATCCCGCGCTCCACTGCGTCGATGCCCGAATGGGGACGATGATAAACCGGCTCTCCTCGTAACACTGCCGCAGGATACTGGGGTGGACAAACGGTTGCAGAGAAACGTTCGGCGGCAATCGCTCGCTCTCATGTCCGCCACGCCGCGTCACCCACGTGCTGCCCACGCGCAAATGGCAGGGAATGTGCGGCAGTCGCCGCATTGCGCGGATGAGCGTCGGATAGTCGCGGTGCGACAGACCCAGACTCTGGATGAACGCTTCACCACCGGTTGACGGACGTGAGGGCTTGTAGAAAGCGACATCGACCGGCGTGTGCAACGCAACCACGCGCTGGTCGTCAAGCCCAAGCGCCACTCGCATTCCTTCAGCCTCAGCGCGACTGATCGCTGCGATAACATCCCAGCGTCGCTGTAACTTCAGCGCCCTGATCAGGCGCAGCTTCTGGGGGGACATGCCGTGATGGAAGATGACCACGTGGCGGATGCGCCGGTCAAGCATGAGCGCCAGCGGGATACCGACGCGCTCCGAGAGGCTTACTACCACATCGTAGCCGCCGCGTTTTGCAAGGCGCGCCACTGCCATCGCCTGACGTACATCAAAGCGGAACAGATCCTCGAACCGTCGCGCCAGCCAGTTGGGACGGAGCGCGTTGTAGTCGTGATGCACTGTGCCAAAACGCTGCGCCAGATCCAGATAATCGACGCGCTGATGCCGACCGGCGCGCACCTCTGCACTAAGACTCGGCGGTGTTGTATTGGTTGCCACAACGAGCAAACGCATAGTCTACCCCTTTCCGATGCTGTAGAACCGATGCGCCTGTTGCGCGCTCGCCTCAGCGCATATCCATTTCTCTTACCCACGCCCGACGGCGGCGAAACACATCTTCGCTCGCCCCGGCGCGCACGCATGCATCACGTTTTGGCTTAACGCATTCCTCAAACAGTGTCGTTTTTATCTTCAAGCGATTGCCGCTCTTCTGCGCATACAAAAAGAAAGGTACGCTCCTTTCGCGCGAATCTGCGCCTATTCGGATTGCGCTACAAATACCGCAACACGCTCTCCGGGCGCTTCTTTCGTTCCACACGATAGCGTGAACAGAGCCAGACGAGCGGAACCATCCCCGCCAGCCAGATCGTATAACCGTAGATAATGCCCGGCAACGCAGGCGCATTGATAGCGAAGAACGCCTGTGCCAGCAGGTGGTACACAACGATATGCATTACATAAAAGAAGAGCGACGTTTGCCCGATCAGGGTCAGCACGCGCAACAGACCGGTTTCAATTCCCTTTGGGAAGGCGATCAGCACAGCGAAGATCAACGCCGCAATTCCCAATTTGAACGCCAGATAACTGAGGCTCGGCGGCGCTTTGCTCATCACCAGGAAATACGGCCAGGGATCGCCGGCGCGGTATGCCCCCAGATCGCCATAGCCGCCGATCAACCGTAGCGCCAGCCATAGCGCCAACAACCCCGCTCCGATTCCCACCCAGGTGCGCGGCTGTCGCAACAGCGGATGGCTCAGATTCCTCCCCAGCACAAATCCCAGCCACATGACCGGACCCCATCCCAGTAACGGGAATCCGACCGGCAACAATGTCTCGTAACTGTACGTCAGGAAGAGCGCCTGCGCCATGCTCTGCGGCGCGCCTGCTTCGAGTTGAGGGCGCAGAACTTCGAGAATCCCCTGATACGCTAACAGCGTTACGATGGCTGCCGCCAGGATCACGCGCGTCGGCAGCAGGCGCAGCCCGGCAAGGACGATCATCGCCAGCCCCATCGCCGTCAGCACGTGGATGTACGGCATCTTCCCCATCCACAACCAGGCGCAGATCGTCAGATCGAGCGCCATAATGACGCCTGCCCGCGCCAGAATAAAGCGACTGACACTCCAACTCGACGCGCCTTTGCGCACGCGCGACTGTTCGAGCAGCGCCAGGCTGACGCCTGCCAGGCAGAAGAAGATCGGCGACGCCAGCGTGGTAAGCAACCCGGAGAGCCAGTAGGGCGGGCTTTGCAGAGAAACTGGCTGCCCGCCATACGACTCCGCCTGCATCCCAACACCGATGAAAAAGGCGGCATGGGTCAGCGCCATGAGCGTCAGCGCCACGCCGCGCAGCGCATCGATGGCGGTGATACGACTGAGCGTTGCCGTTTGCGCAGCAGCGCTGGTCTGCGGGATGACGCCTGCGGTTGCGTGTGTTGTCATCAACTCTGGACCTTTGTTATACGGTACACTGCTGATATGGCTCACCGTGTACGCAAGGACCTCACAACCTGTTCATGATACGAGGGATAGTATGTGCGCCGGCGATATTTGTTCCACATAGCGGCGTTCTCTTCACCTGTACCGGATCATCAAGCATCCCTATGAAGTGATGATGAAGTTCCCAGGCGCTGAAAAATGACAATCCTGCAAGTCGCAGAGACGGCGCTGAGGAGTCATACCAATGACGATTGACGATGCCGCATGCTTGTCATGCTGAGCGCCGCGACGGGTCATGCCGAGCGCCGCGACGGGTCATGCCGAGCGCCGCGACGGGTCATGCCGAGCGCCGCGACGGGTCATGCCGAGCGCCGCGACGGGTCATGCCGAGCGCCGCGACGGGTCATGCCGAGCGCCGCGACGGGTCATGCCGAGCGCCGCGACGGGTCATGCCGAGCGCCGCGAGGAATCTGAGCGGGTCGCGCACGACCCCTCGCACTGCTCGGGGTGACCATGCCGGATGGTCACAGGGAATTGGTGTCACATCAAGGACGTTCGTGCCTGGACGCGAAATCAAAAAACGTGGCGTGGAGAATGCTCTACTCCACGCCACGCTCATCGACATCTGCCAGATTCTTGACGCCTACGCCCCGCTCCCCGTCAGGCTGCCGCTCATCCAGCGGATGTGGTTCGTCCCGATCTTCCACAGGTGCCCAAGCGTCTCGCGGTTGCTCGCCGCCTTGAGGAAGGTCATGATCGGACCGGGGCGCAACGACCATTCGCGCGCGGCGCGCTTCGCCCAGTACTCCAGGTCCTTCGAACTCAGGTGCGGATAGTTCAGCACCGTGTGGTTGTACATGTCGTAATCTTCCCAGCGATCCATCTGAATCCAGCCGTTCTCGACCGCTTCGTAGTAGAAGGGAGTGCCGGGGTACGGCGTGGCGATGTGGAACAGGGCGATGTCCAGCGGCAACCGCTTCGACAGCGCAATCGTCTGCTGGATGGTCTCGACCGTCTCGCCCGGCAGCCCGATGATGAAATAGCCCCAATTCTTGATTCCGACCTTGCGGCTGGCAGTGATCGTTTCTTCAATACGCTTGACCGTCGTACCCTTGCGGGCGCGCTTCAGCACTGCTTCGCTGCCGCTCTCCAGACCCCAGGCGATCATGAAGCAGCCAGCTTTCTTCATCAGCGCCAGTTCCTCGGCGTCCACAAAGTCCACCCGGCTGTTGCACGACCACTGAAGTTTGATGCCGTCCTTGATGATGGCATTGCACAGATCGTAGACGAACTCTTTCTTGACGGTAAACAGGTCGGCCTCGAAATGGATGTGGTGCATGCCCATCTCTTTGAGCATGTACATCTCTTCGAGCACATGCTGCGGGCTGCGGTGGCGCACGCTTGCCTGGTAGGTCACATGCTTGATACAGTAACGACAACCCGCCGGGCATCCGCGACTCGTCAACACAAACGTGTACGGTCCGCCAACGATTGGCACCTTGTATTTCTTCCAGGGCAGCATGTGGTGCAACGGCAGCGGCAGGCTGTCCAGGTTTTCGATGAACGGACGGTCAGGATTGATCTGGACTTCGCCGTGCTCGTTGCGGAAGGCGATGCCGCGTGTTTCGCGCAGCGCGCGCGCAATGACCTGCGGATACACCCCCAGGAAGCGTCCGCGCGTCGTCAGATACGATGCGTCCGGGAACGGCAACTTGCGCCAGGGCGACGTCAGGTCCGGGTTGCCGACCGGCACGGTCTCGGTCGCATGTTCGAGTTCCACCTGGCGGTCGATCGTCTGAATGACATCGAGAATGGTCATTTCCGGCTCGCCACGCACCACGATGTCGAGCGTCGGGTACGATTCGAGAGTCTCGCGGCTCATGGGCGTCACGTGCGTACCGATTGCCATGGTGATGGCGCCGACCGCCTTACCGATGAAAGTGGTGCGCATGTCGTTGGTGAGCGTCGGCGCAGTGGCGTGGATGATCATGTAGCGCGGCTTCTGTTTGTACATGTAGCGCTCGAACTCTTCCCACGACATTTCGAGTCCGATAGCATCGACCACATCCACGGTGTAGCCCGCTTGCTGTACGACGGCGCCGATCTGCGCCAGCGCCGTTTGGGGCCAGATGATGCCGTCGCGGGTGCGGCGCCCGACGCGCGCAATATCACGCAGGAACAGGTCGCCATCGGGCGAGGGCGGATTGAGCACCAGCACGTCGAGCCGCGGATGCTTTTCGCGCGGCATGTCCACAAACTTGATTTCACCGGCGCGCTCGTCGGCGCGGGCGGGGGCGACCAGTTTGATGCCCTGCTTCTTGTCGCCGGGCGCAATGTGCTTCCCGTTCGTTGCGTTCGTCTCATGCTCCGACATAGAACGTTCTTCCTCCCACGTGGGCAGCACGCTCGTGGCATCGGGGGTCGCGGGGTCTGCCGCCGCGAGGGTCCCCTGCACGGACCGCGCTGAACTGATACTGCATCATCAGCATAATCGCGCGCCGTGAATGTCTGCTGACAGGATGGTTGAACGCAGGTTACAGAGGTGACATATTTGAGGCGAGAGGGGCGAGGCGAGAGGGGCGAGGCGAGAGGTGGGAGGGGTTGGGGGTTGAGGGGTGAAGGTGGGAAGGTTACAGGTAGAGGCGTTGCACCGCAACGCCTGTGGACTTTCACCACTGGACGACGGGCATACTCCTGTTCTTCACCCTGCCCGACGAGTCGCCAGGGTCAGACGCAGAACGCGAGTAGTAACAGTCACGACGGGGCGACAGGGTTCTCGGTGCTCAGTTCTCAGTTTTCGGTTCTCCTACCCCCTGACCCCCTCCACCACATCCACCGGCGCCCCCGCAACTCCAGGCAACCGCACCTCCACCCGACGGTAGAGCCTCGCAGCAACAATGGCAGCGACTCCGTAGAACAACGCCGCGCATGCCATTGCGACAGTAAAGGTGCTGGCCATGCTGATGATAATCACCAGCGTCGAGCCGACCACCGAAAAGACCCCGTTCATTCCCCATGCCCACGGCACCAATTCGGCGCCATGCGCGCCAAGTTGCCGCAAACCGGTGGGGAACGGCATGCCCATGAGCAACGCAAGCGGCGCAATGATCAGGACGCTCAACGCTATGCGCGCGGCGTCCGGCAGGTGCAGCAACGCCTGAAACAGCGGCGGTAGCGCAACAATATACACACCAATCGCCAAAACAATTGCCGCCAACGCTATCCGAAGATGGGCGGATCTATCGATCAGACGACGGCTGAGCAGGCTTCCCACTGCCGAAAAAAGGAGCATACTGAAGATCGTTGTCGTAATCGCGCTTGTGGGATAGCCGATGAAGAGCGTGAAGCGCTGGATCAGCACGATCTGCACGAAAATGTAGCCAATGCCCAGAGCGCTGAAGTAAATCAACATCGGGCGCGCCATTGGCAACCGCAAGCCGCGTCGGTTGTGACGCCACAACGGTGCAACGATAAACGTGGCTGCGCTTGCCAGCGAAAAGCCGGACATAACGATCAGGATCAGATTCCCAATCGGGAAGCGGTTGAGTTTGCCGGTGAACGCCTGGTCGAAGGTTAGATTTTGCCACTTGAAATAATTGTAAAAGAACGGATTATCATCCGTTACCGGGAAGATGTTGAACGGATACGCCTCCTCGAAAGCGCGCGCATCCGGCGCATGCAGATACTCCGCATACACGGTATCGAGCCGCTGTAACGGATCGTGCAGCACGGCGAACGCATTGGATTCCGCCCATGCCCGCAGCCGCTCAATGGCCTCTGGGGAGAACGGCGACGGCGACACCAGCAGCGTCGCCTGAGTATTGGTGTCGTTGGCGACGATGGCAATGTGCGACGCAGGATCGGCGACGCCGCGACGACGCAACGCCTCGGCAGCCAGTGCCGTGATCCGCAGCATTTCGCGCGGCGGCTGATCGACGTTGCGCGTCCAGGCAAAAACTCCCTTCGGGTTGAGCCGGTTCAGAATCAGGGTGAACGAATCAACCGTGTAAATGTACGACTCCGACAGAACATATGCGCTGCCAGAGAGCGCCACCAGATTATCAAGCCCAATGCCCTGGATGAGATCATAGGTTGTGGCATCGCGCGTCAGGAAACTACGCCCCTCGGCAACAACAATCCGGGTAGAGGGATGGCCGGCGAGATTACCGCTGAACTCGCGGTACGGTCCTTCCAGCAACTTCACGACATCGGCATTCAACTCAATCGCGGTAATCTGTTGCGCCCCATACAATCGCGCCAGCAGAATGTCGAGACCGCCGCCGATCCCGATCTTCAACGCAGTGTCGTGCTTCAAACCCATGTGGTACGGCGCGCTGATGATCGCGTGATCGAGGAAGCGGAAGCGCTTCAGGTCCTCGTCCGTTCCGTCGAACCGGTACATGCCGGTCATCGACGTGCCATCGAGGGTCACCAGTTTCAGGTCGTACAATGGCGCGCGCTGAAACGCGTCGCTCGCCAGATAGACCTTGCTGATGCCGCCGACAATCATCGGTTCCTTTACCTGAATGGTTGGCAATACATCCACGCGCCCCACCGGATTCCAGCGCGTGTACTCCGGGTACGTGTTGAACTGCTGCTGCGCCCACCCAAGTTCTTTCGAGCCGGGCACAGGCAGGTGCAGCGACGCACCGATCAGAAGCCATCCGATCAGCGCCGCCTGCCCGATGCCGAGAATGGCAGCGCCAATGCGCCAGCGCCGTCCCGACGCAACACCAAACAACGCACTGCCCGCCAATGTGAGCAGCGCCGTCAGCACAATCGTTGCGGGACCGCCGATCATCTGAATGACCCACACAATCGCCAGCGTCGCCACACTGGCGCCCAGCATGTCGGCAAAGTAGAGCCGGTGCGCCTCCCGGTGCCACAAGGTGAACACGCCGGAAACGATCAGTCCGCCGAGGAAGAACGTTGTGAAGAGTCCGACGAAATATACCGCCAGACCGATGAGGGTGTGCGCGATCTGACCGCCGCGCAACGGATCAATGGCGATGCTGCCGATGATCGCCAGATTGATCAGCACCATCAGGCTATACGCAACAACAAGTTTCCCCAGCCGACGCTTGAGAGTATCCGCATCCCACGCGCGCACCGCCAGGAATGTGCCGGACGCGCCGCCGCCGAGCAACGCTACTCCGATGATCAGGTAGGTAAAGTGGTGCCAGATCATGATCGAAAAGATGCGGGTGAACGTCACCTGCAACGCCAGAATGCTCGCCGTCACCAGCGCCAGCCCCAGATATCTGCGCCAGGAAGAATGTTGAACATTCGTCATGGATTAGGTCTCCCTCTTCTTTAATGTATCGTCCACTCCACAGGCGCAGATGCGACCCAGCCGAGCGCCCGCTGGATCAGAGCAGCATCGCTCGACTATTTCATGACAACTTGACTGGAACAACTCTTGACGCTGCTGTGACAGGCGACGGCAGCGCAGCGGAGGATATGCCTTCCTGCCAGGATGCGATGCGCCCTGGTGCAACAATCCGCGGTGTCATTACTGCATTCTGAGAAAAGTATCGTCTCTTTGGATTTCTTTTCGTCCATCTGGTCAGACATGGACCAGACTGATGAGATAAGGTTTCGCTTCAGTGCCCTGTGAGGATACCGTTCTGCCGTGCCTGAAAGTAACGCTCCGGCGTCGATCGTCACCTCCGCCAATCTCACAGGAAGATCAACCAGATATTGGACCATCTCGTGATCGGCGTTGGCTGAGCCTGTCGAAGCCAACGCCGGCCGCTCCACAGGCGCAGGCTCGATTGTCTGAGTTTTGGTTGATCTTCCTATCAGGATGTGGAGTTTTCTTAAACGCGATGAACGTTTTCCTCGTCCCGAAGCCTTTTTCTTCCTCATCCCCCTGCCCCCTCTCCAGCGCTGCTAGAGAGGGGGCGTTGAGGCATTCTAATACCCAAGAACGGACGGTTAACATGAGGGCTTGCCGGAAAATACACCCTTGCAGCACCGAACGGCGCGAAAGAGAAATATCGCAAAAGCGAACGTTCTCATTTCCCTCTGTGACCTCTGCGCCTCTGTGGTTCAAAAGAGCGGGCATCAAAGCGCGGCACGACGTCCTGCCGCCAGGTGACGGTCATCTATAATATGCCCTCACCTGTCGCCTCCCGGCAGCCAGCGCCACCGCACCGTAGGCGACTCCCCCCACACGCTTTTGCTCGGCGCTCGCCAGCACGCTATCAATCGTCACCTGGCGCAGTATGCGCCTGCGGTGTTCCAGGGGCAGCAGAAGCGCCGGCGCGCGCTGCGACTCCGCACTAATAACCGCTTCGAACATCAACACGCCCTCAGACTCATTCCACATCAGGTTGCGCATCTCCGCCTGATCGCGCATCTCGGTGAACGCCAGCCATTGTTCCGCCGACACAATCATCACCCCGCGCGACGCCGCATGGTCGAGCACGCGGTCGAACCACACACTCGCCGCCTCCGCCTTCTCGCCGCCAAAGGCAAACGGGTCGATATGACACTGTAATCCAAGCGCCGAGGGATATTGCTCTACCGCTGCATCGATCTGCCGGCACGCGATGGCAATGGCTTCATTGACATCCACTCCCATCTCGTAGCCGGTGTCGAACACCCGCATCAGGTGCTCATCGACAATGTGCGTATGCTGCTGATAGACTCGCAACAGATTCCCTTGCTCATCGACGAACGGCATGGGCAGTCCGCTCCCCGTGAGGTACCCATGAACCCAGCGCCCGTCTGCGCGACGCATCAGCGGACCACTGTGGTAGTGGTCGAGACTCATGCGTAGTCCATACTGCGCCTGCACCCGCGCTGTTTCGACCCACCCCGACCAGAGCACCCGATGGGTGCGCACGGTTGGCTCAGCCGGTCCATACCCCAGTTTGATGAAGGTATTCCAGTACTCGTGATACCCCTTGCCCACTCCCTGTTCAACGTAGGGATGCAATCCGAACCCGTGTCCCCTTTCGCGCCAGCGCGCCACATCTTTCGGAGTGGGGTACCCTGCGTCGTCGGTGAAGACCGCGCCGGCAACCGGCAATTCTTCAGCCAACCAACGAACCCGGCGCAGCGTCCGCGACCGGTTGCTCATCGGCGGCGGGGCATAGTAGATCGACAGCGCGCCATCGTACCGGCTGACCAGTTCCAGCGCCGTAGCAATATGGGAAGCCAGCAGTCCGTGCGCATCACCGGTTGCCACCAGAACCGCAGAAGCGCCAGCCGGCAGGTGCCAGAGGCGCGGCAGCGGCGCCTCACCCGCCAGCGCATGGATCATATTTGCGAGCAATCGCTGCTGCTCGTCTGCCTGCGGAATGTCAATACGATCAAGATCGATCCAATCCACAAACAGATCAACCGTCCGAACGCCTTCCATCCCGTCGCGCTCCTGGTTTGCCGCTGCCGGATTCCCCTGGCGGATGAGGGCGATGTTACGGGGCAGGTCGAATGCCCACAGCGCAGCGATGCCTTTTTTGGCGCGCATCAGCGTCACAGCAGGGTAGGACGTTCGGCTGCTGTCACGACGGGCGATCCAGGCGACCGCCTCAGCGCCCGCCAGTTCATACTGCGCCATCGGGGTGTGAACCTGAAGCGCCTGGGTGGTAATGCCCTGCGCGAGCAGATGATCGGCGACCGCCAGCATTCCGTCGGTCACATCACCTCCGAGCGCGCGCACACCCATGAGGTCGGCGAGGCGCGGATCGGGACGAAATGCAATCAGATGCCCGCCATTCAGCACATATGCCCGGAACAGATCGGACGCTTCTGCGGTCAACGGACCGACTGTCAGCAGCACGAGCGGAAACTGCGCCAGCAGCGCCGGATTGATCGCATCGAGGCGTGCCATCCGAAACGCTACGAACCCTTCCGCGCGCAGAATAGCGCCAAGGTACGCGCCAAACGACGGCTGCGCACCTGGATTCGTCACCAACAGGATAGGCGCGCCAGGCGTCGGTATACCTGCAACCGGCGTCTGAAAGACCGATGATTCAGGATACGGTGGGGGAAGCGGAGCGTTGGCGACGACATACCCCGTTGCGCCAAGCGCCCCGGCTGCAACCGTGCATGCACACGCCTGAAGGAAGCGACGGCGGGAGATGATTGGACGAGATGTGCGTTTCGTCATAGTCATTGTCAGTACGTGAATACAGGTCTACGCATGCATGTCGCACAGCAACTCGCCACGCCGCCTGCTGCAAAACTATCGATCTGATTGCCCGAAAGGCGCTGCCCCGACTGTGCCCTGATGCAGGCAGATGATCTGTCACGTCCGGGGGGCTGCACACGAACAGCACGGGCATGATGGACAGGACCGGATCGGCGAAGGCAATACCTTCGCCGATCCCGCGAGATCTGCCGCCAATCCCTTTGCCGACCTCGCCTCACGAGACCGCCGCAGTCCGCACGCTCTCGGCATTCGCGGCGACATCCGACACGCTATTGCCGGTAAGATCACGCGCCGCCAGACCCTCGCGCGCGCTCAGTTCCGCCAGCACGCGCGCCAGGCTCCAGGCGCTCACCAGTTGCACGCCGGTCAGCACCATGAGCGCGCTGACCACCGGCGCAAACCACGAGACCTGCAACGCCGGATTGGTCAGATCGAAAGCGACGGCGGCGACATAGAGCGCAACACCCAGCAGAACCGCCAGAATTCCCAGCCACCAGTAGTGCTTCTCGATCTTGCGTCCGTTGCCGCGCGGACCGAACATGCCCTGCCGGATCGGGCGCTTGTGAAATAGCGCAACGATATAACTGAACGATGTCCCGGTCGTGTACAGCGTCACCCCGGCGACCGCCAGCACCAGCGCGCCGAACAGACGCGGGAAGGAGACGACCGAGTCGATGCCGAACGCCTGCAAGCCGAACGCCAGCACCATCACCAGCATGCTCAGCAGGAGCAGCAATGCGCCGATGCCGCCGAAGATCCGCACCGGATTATAGGTCAACGCCGTCCATACAATACTCTTGAAGAAACGCAACCCATCGCGCACCACACTCAGTTTGCTGCGCCCGGAGCGTTCCTTGTACGGAATGGGCACTTCGACCATGCGCAGGTTTTCGTGCAGCGCTCGCGTGCTCATTGCCGGCGTGAAGTCGAGTGTATCGGGAAGCGGATAGAGAATTGGCAATACCTCGCGTCGGATGACCCGCTGACCACTCGCGCTATCGCTGATGCGCACACCCGCAACCAGGGAGAGCAGGTTGGCAAAAATGAAATTTCCGATACGTCGCACCAGCGGCATCTCGCTCGTTGCGCCTGCCATTCGGCTGCCGATCACCAGGTCGGCGCCATCGAGCGCGACCCGGCACATCTGCGGAAAATATTCGGGCGGATAGGTGCTATCGGCGTCGAGAAAGCCGAGCAACTCGCCGCTTGCCGCCTGAAAGCCGGTCTTCAACGCCCCGCCATACCCTTTGTTCGGCTGTTGAATCAGGCGCACCCGCGGTACGTAGCGCCGCACGATTTCCGCCGTTCGGTCGCGCGAACCGTCATCGACTACGATGCACTCCAGCGCATCAACGCCATATTTCGGCAATTCAGGCTCGATTGCCAGCACCCGCTCAACAATGGCTGCAATTCCATCTTCTTCGTTATACGCCGGGATCACTACCGATAACGTTGTCATACGCCTGATTCCTCCTCACCTGCACCCATCGCACAGCGCCGCCGGGCGCGCTCTGGGAATGTCCACGTTGGCTCACTGATAGAGATCGTGGCATGGAGATATGACAATCGGATGACGCAACGGGGGAACAGGGGTGAGGGGTGCGTCAGAAGCCGGCGACTTCTGCATGATCCAGATATGGTATGCGGAACAGACCCAAACACGGCGCGGGTCTCCCCGCTCCCGCACACGCGAACAGGGCAGGGGGTAATACCAATGACGATTGAAGATGCCGCATGCTGGTCATTCCGAGCGCAGCGACTTGTCATTCCAAGCGCAACGACTTGTCATTCCGAGCGCAGCGACTTGTCATGCCGAGCGCAGCGACTTGTCATGCCGAGCGCAGCGACTTGTCATTCCGAGCGCAGCGACTTGTCATTCCGAGCGCAGCGAGGAATCTAAGCGGGTCGCGCACGCCCCCTCGCACTGCTCGAGGTGACCATGCCGGATGTGCACCGGGAATTGGTATCAGTCAAACTCGCGTACCGACCACCGGCGCCGGTTGGTGAACTCCCCGCTCCCGCACACGGGAACGGGGCTGGGGGTAACACCAATGACGATTGAAGATGCCGCACGCTTGTCATGCCGAGCGCAGCGACTTGTCATGCCGAGCGCAGCGAGGAATCTAAGCGGGTCGCGCACGCCCCCTCGCACTGCTCGAGGTGACCATGCCGGATGTGCACCGGGAATTGGTATCAGTCAAACTCGCGTACCGACCACCGGCGCCGGTTGGTGAACTCCCCGCTCCCGCACACGGGAACGGGGCTGGGGGGGAGGGTACAACGGCGCATCCCAACGCCATGCATGCCCGCTTTACTCATGCGTTCGGTCCGCCCTTGAACGCCGGCAAAAAGGGGCAAGCCAGTCCAGCGCCGCATTATGCGCATCAGCCAGACGCTCGGACGAAATATGCGATACGCGATAGGAACAACGGTGAGAAACAAGCGCCAATCGCCCGTAGCGACGTTGCAACCCAACATCACCGCACCGGATACGGCTCAATACACCGGAACGTTCGCTGGCGCCGCCGGCTGACTGCGCAGATCGCGCACGATGCGCGCCGGATTGCCGACGGCGACGCAGTAATCGGGCACATCGCGGGTGACGACCGCGCCGGCGCCAACAACAGCGTTTTTACCGATGCGGACCCCGTCCAGGATAATTGCGCCGCCGCCGATCCAGGCGCCATTCTCGACCGTAATCCCCTGGCAGGTAATCCCCTGAAGACTGATCGGTCGGCTCGTGTCGTGATACACATGGTTGACCGCCAGCATCTGCACCAGCGGCGCAAGAAAGACATCATCGCCGATGGTAATGCCGCCCTGCCCGCGCAAAATGCACGCCTCGCCGATCAGCGACCGGGCGCCGATCCGAATGCCAGCACGCGGCAGATCGCGGAAATTGTAGACGTGCAGGATGGCATTCTTCATCACATAACTGTCGGGACCGATGGAAATACCGCCAGGACAGGCGTGCAGGTAGACGCCATGATCGAGATACACACCGCGCCCCAGGCGCACATTATCGGCAAAGCGGATGCGCACGCCCTCCTCGATGGCTGCCACACCGTCCATGTGCAGGATTGCGCGATACAAAACCGCCCGCACGCCAATCCCGACGATACCGGGAATCCATCCCGCCGCCGCCTGGACGATCTGCTCCCAGATATACCGACCAATCGACGATGCCTGGCGCGAGAGGTAAAGATTGACCTGCTTCATGACAATCTGCTGCGTCTACGACTTCTGCTATACCGTGAGCGATGCGGTTTTGCCGCTGAGGATGCGGTCAATGTCTGGCGCTCCCCATGATTGCGCTGAGGTCGGGTGCGATCTGGCGGCGCATCTTCCGCCAATTCCCCCCCACCGCAGCGATTTGGGCATATGCGCTGAGGTCGGGTGCGATCTGGCGGCGCATCTTCCGCAGAACGCGCATCATCCGCTGACGGTCGTTTTACGCCATTGCGAGTGTGCGCTGATGTGTGCGCAGCGCCTGACCGGAGATCACGCGCGTCTTCGCCCGATTGCTGCACGATAGCGCCTGGAGGCGGCGTCACGAGAACGCGATCTTCTCCTGTATCAGTGTCGGGCGGCGGTGTAATGATCACATGCTCGGCTTCGGGAATGTCAGACGTATCCACATCAAAGATGACCGGCTCTCCCGCAGCGGTTGCGCGAGAAGTCCGGCGAGAATCGTCATCATCCGGCGATACGGCGACGCCATTGCCTGAGAGGTCCGGCAGGGCAGGCTGCCGACGCCAGGGCCAGGCGCCGATCAACGGTCGGCGGGCTGCCTCGAACGCAGCCGGTTCGAGCAGCACTACCCCCATCAAATAGGTGCGCTGGTCTTTCTGTAGGCGCTGTTTGCTTTGCACCACCACGTCCTGCTCATCAGTCGCCGGATCTACCACGAAAACCACGCCATCCGTGTGGGGCGCCAGCAGCGCCGCATCCGGTCCCACCATCGCCGCCGGTCCATCAAAGATCACCACATCGGCGACACTGGTGAACAGGTGAGTCAATTCGTGCCAGCGACGCGAACTCAGCATCGCCGGCTGAGCATCGAGAGTTGGCGCCACCGGCAGCAAGGCGACGTTTGGAATAGCCAGGGGAACAAGGTGCGTCCGCAATGCCTGACGATCTCCCGCCGCGAGGCGAGTCCACAGACGACCAGAGTCTGGATCGGCGCGCAGCAGGCGCGACAGGTGCGGGTCGGTCGGCTCGGCATCCACCAGAAGCACACGGTGCCCCGAGCGCGCGAACAGTTCCGCGAGATCGGCGCTGACGGCGCTGCGCGCTTCGTTTGGATGCGCACTGGTCACCAGCAGGGCGTGAAGCCCCCCTTCGCGCGTCGACAGCATGAGGTTGGTCTGCACCTGACGTATGGCTTCGAGGCGGCGTTCCGCCTGCGCCTTAGCAACATGCTGGATGGGCGGTCCTTTGGGAACGCTTCCAAGCACCGGGAGATCAATCCGATCACGAATATCACCCGGACTGCGCAGCCGCGGATCGACACGATCCAGCACATAGGCCGCTGCCACGGCAATGACGAATCCGCCAAGACCGGCAAACAGGATCGTCATGTTGCGCCGGGAGGGAAGAGGAGCGGAAGGCGGCTCGGCCGGCTCGAACGGCGTCAGCACATTGACCACGCTATTATTCTTGAACGAGAGCAGGCGATTGTACGTCTCCTGCTCCTTGCTCAAACTCGCCTCGAGTTGCATCAGCGTCTGATTGATTTCGGCGAGGTCGCTGGCGGAGACCACCTGCTGGCGGCGAAACGTCGTCTCCTCGATACGCGCGCGCAGATCATTCAGGCGCACCTCGCTCTCGCGCAACTGCTGCTCAATGGTCATCTGCTCAGCCGCCACTTTGTCGGGCGAGGTCGGGCTATACGCGATCAACTGGTCGGCAACGGCATTGGCGATTGCCGCAGCGCGCACCGGGTTCGAGTCGGTCACATAGATTTCGAGCAGGTTGGCGCTTGGCACCACCGAGGTACGCAGCATGGAGTTGGCGATCACATTCCAGGAGAATGGCAGATTCAGCTTCTCCTGCACCGGCTGGAGAATACGTTCACGCTTCGCCAATTCGCCGTAGAAACGCCCAAGCGACGAACCCAATTGCAACTGGATCGGATCGGGGCGCTGGCTTTCGAGCGTATTGCCGATCATGAGCGTCGCGCGGGCGACGTAGTAGCGCGTTTCATAGCGGCTGATTGCAAACGCGACACCGCTGGAGAGCGGCACCGTAATAAGCATAATCCACCACCAGCGCAGGATCGGTCGCGCCAGGCGGATCAACTCACCCGGAGTAATCATCATAGACTGTCGTTCCTGGCTAGCCAACCGCATAGACTCCTGGCTTCCTTGCTATCGAACCGAAAAGAACGGCGCTCCGACAGAACGCTCGTACAGCGATTGCGCCACCCCTCGGCGCGTCAGCGCGACTTCTTCCTGGTGCATGATCCACGCAACCGCTCCCAGCAAGTCGTTCGCAACGTGATCCGGCGGATGCTGCTGTGTTTCAGGGCGCGCGAGTTGCTGCGCACCTCGTCCTGTACGCACCAGTATACTACGTATTCCTATCGCATGCCCGGCGGCAATATCGCTCCATGCATCACCAACCAGGTAGGCATGCGCGAGATCGACGTTCCACCGACGCGCCAGATCGCGCAACATGCCGGGGCGCGGCTTGCGACAATCGCACTTCGCGTGATCGTCGTGCGGGCAGTAGCGGATGTCGTGGATCTGCCCTCCATGCAGGGCGACCTGCACCTGCATGCGGGTGTGAATATCTTCGACCACGCTCGCCGGAACGATGCCACGCCCGATAATCGCCTGATTGGTCACCACAAAGACGCGAAAACCGGCAAGGTTGAGCCAGCGCAATGCCGCCAGCGCACCCGGCAAAAACACAAACTCCTGCCACGACTTGACATGATCGACACGATTTTCGTTGATGACACCATCGCGATCCAGGAAGACTGTTTGCATGGCTCCGCCTTTCAACCGAACGGGGTTCGGATTGCCGGTTTCCTCGTGGTCGTGTATCGGAAAACGCGCCGGGTCGTCCCAGCAGCCTATTCGTTCCAGTTGTAGGGTGAGTTGAGCAGGTTCGTGTGCAGCAGAATGCGCGAACCCTCGAATTCGAAGGCGAACCGCACCTGGATCAATCCCAGACGTTCGAGCGCAGCATGCACCGCCTCCTGGCGCTCTTCACGGCAGTAGATCATCAAAAAGCCGCCACCGCCGGCGCCGGTGATTTTGCCGCCGCCGGCGCCCGCCGCCAGCGCAGCCGCATATGCGTCATCAATGGCGCTGTTGGAGATACCGCTGGCGAGTTGCTTCTTGTGGCGCCAGCTTTCGTCGAGCATGGCGCCAAAATCATCGAAACGCCCCGTTTCGAGCGCCGCCTTGATCTGCCATCCGAGTTCCTTGATGCGATGCAACGCTTCGACCGTCCTGCCGCTGCGCTGCTCGCTGCGCTCGCGCTGCTCGCTGAGAATCTCGCGCGCCTGCCGGGTGGCGCCGGTGTAAAACAGCATCAGGCGCCGTTCGAGTGCGCGAATGTTGCCGACGCTCATGGCGAGCGGCGTGACCCGCACTCCCTCGGCGCTGAACTCGAAGCAGTTGAGACCGCCGAAAGCGGCTGCGTATTGATCCTGCTTGCCAATAGGGGCTTCGAGACGTTTCGTTTCGATTTCGTATGCCGTTTCGGCCAACTGGCGTTTGTTCATTGCTTCACCCGCCAGCGTGCTGCAAATGTTGCAGAGCGTGACCGATACGGCGCTCGATGACCCCAACCCTGTCCCCGGCGGCACTTCCGATGCAATGAAAATATTCAGCGGAACGCGCAGGTTGAAGTGTTCGTAGATCACCTGCCCCATGCGCATTTCGAGACTGCTGCTGACGACCCGACCATCGACCGGCACCTGGAGAATACTGCCGCGATAATCCGCCGAAATGACCTGAAAAGTGGTATCGAAGTTTTTGGTGACGATGCCGTAGATGTACTTATTGATCGAAGCGCTGACAACCATGCCGCCAAAACGCTCGTAGTACGCCGCAAGATCGGTTCCGCCGCCGCCAAAACTGATCCGCACCGGAGAGCGCGCAATAAGCATTCTCTGTCTCCTTGCCCGCGAAACATGCCGATTGCAGCCATGAATGACAAACTGCGGCTGCGCGAGCCACAGCGTCATCAGTCGCTTTCACTGTAACACGGCGCAATGACGCGACGGTAAACAGCCGCGCAGCAACAATGACAATTTTCTTACACGCCATTTGTGGCACTTATCAGGATGTGCTACACTGAACAGGCATCTTACACCATGCCCCCGGAGGCGGAACGTGGCGCGGGTCGTTGCGGTGGCGAATCTCAAAGGCGGCATCGGCAAGACGACGACGGTCGTCAATGTGGGCGCGGGTCTGGCGCTCAAGGGGGCGCGTGTTCTGCTGGTCGATACCGATGCCCAGGGAAACCTGGCGATGGCGCTGGGCGTTCATCCCCGCCGAACGCTCTATGATGTCCTGGTCGATGGCGCGCCGGTCGAACGCTGCATCATCGAAGCGCGTTCCGGTCTCGATCTTCTGCCGGCGGATGCCACCCTGCTCGGCGCCCAACCGATCATTGCACGCCGTCCCGATTGGAGCCGGGTGTTGTCACAGGCGCTCCAACCGGTCGCCGGAGCATACGATTTCGTCTTGATCGACTCGGCAGGCTCGCTGACGCCGCTCAATGTCAACGCCCTGGTGTGCGCCCACGATGTGATTGCCCCTACGACCGTCGAGCACTTTTCGGTGAAGAGCCTGGAGTTGCTCATGGCACAGATCGGACGTATTAAGGGCGGCGCCGGTCATGTGCGCATGATCATCCCGACTATGTACGATCCGCGGGTGCGGCAGTCTGGCGAATTGCTCGCTATGCTCCACGCTCGCTATGGCGACCGGGTGACGCCGCCGGTACGCGTCAATGTGCGGCTCTCCGAAGCGCCTGCGCTCGGAAAGACGATCTATGAGTACGATCCGCGATCCCGCGGTGCTATCGACTATGCGATGCTGGTCGAACATATCAGCCGGGCGTTCGGCTTCGCCGTGCGCCCGCAACCGCCAGCGCAGGCGGATCCCGCGCCCGTGCCACAACCCGCTGCTGCGCCATACCGTTCAGTTCCGACTGCCAATCCGGAAGTCTGCCCGCACTGTGGGCGGGCGCTGCAACACACGAGTCTGGCGGGCTACCGGATCAGTTACTGCGCCCAGTGCCGCTACAAAAAGCAGGAGTTGGTCAGGGATAGGCAATAGGTGTGAGGTGCGAGGTGTGAGGTGCGAGGTGTGAGGTGCGGGGTGCGGGGTGCGGGGTGTGAGTTCCCTGGTGGACGCCCAACCACACCATCGCCATCGTAGCGGCGCCCCTCGTGGGCGCCCAACCATACCATCGCCGTCGTAGCGGCGCCCCCTGGTGGGCGCCCTCCGCAATTCGCATCAAAAAGGAGTTATCGCATGGGAGTCGACGATTTTCGCGCCGAGACGCGCCGCTTGCTGGAACGGGCGCTGGAAGACGCACAACAGACCGATGAGCGCGAGGCGCTGATCGAGCGCTACACCGATGAATTGACCCTGCTCTACGGGCGTCACGCCCACGCTCTGCTCACCGAGGTGATCGAAGACGCGCGCACGCGCCTCGATGCGCGCCTTTCGCCCGACCCCATCCGCCAGACGATTGCCACGGTGCAGACGACAGTCCAGGATCTGTGGAACGCCCTCTGGGGTCCAGGAGACATTCGCCGGTGATCGTTCAGATAATCCGGTGAACCTCGATAATCTGATCGTGCCCTGGTCCTACCGACACCATCCCCAGGCGCGCGCCGACCAGTTCACAGAGACGTGCAACATATGCGCGCGCTTCAGCGGGAAGTTGATCGAATGTGCGCACCCCTGCGGTGGACGTCTGCCATCCGGGAAGATCCTCATAGATCGGTTCAACCTGCCCCAAAATGAATGGGTTTGCCGGCGGGTAGTCGAGTTCGGTGTCGTGGCGCCGGTAGCCAACGCACACTTTGATGCGCGGCAGGGTATCGAGCACGTCGAGCTTGGTGATCGCCAGCGTGTCGATGCCATTGACTCGCACCGCGTAGCGCGCCATGACGGCATCGAACCAGCCGACCCGTCGGAGACGACCGGTAGTGGTGCCGACTTCCGCCCACGGCGTTCCCAGTTGACGCAATGTTGTTGCCGTCTCGTCCTCGATCTCGGTGGGGAATGGTCCTTCTCCCACACGGGTGGTATAAGCTTTGCAGACGCCAATGACCGACGACAGGCGGGCAGGCGGAATGCCGCTGCCCTGGCAGGCGCCTGCCGCGCCAGGCGGCGATGATGTGACATACGGGTAGGAGCCGTGATCGATGTCGAGCAGGACGCCCTGAGCGCCTTCGAGCAGCACCGGCAGATCGCGGTCGAGCGCACGCTGAATGATCGGATAGACATCGGTGACGTGACGTTCCAGTTTACTCCCATACTCCAGATACTTCAGGAACGTCTCGTGGAGCGAAAGGGGTTGCGCGCCGTACCATGTCGTCAGCATTTTGTTCTTGATCTCGAGCGCCAGGCGTAGACGCTGGAGCAGCGTTTCTTCGTGCAACAGATCGCCCATGCGAATACCGATGCGCATCATTTTGTCGGCATACGCCGGACCAATCCCGCGTCCGGTTGTGCCGATTTTCGCCTCGCCACGCAGCGATTCGTCGAACTTATCCTGGAGAATGTGATACGGCATGATCACATGGGCGCGATCACTGACGAAGAGTTTGGCAGTCGAGATGCCGCGCGCTTCGAGATTGGCGATCTCTTCCAGCAGGACGGCGGGATCTACGACGACGCCGCTGCCAACAATGTTGACAATCGCCGGGTCGAAGACACCCGACGGCACGATATGAAGTTTGAAGGTCCCATGGCGATTGACGACGGTATGACCGGCGTTGTTGCCGCCGCCGTAACGAATGACAAGCCGCGCGCGCTCGGCGAGCATGTCAACAATATGCCCCTTGCCTTCGTCGCCCCATTGGGCGCCAATTACTGCGACGACCGGCATTGGCGAACTCCCTTCTGTCCTGTTGTGAATGACATGTGTTATGATAAGCGTCACTACGACGATACATATGGCAATCGTCCGGCGAACTTTGCAGCGCGCCGCTCTCACTACGGCGACACGTTGCGTAGCGGCGCTATGGCGAAGTCCGGCATCCGGCAATGCGCCCTGCCAGGATTCCTAGCGCTGCCCGTCAGGCAACTGCATCCGTCTCATCGGCACAGACGCCTTCCGGTGCTATTATAGCCGGGTTTCGGGCTTGTGCGCATGCCTGTCCGTGTGGCAGGCATTGCCTGCATGGTCGCCAGGGTTGTGTTGGCGTTCGTGTACGAAAGTGCAGGTGATCCATGGATATCGCAGCCGTTACGATTATTATCCAATTGATCTTTCTTGAAGGCATTCTGTCAATCGACAACGCTGCCGTCCTGGGGGCAATGGTCGCACACCTGCCGAATGATCGCCCTATTACCTGGACCCCTGTGCTGCGCTTTCTGACGGCATGGTCGCAACGGGTTCTGGGGTATCAACGCGAAGCGGCGCTCAAAGTTGGCTTGCTCGGCGCGTATGTCGGGCGCGGGTTGATGCTGGCGTTAGCAAGTGTCATTATCCACGTGCCCTGGCTGCGCGCGATTGGCGCGGCGTATCTGGTGTACCTGGCATTCCATCATTTCGCCGAACTGTACCACGCTCATCGCGCCGAAGCCGGGCACGACCCAATCCCACGCGCACGCGGCGGGTTCTGGTCCACCGTGCTGGCAATTGAACTTGCCGACCTGGCGTTCAGTATCGACAACGTGATTGCAGCCGTGGCGCTGTCGGATGCATTCTGGGTTGTGATGACCGGCGTGGCGATAGGTATTCTCGTGATGCGCTTCGCCGCTACCATTTTCACCCGCATGATCGCCTGGGAACCGGCGTTGCAGACCGGCGCGTTTCTGCTCCTGCTGGCGATTGGCGCCGAACTGCTGGCGGAGGAGATGTGGCATGTGCATATCGAAGAAATGACCCAATTTGTCATCTCTGCCAGCATTCTGATCCTGACGGTGGTTGTGGCGCGCACGCCGTTGCGGGTTCCTGTCGCGCTGGCGGCGCGTCCGCTGATCTGGCTCTCCGCGATGATCCAGTTGCGTATCGAGGCGACGACGGCGGCGATGACAGGTTCGTTCCGCCGCAAGGAGCAGCCGACGGAATAGCGGCTATGGCGCCCAGATCGCCTGCACCGTCCCAAATGGCGCAGTCATATCAAACACGACATACCGACTGCCGCTTGCGTCTTCGATGGTGTAGTCCTGCGGCGCTCCGTTCAGCAACACACTGGTCGGTGCAGTCACGCCTTCCGGCAAGGGGATGCGCACGCGCATACGCTCTCCTGATCCAGTCGCCTGAAGTTCGACGCCGCCGCTCATCCGCCGCCAACGGTAGGCGACATAGCCGTCCGAGGCGGCATAGCGCGCAATCGCCTGCACGCCATCCACATCGCGGGTGAAGATCCAGCGCGGGCTGAGGACGACATCGCGGTACAGCGCCGCGCGATCTTCGATGCCCGCTGCGCCTTCCATCAGCGCGCCGAGCATCGCCGATGCGCCCCATCCGTCGGTCGGCAGCGTGTCTGCGCCGGAAATCCCCGGATTACCCGCCGGATAGTACCAGAGATAGGTCGCGCCAGTGCTGCTGATCAGAAAATAGTACCGGTGCAGGATCTCAAAGGCGTAGCGTTCGGCGCCATACCGGAATGCGCCCCGCGCCAGTTCGCCGCCGACGAGCGGCATTAACCCGCCATTAACATATTCGCCAGGACGCTCGCCGGGACGACCGGCAAGCCCGAAACTCCCTTCTGGAAATGGCGGATCGATGCTGTACCACTCGGCGAATGTCGCGCCGCGCTGCAATCCGCGCCGGAAATATTCATCGACGATAGCGCGCCCCTGATTGTGGCGCAACACGCCGCGATTGAGCGCATAGGCGTTCGACAGGCTGAGTTGCGCCGCTTCATCGACACCCGGCGTATCGAACGGCGCCAGCGGCACGAAATGGGTGAAGAAGCGTCCATTCCAGCTCAACGCATTCAGTCGGTCCATGATCCCGTTCGCCTCGGTGCGCCACTGCTGCGCGCGTGTTGGGTCGCCAACCCGCTCCTCGATGCGCGCCAGCAACTCGAGAGCATACGCCAGCCCGGTGTTGTCGCCGTGGAAAATGCCCCAGATCGTCTGGTCATCAATCCAGTGACGCGGCGCCGGTTTCCCCGTCGTCGGATCGGTTGTCGTGGGACCGTAGGAGAAATCCCAGGTATCGATCGTGTAGGGGCGTTTGATGAGACCTTGTTCTGTATCCCAGCGCAACGGATCACTGGTGGCGTAACGCGCGGCGCGCCGCATGGCATCGAGATTGGTGCGCAGCCAGGCATCGTCGCCGGTCATTTGCCAGGCTTCGTAGACCGCCTGAATGAACAGATACTCGACATCCGCCTCGACCTCCTTGCGCAGAGAACGCATAACTCCCAACTCAGGGTGCGCCAGAAAATCGGGAAAACTGCCATCGGGACGTTGCGCTCGGCGGAAGGCGTCGATCATGCTGGTGACGTCGGTCTCGAAATAGCGAAACCCACGCGCCTGATAGGTATGATCGCGCAACCAGAGCAGTGGATTGTCGGGTGAGCGATACCCGCGCACCGGAACGCCATCGAGAGCGTATTCCAGCACGCACTGCTCCATAAAGCCACGGATCATCGGATAGAGCGCATCGAAGCGTTCCTGACCGGTCACCAGCGTGGTCTCGGCGTCGAGGGTGTACAGACGGCTTGCACCGCCGGCAATTGCGCCGTCGATGATCAGCAGAGCGCTGTGGACGCCGAGCGCGCCTCCTGGCGCCACCTCCACACCCCCCACGCCATTCGCCACGACAACATCCCAACGCCCGATCAGGCGCGCGCGCCCATCATAGAGGTGCAGTGCTGCGCGCCCGGTGTAGCCTGCAACAGACACCTGAACGCGAAGCGGCGTCAGCGGCGTCGCGCCCGACGGCGCCATCAGCATAGCGCGCCACGACGAGACGGGCAGGCGCGCAAGATCGGACGGCGGACCATCCGCCCATCCCGGCGGCAATGGACGTGCAGACGGACCTTCTGGAAGCAGCGCTATCATACCGCGCTGATAGACCTGCGTCGGCGCCCCGTCGAGCAGGATTGGCGCACCAATCGCTCTTCCCAGGGCTGCCTCGCCGCCGGAGCGCCCCCAGTAATCGGCAAACACATCGGCGGTCGGCAGAACGGTTGCAATCGGCGCAGGTGACGACTGTGGCGTCTCAACAGGCGATTGCTGCGGCACGGAACAGGAGGTGGCGAGTAGAACGATGAGGAGCGGAAGAAGATGTTTCACGACGATGTCCGAGAACTGAGCACTGAGAACCGAGAACCAGGAGCCGGAAACTGAGAACGACTGCGAGTTCCTTCCGTAAGAATCCGTTGTGATCCGTATCTCTCCGCGCACTCTCGCTCACCATGCTCCTGACGCGCGCCGCTCTCCTTTAATACCAATGACGATTAAAGATGCCGCATGCGTGTCATTCCGAGCCCTTCGCTTCGCTCAGGGTAAACGCAGCGAGGAATCGGCGCGGGTCGCGCACGACCCCTCGCGCTGATCGGGGTGACCATGCCGGATGGTCACAGGGAATTGGTATAAGACGCTCAACTCCCTCTTTCACGTTCAACCTGCCCCCTTCTCGCCCCTTGCCGCTCGCCTGATCGATCAGGTTCCGCGCATTGTATCACAGGTCGCCTCGAACCCTGCCGCCTGGTAGAACGGAGATTGCAGAACGCCTTTCGGCAACAATCGCACCAATCAAAAGAATCATCAGGGCGTCATCGATCCAGAGCATACGTTCACACTCCCCATCGCAATCAGGCTACTCATCCTGGAGCGCAAAACGTCTCTAGAGCGCAATGGTTGCGAAAACATTACATTTCGTCAAGACGCCTCTACCCAAACTGCTGGATCATGGAGTATCATACAATGGTAGAGGGATGACTCCGCCTTGAACGCGGCAGGTCATCCCTCACGTGTAATCGCCTCTGACACAACTGATGCGGGACGCGCCGCATCGCAGCGTTTCGCCACCCCCCTGGCAACGCTGTACGGCTGGCAGAGACGCAATGATGCGCATACGAAACATCGGCAATGTCGCCGACGTGCAACGTCAGCACAAGTTTAAGGAGGCTTTCCCAATGCGTATCGAGACAAATCGCGCAATCGCGCGCTATGTCGCCGAAGCCGTGTGGAACCAGGGTCGGCTCGATGTTATCGACGAGGTGTTTGCTCCCGGATTTGTCAATCACGATCCGTCTGCGCACCAGGTGCGCAACGCCAAGGCGCTCAAACGCTGGATAGAGCGTCTGCGCATCGCATTCCCGGACATGCACATGACAATCGAAGACCTGATCGCCGAACACGACCGCGTGGTGGTGCGCTGGAAATGGACAGGAACGCACACAGGTTTCTACGGATCGATTCCGCCAAGTTACAATGCCGTCACGCTCCACGGAGTAACGATTGAGCGGTTTGTGGAGGGCAAGATCGCGGAAGCATGGTGGAGCTACGATGGTTCAGCGATGATGCTCCAGATCGGGGCGTTTCCTGTAGCGATGGAAGCAGGACGCTAACGATGGCGCGTCGTGCGCCATCAGAACGAGCAACCCCAGCGCGCTCAGGGTGGTCACGAACATGATTGCCGACGCCAGGGTCCACCAGGAAACGGTGTTGGGCCAGACCAGGAGATTGGCAGCCTGAGCAATGGCCAACAACAGAATAATCCTTCGGATAGCATGTGGAGGAGCACCAACGGCGGCGCTGGCGATCAGCGCCGCTACGGTTATTGTGACCATGTACTGTGGACTAAAGACCCGGTTGAGCAGCAGGAAAGCGGCTGGCATTAACGCCGCCAGCGCGATGAGACGCCACGCCGGTAACGGTGATCGGAGTGCGCTGAGCATTAAGCCTGCCAGCATCGCTCCTTGAACGGCAACAGCGACTCCCAGGAACCATTGTCCGGTCTCGACTGCACCCCACGGCGCCGGCAGGCGCAACCGGTGCTCCGGCGTACTGATCAGGAGCGCCAGGAACCAGAGGCTTTCACCGGTGATGGCGCGCCCACCCTGGAGCGTGTACGGCGCCAGAAAGCGGCGCCAGTCGATCAGCGCAAATGGGATCGATGTTGCTGCCACTGCAATGAATCCGCCAGCCGCAAACGCCAACAGCGCAAACGGATGGCGGGAACGCGCCCGCTCCAGTCCAAGCGCCAGCGCGAACGCCGCCAGCCAGGGGGTCCATTTCAACGCACCGCCGATGCCAAGCGCTCCACCGCTCCAACCCATGCGTCGATGCGCGAATGCCACCAACCCAAGCGCCAGCAACGCCGTTGGCAGCGCGTCGTACTTGCCGTGCCAAAAGGGGAGCAAAAGCGGCGACAGTGCATAGAAGCACGCCGGCGCCGCAGCATTGTCACCTGCTTCCGTTGCACGGCGCTGCGCACCGATCTGCCAGATTGCCCAGACGATGACCAGATCGGCGGCGGTGTTAACGAGCGGCAATGCCAGCGCGAAGAGTTCGCGGCTGCCAGGCAGCGCCAGCAATGCCCAGGGTATCAGAGCGCCAGACGGATACTCGACAATGGGCAGACCGAGTTCCAGCGTGGCGCGCCCGTAGTTGTAGAAGAGTTCAACATCTGGGTCACTGCCGATCTCGCCGCTGAGCAATCGTGAGGCCAACGCCAGCAGGCGAACCGCCAGCGCGATTCTCAGCAGATCGGTGAGCGACCAGAGGCGTCCGACAGCACTCCATGTTCCCCACACGACGAGCGCCGCCTGCGCTCCGATGACCGGCACAACCCACGCCCCACGCGCAATGCCTGCGACAACGAGTGCATCGAGCGCCACCCCGCCGAGCGCCGCCAGCCACGCAGGTTCTCGCCAGGTTACTGGTTGTTGTGGCGGCGCGCGACGTTCTGCGCGAGCGAACAGCAGCGCTGCGCTCCCCAGCAAAAGCGCGTAGATCGGCAGGAATGGCGCGATTTGCGTCGGCAGCCAGCCCCAGAGCGCGCCACACACCCCAATCATTGTCAGCGAGATGGCGGTTTGTCTTGCAGGGTGCGCCACACGACGCCCGACACGCACAGCCGCAAGACCAATCGCCAGCAGCGCCAGAGTATGCTGCACCGACGGCAGCGCCGGTGCACCCAGCGGCCTGGCGCGCGCCAGATACACAAGAACGCCAAGATTGCGGCGATCGTCGGCGGGCTTCCAGGTATCGCTCTGGATCGTCAGGCGAATGGCATCCCCGGATGGAAAACCGGGCGGATGCAGAAAGCGGTAGCGCCGGGTCGCATCTGCTGGCGCGACCTCAACCGACACGCCGGCGATCAAGAGTGTGACAGACGGTGACGGCGCATAGGGTGGACGGGGCGCCGCCATGACCACATCAACGATGTACAGACCACCATACCCGGCAGCGGCAAGCGTCACACCGGCGTGCCCATCCGTCCAGCGAAACGACCCATACCCATCGCCTTCGCGCGTCTCGAAACCGCGGGCGCAACCGACATCCTCGCCAGCGCCAATGTCGCAGAGTGGCGGAGCGGCGACAACAGTCGCACCCATAGCAACCAGCAGCGCTGCCAGGGCGATTATGAGGAGAGAGAACCAGGTGAAGCGCGGTACGTCACGCACGCAGGAAGTCTCGCACAACAATGCGGTTTCGGAGAACGCCGAGACCGGCGGCTTCAAGTTCGACCAGATCATCGGGTTCGATCCACGGACCCTGCCCATCAGTCGCCTCGAGGAGCGAGCCGCCGATCGCGCCACAGGCAATGATGTCGCCGGGATAGAGGGTGCAATCCTGCGAAGCAGCAGCAGCCATCTGCGCAAAGGTGTACGCCAGATCGCGGAGGTTGCCGCGTGACTGTTCGATGCCATTGACACGAGCGATCAATGTGAGATTGAAATGCCCGCCATCAAGGGTGTACTCATCCAGTTCATCCGGTGTGGCAAGCCAGGGTCCGAGCGATGTGGCGGCATCCTTGCTTTTGCTGAAAGCGAACCCTGCGATCAGTTCTTCGTGCTGAACGTCACGCGCCGTCCAATCGTTGAGCAACACGTACCCGGCAATGTAATCATTCGCCTCATCGAGAGGAATATCGCGCCCTGCACGACCAATAACACACGCGACTTCGAGTTCGTAATCGAACGCTGTGGTGCGCGGCAGCGGTATCTTCGCGTCGGGACCGTAGATAGCAGCATGGTTGCCGAACGCGAAGATTGGGCGTTCGTACCAGTAGTACGGCATGCCACCGCCATGCAGACGGGCAAGCGCAGCCATATGCCGCTCGCTCGCCTCGAAGCAACGCAGACTTGGGGGTCGGGGCAGCGGCGCCAGCAGGTGCGCTTCATCGAGCGGGATGAGCATCTCGACACCACCAATCGTCAACGGTCCATACCGTGACGTTTCCATTCCCTCGTCATCGGCGCCGCCGATCTGATCGATCACCGCCGCCACAATTTCTGCCGCCCCATCGAGACCCATCCCATCCGGCATTCCTTCCAGCACATCGAGCAGGCGCCAGGGAGGCGGAGGCGGATCGTCGAACACCAGCGGCGCGGCAGCTGCCAGGTCGATGATGGTGTCGCCAATCACTACCCCGACACGCGGTTGCCTGTCGATAAACTGAAAGGTGACCAGGCGCATGGTTTGCTCCTTCGATGCACAGTGTATCGATCATAGCCGTCGCCGGTATGGGTGTCAAATCGGGGCGAGATGCGTGAGGAGTTGCAGGTGGGAAGGTTGAACGTTGAAGGCGGGGCGGTCGCGACGTTATACCAATGACGATTGAAGATGACGCATGCGTGTCATTCCGAGCGCAGCGACTTGTCATTCCGAGCGCAGCGACTGGTCATTCCGAGCGCAGCGACTGGTCATTCCGAGCCCTTCGCTTCGCTCAGGGTAAACGCAGCGAGGAATCGGCGCGGGTCGCGCACGACCCCTCGCGCTGCTCGGGGTGACCATGCCGGATGGTCACAGGGAATTGGTATGATACGATACGTCTGTAAAGAAACAGTGACAAGGAGTTCCCTGTGTCTCACGCGCACCGACCGATCATCGGCGTTCCCTGCTTGCTGGGCATCGCGCACTTTGCCCAAAACGACGCCTGGTTTCCCAAAATCTACGGGAACGTTATCGAGTACCTCCACGCAATCGAGGCAGCCGGAGGCGCACCAATGCTTATCCATCTCACGACGAACGCCGAGGTGCTGGACCGGCTCTACCGGCAGATCGACGGCTTGCTCCTGGCCGGCGGCGAGGATATCGATCCCGCACGCTACGGCGCTCCGCGTCACCCGAAACTGGGTGATCCCGATCCCTTGCAGGACGATGTCGAGATCACGTTGACACAACGGGCATTGCGCGATGGAAAACCGGTGCTGGCGATCTGTCGTGGAATTCAACTGCTGAATGTGGCGCTTGGCGGGACCCTGTACCAGGACATCCCTTCCGAAGTGGAAGGCGCGCTGAACCACAACGAGTCGACCGATCGGAAGGATATGACATACCTGGCGCATCCCATCGTCATCGAGCGCGACTCGCGCCTGGCAGACCTGCTCGGCGTCACCGAGGCGCCGGTCAACACGCTTCATCACCAGGCGCTCCGCGACGTTGCGCCAACGCTGCGCGTGACTGCCCGCGCCCCCGACGGCATTATCGAGGCGGTCGAACTGGAATCGTCAGAATGGGTCATAGGGGTGCAGTGCCACCCAGAGATGCTATGGAACGGCGCCGATCCGCGGTGGGCGCGGGTGTTCCAGGCGTTTGTACAGGAAGCGGGAATGCACGTTGAACATTGAACGTGCGAACGTCCCACGTAACGACGTTGCACGGCATTGCACCGCACCGGCGCACGTTGCCGGGGCGACGGCGGCAGGCGCACGCACACGTGCCTCTGCGCCCTCTGCGCCTCTGTGGTTCCCGGCGCACGTTGCCGGGGCGACGGCGGCAGGCGCGAAGGCGCACACGTGCCTCTGCGCCCTCTGTGCCTCTGTGGTTCCCGGCGCACGTTGCCGGCGCGACGGCGGCAGGCGCGAAGACGCACACGTGCCTCTGCGCCCTCTGCGCCTCTGTGGTTCCCGGCGCACGTTGCCGGGGCGACGGCGGCAGGCGCGAAGGCGCACATATGCCTCTGCGCCCTCTGCGCCTCTGTGGTTCCCGGCGCACGTTGCCGGGGCGACGGCGGCAGGCGCGAAGGCGCACACGTGCCTCTGCGCCCTCTGCGCCTCTGTGGTTCCCGGCGCACGTTGCCGGGGCGACGGCGGCAGGCGCGAAGGCGCACATATGCCTCTGCGCCCTCTGCGCCTCTGTGGTTCCCGGCGCACGTTGCCGGGGCGACGGCGGCAGGCGCGAAGACGCACACGTGCCTCTGCGCCCTCTGCGCCTCTGTGGTTCCCGGCGCACGTTGCCGGGGCGACGGCGGCAGGCGCGAAGGCGCACATATGCCTCTGCGCCCTCTGCGCCTCTGTGGTTCCAACGGCAGGTGAAACCGCGCTCTGAACCATCATCTGCCGTCCTGCGGCGGTTTACCGGCGATCAGGTTCTCCAGCGCCGGGGTCATTTCCTCGCGGGTGATGCCGCCCTCATACCGCGCGACGATGACGCCATTCGCGTCGATCAGATACAACCATGGTTCCGACTGCAACCCCCAAGCAATCATTGGGTCGGAAAGCCCCACATTGCGCTCTTCCGGTCGTGGAGCGCGCCCTTCCTGCGACAGTTTCTGGAACACCGCCGTCTGCGCCTCAAACGACTCGCGGAACGGGTAGCGAAACACCTCGACGTGGATAAAATTGATGCGGTCGCCATAGATTTTCTGCAACTGCTGCATCACGCTCAGGCTTGGGGCGCACACTGCGGTGCGGCAGAAGGCAGGTGTGGCGAAGAGCAGCGCCGTCGGCTTGCCATTCTGCAACGCTTCGTCGAGGCTGATCTGGTACATCGAAAGGTCTTCGACGCGCCCCGACGACAGGCGCGACGGATCCGGCACATCGCGGACGGTTGGCGTCTTCACCGAAATCGCCCGATCACCCACATTTGGAACTTCTGAACGCTCCTTGACCTCGAGGCGCAATCGCGCAACGTTCGGTTCCGACTGACCGCTGAGGGTGGTCTGCACTTCTATCCCCCAATTGCCAGCCCGGTCGAACGTCGGATAGGCGACATAGATCGCGGCTGGCAATCCCTGTCCGTAATAAACCGCATCCGTCTCGATTTTGACCGGTGAACTCGTGTCGTTCAGGTCAAAAAAGCGCAGGTGGATCTTCGCCCCCGGATCATTGACCGGAGAACCGTTGCGCACCAGCCCGAGCGCAATGCGGTTCGGACCGACAACCGCTTCGGTAAAAGCAAAAACCGGCGTCACCGGACTGCCAGAGCGAACCGATTGCTGTTGACCGCATGCAGCGATCAACAGCGTCGCTACGAGAAGCGTTAACAGTCTATAGCGCATACCTATTCCTCGCTATTGCACATCGAAAATATCATCCACTGCGACGCCGAAACCGTCGAGCAATTTTGAAAGCGCGCGCTGACCTCGACGAAAGACGCCGTGCGGCGTGTACGCTTCTCCTGCAAGCGCCAACACCGTCACCGTCTCATCGAGCGGATTGACAATCCAGTATTCGGGGATGCCTGCCTCGGCATAGTCGCGCACTTTCTCTCTGGTATCTCGCTCCGGTTGGTCGGGACTGACGACTTCAACCACGAGATCGGCGCCGAGCCAGAAGGCGTCCTGATAACGCGGATCGTCGGCAGACTGCAACAACACAATATCAGGTTCACAAAACTTGCCAGGTCGCAGGCGCAACCGCAGCGGCGCCGCCAGCACTTTTCCTCCCGTTGGCTGCACTGCCGCTTTTAGTCGTTCATACAGGAGGAGCAGCATCGTCTGATGGCGGCTGGTGGGCATCGGCAGCACCTCGATAGAACCGTCGACAAACTCGATCAGGTGGTTGGTCTGTTCGGTAAGACGCAGATACTGCTCCTCCGTCCAGAGAGCCTGAAGCGGCGCGAGATCGACTTCCAGCCCGTCACTGTGGGTTATTCTCAACGAATCGGCGTGCGCTTCGACCGTCATACGGCTCCCTCACTCATCGAATCGACAGGACGGCCACACCGGGTATAGTACCACTTTCAGAGGGAGTATCGCAAACGGGGGTAAGGGATTCTGAGAACCAGGAACCGGGTTTCTCGCCTCGCGCAACGTTCAACCTTCAACATTGCAAGACGTTGCGGTGCAACGCCTCTCCTTGCAAACCCTCTCGCCTCTCCTCTCGCACCTCGCGCCTCACCTGCACAGATCCCATTCTTGTGGTAGGATTCTTGAAAAGGAGGAAAATCGTGCATCTGGCAATCATTGGTGCGGGAATGGCCGGTCTCAGCGCGGCGCGCGAACTTCGTCAGCGACATCCTGATCTCTCCATCACAATATACGAGAAGAGTCGCGGCGTTGGCGGGCGTGTGGCGACGCGCCGACGCAACGGGTTCGTGTTCGACCATGGCGCACAGGTCATCAAAGCGCAGGACGAAGACATGGATCGCCTGTTGCACACCGGGCTTCCAACTGAAGGATTGCGCCATATCACACAACCGGTGTATGTCTTCCATGCCGATGGCACGATCGTCGAAGGCGATCCAACGCTCAATGCCGAACCCTCCCGGTTCTATGCCGCCGGTCTCAATCAGTTGGGAAAACTGCTTGCCGCCGGACTCGATGTGCGGCGGGAAATACGGATTGCTGCGCTGCGCCACGAAACGGGGACAGAGCGCTGGATGCTGTTTGATGCCAACGGCGCGCATGCCGGAACCGCCGACGCGGTGCTGCTGACGCCGCCGGCGCCGCAGACGGCGGAAATCCTGGCAATGAGCGAGTTCGATCCGACATTGCGCGACGCGCTGGTGCGAGAACTGATCCGCGTGCCGTATCGACGCTGCCTGACGCTGACTCTGGCGTATGACCGACCGATTGAGCGACCGTTCTATGCGCTGGTTAATGTTGATCGGCAACATCCGGTGGCGTGGCTGGCGCTCGAACACACGAAGGGCACGGAACGCTGCCCGCCTGGACACAGCCTGTTGATCGTTCAAATGTCCGGTCATTTTAGTTTGCAACAGTGGGATGCACCGGCCGAAGAACTGGCATCCGCCGTGATAGAGATGGTCAGCATGGTGCTTGAGGAGGATCTCCGCCGTCCAATGTGGTATGATCGTCAGGGATGGCGCTATGCTTTGCCGGATGGAGTCGCAAAGGCGGACATGCTCAATAGCACGCAGACCGGATTGTTCTTTGCGGGCGACTACGCTGTCGGGCTAGGGCGCATCCACCTGGCGATCAAGAACGGTCAGGAAGTCGCTCGCGCAATTGACGCCTGGCTCAATCGATAACGGAGTTGCCTTATGTCTGTTCAAAACACCAACCCGGCAACCGCGCCATCGGCGACGCGATTCCCCTGGCGCGCCTTGTTTGTTGGTCTTGGCATTGCGCTGGCGCTTGCAGTGCTCGCCATTCTGAGTCAGGGAAGCAGCAGTCCGGTGGCGCCACGCGGCGCCAGCATGCTCATTCTGGCGCCGGCGGCGTTTCTTGCCGGTGTGTTCAGTTTTCTGTCCCCCTGTACCTTGCCAATTCTGCCCGCCTACTTCGCCTTCACATTTCAGGCGCAGCGCGAGCGGATCGTGGTCATGACCATCGCGTTCTTCCTGGGGTTGGCGACGACCATGGTGCTGCTCGGTGCGACGGCGACGGCGCTCAGTCAGGCGCTGTTTCGCAATCTTGAGGCGCTGACCTTCATCGGCGGATTGATCGTTATCGTCTTTGGACTCCTGAGCATGCTGGGAAAAGGGTTCAGCGGCGTGCAACTCCTGTCGCGTCCTTCGGCAAGCATTGCCGGCTCGTACCTGTATGGCGCGACCTTTGCGCTTGGATGGACGGCGTGCGTCGGTCCGATCCTGGGGGCATTACTCACATTGCTGGCAACGCAGGGCATCGCTATTTTGCAAGGGGCGGTGCTCTCGTTCATTTATGCGCTTGGTCTCGGCACGCCATTGATCATTGTGGCAACCTTTTTCAGTCGCCTTGGCGCCGGTTCGCCGTTCTGGAAGGCGCTGCGCGGGCGCGGGTTCAGCCTGAGCATCGGTGGCTATCAACTGCACCTGCACACCACCAGCCTGATCAGCGGGGCGCTGCTGGTCATCATGGGATTGCTGCTGGCAACCGGGCAACTGACCGCGCTGAGCGAGTGGGCGCAGCGCACGCCATTGGCGCAGTGGGCGCTGAGCCTCGAACAATGGGTGCAACGTCTCTTCTTTGGTCAGTAGACGACGCAGCAGGACGAAGGGATTTCCTGATGAACGATCAGCCTGACGCGGCGGGATGTGTCGTCTATCGCTACGACGAACGCGGGCAGCCGCTCATTCTGTTGATCCACGACCAGTATGGCAAATGGACGCTGCCCAAAGGTCACCTCGACGACGGCGAGAGCGCCGCAGAAGCGGCGGTGCGCGAGGTGCGCGAAGAGACTGGGATGACCGGTGAGTTGGGGGCGTTTGTCGGAAGTGTTACGTATATGGTTCAGAAGAAAAGCAAGCCGTATCGGAAGCGCGTTGACTTTTTCCTGATGCACGCCGACGGTGGGGACGCTGTGCCAGAAGCGGAAGAGGGGATCAGCGCCGTCGCCTGGTTCCCTCCCCATGAAGCGCAGATGCGCGTCGGATACCATCAGATCCGCGACATCATTGTCCGCGCCACGAAGATAATCCCGTCACCGTGACTACTCTCTAAGATTTTGGGCTGTCAAAGGAGGGCGCCGCATATCCGGTCGATAGCGCCTGAGCGTGGTGGTTCTCGATCTCCCGCGCGATGCGGGCGCGCCATTTCAGCAAGATGGCTACAATCGCGGCGGCACAACCCCCGTCTGATTCTGATATTTGCCCGCTTTATCGGCATACGACACAAGCGGCGGTTCGTCGCTTTCCAGGAATAGCACCTGCGCAATCCCTTCGTTGGCATAGATGCGCGCAGGCAATGGCGTCGTATTCGAGATTTCGATGGTCACGTACCCGCACCACTCTGGCTCAAGCGGCGTCACATTCACAATGATGCCGCAGCGAGCGATGGTGCTTTTCCCCAACACGATGCAGAGCACATTGCGCGGAATGCGGAAGTATTCGACCGAGCGCGCCAACGCGAATGAGTTCGGCGGAATGTCGCAGTAGTCGCCGCGAATATCAACGAAGGAGCGTGGATCGAAGTGCTTGGGGTCCACCAGGGTGTTGAACACATTCGTGAACACCTTGAACTCATCGGCGACGCGCATGTCGTAGCCGTAGGACGATAACCCATATGAAATGATACCACCGCGCACCTGTTCGGCAACAAACGGCTCGATCATACCATATTCGCGCGCCATTACCTGTATCCAGCGGTCGGACTTGATCGTCACAACGCCTCCTCCTTGCACGAACAGTCTGCCATTGGCGCTGCGCCTCCCGGCAGAACGTATGAATGCGACATTATACCAGAGGTGTGCAACCTTGCTCTACGTCTCTCTGTCGCACCGAGCATGCCGGCAAGTCGATGCATCGGGTCTCTGTGTTAATCTTCTTCTAATGGGATCATTGTATAATTTGAGAGTGTATCTGAATAATCGAGGAACCAACGTTGTTGCGAGCGAAGCAATCTCCCTGCTGCCGGTTGCAGCCTCCCGCCAATGATATGCACGTGGGAATGCGATGAAGCGGGATTGACGCTCATCGAGCTGCTGTCGGTTGCAGCCCTCGCCGATGATGTGCAAGCCGATTGGAGATTCCACAACGTGAGCATAACCGATGGCGAATGCACCAACAGGGCGCCGACGCCTCATACCACGTGTCTTCACCGTCCATGTATCGACTCTCCCAGGAGGCGTTTATCCTATGCGATCAACTCATGCGCTTTCACTCGACCCATCCTATATCGACACCCTCAGCGCTTTCAGTTTCGCAGCATTCTTCCAGGATCAGAAGAAGACCCTGCACAGCCGCAGCATGATGCTGGCGCTGAGTTACCTGATCGAAGACTATGCCGCCGCAGCACCGGAGACGTGCCTGATCGCAACATTCCAGCGCTTCTCCCATTACCGCCGTCAGGCGCATCGCTATCACCGCTTTGCGCCACAGTTGTCACAGGCATTTGTGCTGGGGTTTCCCGATGAGCCGCCGCCCGACGTGCCAGGCGTCACAACGATTGCTCTGGCAGCGGAGTGGCCCCTCGTGCACGAATGGACGGTCATTGCTTGGGGACCAACGATCGCAGCGGCGCTTGTCGCTTACGATGAGGATCGGTGCGCGCCCTACCGCGCATCCCGTCGTTTCCAGGCGGTCTGGATAGTGAGCTTTGCGCAGATCGAACCGATGATGACTGCGTTTTACCACGCGCTCGGTCAATCAGCGCCGGTTGTGACGCGCGATGCCCTGGCGACACAGCGCACGACTGTGGTGATGCAAAAAGAACTGACCGCGCGATTGCGCGCGATCAGGCATTGATAATCGTGTGCGTCTCTCCGGCGCGGGCAGCGGCAGCGCTTGCTCTCTTTGAGACATTAATCCGCTATGAGCCGCAAACCTCGCGCTTGTGGCGCGGATTGCTCAAGCGATAGCGTCCAGGGCGAACGATTTCTGTCCGTCTACGACACACAGTATGCCACCCAGTCCGTGTACATTCGTCTCGTGTGCATCCGTGTTCTGTTATACCAATGACCCGTGAACATCCGGCGTTGTCACCCCGAGCAGCGCGAGGGGTCGTGCACGACCCGCTCAGATTCCTCGCTGCGTTTACCCTGAGCGAAGCGAAGGGCTCGGAATGACAAGCATGGCTGCGCTCGGAATGACACGCATGCGGCATCTTCTGCGCCCTCCTTTCGCCGTGCGACTATGTATTGCCGCTTTTATACCAATGACCCGTGAACATCCGGCGTTGTCACCCCGAGCAGCGCGAGGGGTCGTGCACGACCCGCTCAGATTCCTCGCTGCGTTTACCCTGAGCGAAGCGAAGGGCTCGGAATGACCAGCATGCGGCATCGTCAAGCGTCATTGGTATTACAGATTTACAGATGTGAAAACCCTCTAACGATAGATCTCGCGCTGGCGGCTGCCGAACAGAAGCGCAATGCCGATGCTGATCAGCACCAGTGGCCACAGGAATCCAGCCAGGTGCGCCGACGTCATCAGCAGCAGGCCCATTGTGCCGAGCACGGCGGCAGGAACGAACATCCAGCGCATGCCTGGCGTCGTTTGTAGCAGCGCCAGGATCGCAAATGTCGCCGCCAGACCAAGGAACAGGACGCCGCCAACCGCCTGATCGGGCAGCACCTCGGAAAATGCCGCAGTTGCAGCAACACTGAGCAGCGCGCCTCCCGGAATAAGCGCCCACCAACGAGTATGATTCATCAGGACAATTGACAGGAACCCCAGGCTCAGCATGCCGAGGAAGATGGCGCCTGTAAAACCGTCTGGCAGCCAGGGGAGCAGTTCCTCAGCGCCAATCGTCATCGCAATCCCCAACAGTGCGCCTGCGGGAATGGACGCCCACCAACCGGCATCGCTCTTCAAAAAGACGTAGAGAAAAACGGCGCCGCCTGCCCCGAACGCTACAGCCCACATCAGTGCACTCAGGAAACTCAGCACGCCAACGTTCTGCAACAGGCTCAGCACCCCAAAGAACACGAGCAGCATGCCGATGATCATTGCATTCCTTGAAACACGCGGTTCCATCGCGCCCTCCTTTCGCCGTGCGACTATGTCTTGCCGCTTTTATACCAATGCCCTGTGACCATCCGGCATGGTCACCCCGAGCAGCGCGCGGGGTCGTGCGCGTCCCGCGCAGATTCCTCGCTGCGCGCGGAATGACCCGTCGCTGCGCTCGGAATGACCAGCATGCGGCATCGTCAAGCATCATTGGTATCACCTCTCGCCTCTCGCCTCTCGCCTCTCACCTCTCACCTCTCACCTCTCGCCTCTCGCCTCTCGCCTCTCGCCTCTCGCCTCTCACCTCTCACCTCTCGCCTCTCACCTCTCACCTCTCACCTCTCACCTCTCGCCTCTCGCCTCTCATACCAATGCCCTGTGACCATCCGGCATGGTCACCCCACGCCGCGCGAGGGGTCGTGCGCGTCCCGCGCAGATTCCGCGCTGCGCGCGGAATGACCCGTCGCTGCGCGCGGAATGACCCGTCGCTGCGCTCGGAATGACCAGCATGCGGCATCGTCAAGCGTCATTGGTATGACCATAGCATAAAGCGTTCTGTGGATCATCTGTCGAACCGCCAGACTCATATCTGACTTTTGACAGAGGCAGAGATGGATGGGATTGATCCTGGTCACTGTTGTCATGCTTAGCGGCATGATATGGCTGAACTACCTGAGCCTGCCCCAGCCGCGCGACAACTTTCCGCCCGTGCCTGGCGCAGACTGTCGCGCCTTCCAGACGCATTGCTTTGATCTGCACGGGAATGGCATGTTCGCACGACATCCTGGCAGAGTCCTGATCTCTATGAGCGGTTACGTTCTCCCGCGTGTCATCATCATCTGGAGCATCCTCGCGCTCATCCACAATGTCGCTGTTTGTGCAGGCGCAGTGTCGGGCCTGCTCCCGCGCGCTCCATACGCGCCGCTGCTGAACCATCTGCTGCATCCGTTTTTGTGCTACGCGCTGATCGCCCGGTTGCAGCGACGCGACTTCCGGCGATACTGCGAAAGGGTCCAGGCACGTTCAGACCACAGGCTCAGCGCCCTGAACCGTTTCGCTGAACGCTCGCCCTTTTCCAGCAAGAAACTGCCACGTTTGGCGATCGGATCTTTCCGCAAGCCTGGAACCGATAGGGTATCATGATTAAACAAGCAGCACAGGGAGGACTGCAACGGCGCAGAAGGCTCTCCCGTACAATGGCGTACCCGGCGCATCCCCATCGTCTCAGTCTTCGACCCGCCCCTTCACGTATCGCTGATCGCGCCTGCCTGGAACGATACGCAGCGCAGTTGCAGTCTGCCTCAAAGGAGGTAGAGACCATGGCAACCTGGCTCGAACGATACCGCAAGGGACAACACGAACAGGTCTGGAACGAAATGATGGCGGCTGGCGAGCGCATTCGCAATGAACCGCTCTTCTCCGACGCGCTGGCGGTTGCGCGCGAAACAATGCGGCGCGCCAGAGACAATGTTGAGGTGCTGCGGGCACGGCTCGAGCGCATTGGCTACCGCTTCGCCTTCCCGGCTGAAGCGGTCAGGCCGCCACGTCCCGACGTTCATCGCTGCATCGAAGAACTTGAGCGCCGCGTCGGACCAATGCCGCTCGCCCTGCGGGCATGGTACGAAATCGTCGGATCGGTCAACTTCATCGGATACCATCCACAATGGGCGGAGTACTCCTACACCGATCCAATGGTGGTTGACCCGATCGACATGGCGTTGGAAGAGTACAGCATCTGGCGCGAGGCGTGCCGCGAATTTGGCAGAGAGGCGATGGGACCCTACCACGCGCCGCTTGCGCCGGATTACTACCATAAGACCGATATTGCCAGCGCTCCCCACCGGTCGGTGGTGGTGTACCGGATTATTCTGCCGAACCCGGCAGCCGATGCGCCGGTGCGCGACGAGCCGCACCACACGACGTTCGTTGATTACCTGCGCACCTGTTTCCGCTGGGGCGGCTTCCCAGGGTTCGAATACACCGACGAGCGTCCCGCCGATCTTGCGCATCTGGTGAAGGGGTTGAAGGCAATCTAGGAAAGGTGGAAGGCGGGAAGTCGTTGCGCGTTGAACATTGAACGCGCGAACGTTGAAGGCGGGAAGGTGCAAGGGTACGAGTTCCGGTCGAGACGTTGCGGTGCAACGTCTCGATCTGTGTGTCGTCGAGATGCGTGGCAGTGAGTCGATCAACAAATATGGCACGCCGGGTTCTTGACAACGAGAGCGTCTCTCATTGCCCGTGCCGCTGAGGGTCGATTCGCGCAGACTTTCAGCGAACGGCTAAGAGTTGCAGATCGGCGATGGGACGTTTACACTATGTCATACCAATGACCGGTGCACATCCGGCATAGTCCCCCCAAGCAGCGCGAGGGGGTCGTGCGCGACCCGCGCCGATTCCGCGCTGCGTTTACCCTGAGCGAAGCGAAGGGCTCGGAATGACCAGCATGCGGCATCGTCAATCGTCATTGGCATCATAGAGCAAGCAGCACTTCTGGATACGCCTGAGGCTATGGCAGCGCTCATCCTTCACGACAAACGCACCATTGAAACCTATCTGCGCCGGAATCCGGCGTTGCATGTTTACGAGTTGGGCGATCTCGACGATTTCTTCTGGTCCCGCACCATCTGGTATGGCTTGCGGGAAGGCGACCACATCCAGGCGCTGGCGCTGCTCTACACCGGAGGCGATCTTCCCGTTCTCCTGGCGATGGCGCCCCCACCGGCGACGGCACTCGCGGCATTGCTGGCTCAGGCGATGCCACTGCTTCCGCCACACTTCTACGCGCACCTGTCGCCCGAAGCGCGCGATGCGCTCACCTCGCACTACATCCTCGAACCTCACGGTCCACACCTGAAGATGGCGCTGACAAACCCGGATCGTCTTGCGGGCATCGACACCAGTGTGGTTGAACGCCTGACATCGGCGGCAACCGATGAACTCCAGGCGCTCTACGCGCGCAGTTATCCGGGAAACTGGTTCGACCCGCGCATGCTGGAGACCGGTCAATACTTCGGCGTGCGCGATGCCGACGGCGTGCTGCTCAGCGTCGCCGGGGTGCATGTCTACTCAATGGAGCAACGGGTTGCGGCATTGGGCAATATCACCACCCTGCCATCAGCTCGCAGTCGTGGGCTGGCGACAATGGCAACTGCGGCGCTCTGTCGTTCGCTGCTGCGCACCGTCGATCTCATCGGTTTGAATGTGCGTGCGGACAACACTGCCGCAATCGCCTGCTACCGTCGCCTCGGGTTTGACGTTGTGGCGGAATACGAGGAGCACCTGCTGCATTATCGGGGATACTGACGAGGAGTGGCGCGGGCGGGGCGACTCGAACGCCCGACCAACGGTTTAGAAGACCGCTGCTCTATCCACTGAGCTACGCCCGCACGACGATCACTATAGCACACGTTCGGTGCAGCGACAAGCCTGAAAGGAGGTACAGGGCGCAATCCCAACAGTGCATCTGGCAATGCTGGCTGTCGGGCGCGCCGGTCGTCGGTTGGCGCATCCGAACCCGGATGCGCATGGTGCGAGACCGATGCGCGCAGTGCTCGTCACCTCGATCCGCCGCCATCCGCCCTATTCGCGCGAATCCGTGTCCCATCTCCACGCCAGCGCTCGCTCGGTTCGGTTGGCGCATCCGAACCCGGATACGCACGGTGCGAGACCGATGCGCGCAGTGCTCGTCACCTCGATCCGCCGCCATCCGTCCCATCCGCGCGAATCCGTGTCCCATCTCAATGCCTGGACTCAAAAGGAGGCCAAATGATGCAATTCAAGATTGGTCTTGCAACTCTGGAGCTGATCCGCGGCAACATTGTCGAGCAGGACGTCGATGCGATTGTCAACGCAGCCAACGAAACGCTCGCGCCGGGAGGCGGAGTATCTGGCGCGATCCATCGCGCCGCCGGACCAGAACTCGCAGAAGCGTGTGCGCGTATCGGCGGCTGTCCCACAGGAGAGGCGCGCATCACTGCCGGATACCATCTCAAAGCGCGCCATGTCATTCACGCTGTTGGTCCGCGCTACAGCGGCAACCCGCGCGACGCCGAACTCCTCGCATCGGCGTACCGCTCGTCGCTGCTGCTGGCAGAACAACACGGGTTACAGCACATCGCGTTCCCGTCGATCAGTACCGGAATCTACGGCTACCCGCTCGACGAGGCCGCGCCGATTGCCCTGGCGACGTGCCGGGATGTGGTGCAGAGCCATTCTGAGATCAGGCTGGTGCGCTTCGTCCTGTTCGACGAAGAGACCTTTCAGGCTTACGTGCGGGCTGCACAGAACCTTGGATTGATACCCGTCGATTGATGACATCATCGCCCGCCATCAAGAGACGAACGACGCGTTGAATACATAAGAACCAAGACGTCCGCGCCTGTTTGCACATCGGAGGGAAGGAGTGCTTGCGTATGTATACACACCTGGTGGGTGGAAGAACCAAGACGTCCGCGCCTGTCTGCACATCGGAGGGGTGCTGGAATGACGTATCCCGCACATCCGCCCCCAAACCATCCCCTGAATATGGTACGATAGGAGTGAGCGTCGCAACGCGCGCGCTGGCTGACTGGAGAGTGTTCATTCTGTGACTTCTGGCGCAACATCGTATGCCGATGCGCCGCTGGAAAACCCCTTCGTCCAGCGCGCGCGCATTACCGACGCCACGCGCTTCGCCGGGCGCTGGCGCGAACTGTCGCTCATTTTCGACGCCATCGAAGTCCGCCGTCCGGTGATGGTCACCGGTCCGGCAAGCATCGGCAAATCATCGCTGCTGACGCACATCACGGCATCAGCGGCGGTTCACCTTGAAGAACCGCTGCTCCCGTCCTTCTATCTGGCGCTTCATGAGGCGGCAACGCCAGAGGATGTCTATCAGACGGTGCTTCAGGCGCTGGGCGTGCCGGGTTCGACGCCGTCGGCGCTGGAAGTGGCGTTGCTCGAACAGGAGACGCCGGTGCTCCTCTGCCTGGATGATGCGCACCGGGCTATACGCGCAGGTTGGGGTGAAACGTTGCTCGACACGCTGGCGCGCATTGCGCGCGGCGGGCGGTTGATTCTGGTGGTGGCTGCGGCAGGGGAGATGCCGCTTCTCAGTGAACGGTTTGTGAGCGTGCGCCTGGGTTCATTTGCGCCTGCGGAAGTGCGCCTGTTTGCAGAGACATATCTCGAAGGCACGAATGTCAGTTTCACACCAGGTGAACTGCGGGTTCTCGCCAGTATCAGCGCCGGGCATCCGGCGTATCTCCAGCGCGCTGCCTACCATCTCTTTGAGAGTCGGCGCGACGGGCGCGATTGGTGCGCAGCGTTCCTCGCCGAAGCGCGGGAGCGCCCGATTCCGGGTGCGCCGCTGCCGCCAGAAGCCTTCACAGGAGAGGAGCGATCCGACGCGATCAGACCGCGGTATGGCGCCCTCCGCACCGACAAACGTCCAAAAGAGACCGTCGGATTCCTGGTTCCTGAAGCGCCACGCGCCCTGCTATTCGCGATCCCTCCGCTGGCAGCGCTCCTTGCCCTTGTCGTCACCAACAACGCCGTCACTGCCGCGCTCGTGGCGTTGCCGGGTCTGGCAATTGCGCTGGCATGGTGGTATCGCTGCCGCGTCAGTTGAACCGGCACGCCTGCACCGGCGAGTCGGTCGCTACCGCGATCCGTCCATCGAGGAGCCACACCAACGCCCCCTGTGAGAAACCGGTTGAGAAAACATTCCGATGACGACCGGGCGCAAATACGATTGGCTGGCCGCGTTGGATCGGTCGCGGAACAAAGAAATTCTGCCACCAAACGGGCACGGCAACATTGAAGGCGTTATCGTTCCGATAGCCGAACCGCGCAATCGAAGCGCCATTGCCATCGGGCAGCGTGCATTCCAGAATGGGCTGAATACGGAGCACGGCATCGCTGCCACAGCGGATCGGATAATTCGCATGAGCCGTGACTGTCTGCCCATTCAGCGACCATGTGAGCGGCAGACCATCGAAAACCACCGCAAATGCAACTCTGCGCTTCCCTGGCTCGAAGGTCGTCGGCTGCCCAAGGTTCTCTCGATAGCGATTGAAGCGATTGTCGGCGCCGATTGGAACCTGCACAGACGCATCACCTTGCACCTCGTAGCCGAAGAGCGCGACATAACCTGCCGGTGCGCGCCGCGCAACACATGCGAGAAACGGACGCAGGATTACAGGCGTGACGGTTGCCGTCGGTGACGGTGTGGCCGTCGCCATTGGTGTGGGCGTCGCCGTCGCCGTCGCCGTTGCCGTTGCCGTCGCCGTTGGCGTCGCCGTCGCCGTTGGCGTCGCCGTCGCCGTGTTCGTGGCAGTGGCCGTCGCCGTGGCCGTGTTCGTGGCAGTGGCCGTCGCCGTTGGCGTCGCCGTTGGCGTCGCCGTGTTCGTGGCAGTGGACGTCGCCGTTGCCGTGTGGCTCGCCGTCGGTGTGGCCGTCGGTGTGGCCGTCGGCGCAGGAGTGGCCGTTGGCGTGGCCGTCGGTGTGGCCGTCGGCACAGGAGTGGCCGTCGCCGTTGCCGTGTTCGTGGCTGTCGCCGTTGCCGTTGGCGTCGCCGTTGGCGTTGGCGTCGCCGTGTTCGTGGCAGTGGACGTCGCCGTTGCCGTTGCCGTCGCCGTGTGGCTCGCCGTTGGTGTGGCCGTCGCCGTCGCCGTGTTCGTGGCAGTGGCCGTCGCCGTTGGCGTCGCCGTGGCCGTGTTCGTGGCCGTCGCCGTCGCCGTTGGCGTGGCCGTCGCCGTTGGCGTGGCCGTCGCCGTTGGCGTGGCCGTCGCCGTTGGCGTGGCCGTCGCCGTTGGCGTGGCGGTGACGATCGGTAACGGCGTATTGGTTGCCCCTGCACCGGTCACATCGACAAAAACATACGCTGCACCGGTTGCCGGACCAAAGAGCGCATCGCCATACGCCCCGGCAATAATGGTATTGCCATCGATGTCAACCGACCAACCGAGGCGATCACCGCTATCGGTGTCGCTGCCGATCAGTTTTGCGCGTTCGATCCAGGTTGCGCCGCTACGGTCGAACACATAGACTGCGCCACTGGCAGGTCCGTTCGCACTATGCAATGGCGCTCCGACGACGAGTCGCTGACCGGAAAGCGCCAGTGCGCTACCGAAGCGATCGCTGGCGACCGTATCGCTTGCTACGAACTTCTGGCGCTGCGGCCAGGACGCGCCGTTAAACTCAAAAAGATAGACGGCTCCGCTGAAACTGCCGGTAACGCGATGCAATGGCGCCCCAACCGCAAGCCAGCCATTGTTCAACGCCAGTGCGCTGCCGAAGCGATCTCCGGCAATCGTGTCGCCAGCGGACACTTTGTGCCGCTGCACCCAGGCAACGCCATCGAATTCGAAGAGATAGACCGCCCCACCCGCGCCATGCAGTGGCGCGCTGACCGCAAGCCAGCCATCGCTCAGCGCCAGTGCGCTGCCGAAGCGGTCGCCAGGAACAACATCGGCGCCGATCAGTTTCTGGCGTTGCACCCACGCAACGCCATCGAAGGCGAAGACATAGACCGCGCCAGCATCCCTGCCGTAGGAGTCGTGCAACGGCGCACCAACGATCAGCGTGTTCTGACCGATTGCGATAGCGCCGCCAAACTGCGCCGGTGATTCAGGATCAGCGGGAGTGATGATCGCCTGGCGTTGCCAGCTAGCGTTCGAGAAGAGATAAACCGCGCCGGCATCCTGCGCATCAATGCCGGCATACGGCGCTCCCACCGCTGTCTGCACGCCATCGGTCGCCACTACTGCGCCGAGGTACGCGCCTGCCAGAACATCGGATATGCCAAGACGCGCCTGCTGCACCCAGGATGCAGTGCTGCGGGCAAAAGCGTAGGCGGCGCCAGCGTTGGGCGCCAGGTCCGACTTGCCGTAGGCGCCAACGATTGCCGTGTCACCTGCAAGCGCGACTGACAGACCGAAATAATCGTACTGAGCGGCATCAGCGGCAGTCAGTTTCGTTTGCGTGAAGTTCAGGGATGATTGCGGCAGCGCCAAACGAACGGGCGTCAAGAACGCAATCAGCGCGATCACCAGGACGCCGGCAAGACGCGCACTGAACATGGCGGGATGGCGCATGAGACGCCTCCTGTGACGACGCTTGTAGGGATGTTAGCCTCATGCTGCTCTTATCATATCAGGCAAACCACAAGCAGAGATGATGACCAAAGTACCAATAGATGGACCGTTGTCGTGGGTACTACTTTATCTCATGACTCTGGACAGAATATGAACGCGATGTGAAAAAGGTGTTATCCAACATGCGTGACCAAACGGCGCAGCCAGCCGTTATACGAGGGAGCGCCAATCAAACGCGCGCGTGCAGAGAAGAAAGGGTAATGTCGGCGATGACCAGAGCGATTCGTCTTATTGTGATCACATCACCCGATCAACTCGATCAGGAGTGGATCAATCGTCTGGCGCGCGAGGCGGAGATTGAGCATCTTGATCGCGTGGGCAGTGTGGCTGCCGGCGTCCTTCTTGCCCGGCAGAGCCGTCCCGATCTAGTCATTGTGGATCGTGACGTCGATCAGGTTGAAGCGGCGATCCGGCAAATCTTCACCCATGTTCCTGCCACGCACTGCATTGCTGTCACTCCATCGGCAGATGTGCCCACGTTGCGGCGATTGGTGATGGCCGGTGCGCGTGATGTCATCAGTCGTCCGATTCACCATGCTGACATCATGAACAGCATCCGTTCGGTGGTAACAGCGGAACGTAATCGCGCCGTTCGCGCCGCCTCGACAGGTGATCGGCAAGCAGGGCGGTTGGTGGTTGTCGTGGCGCCAAAAGGCGGAGTTGGCGCCACGACCATCGCCACCAATCTGGCGGTTGCGCTGCGCCAGGTGACGAACACCAGCGTTGCGCTCGCCGACATAGGGTTGCAGTTTGGCGATGTCGGTGTTCAGTTGAATATCTGGTCGCGCCACACCCTGCACGATCTGGTACTGCATGCTGGCGAGCTCGATGATACGCTCTTCGAGAAAGTGCTACAGACACACAGTTCCGGCGTCAAGGTATTGCTGGCGCCGCACGAACTTGAAGCAGCCGGCGACATCTCAGGCGAGGCGATGATTGCGGTGTTGCAGGGTCTGCTGGGGCGTCACACCTATGTGGTATGCGATACCTGGTCATTCCTCGATGAAGTCACCGAAACCCTGCTCCAGAGAGCAGACGATGTGCTGGTCGTCACCACGCCGGAAGTTCCGGCGTTGCGCAATACGAAGGGCTTTCTGGAGTATCTCACGCGCAATGAACTGACGCGGGGACGGATCACGCTGGTGCTCAACCGCTTCCCAAGCGTTAACGGCATTGCGTTGCACGATGTGCAAAAGCACCTGCGCTACCCGGTCGGCGCCAACATTCCGAGTGAAGGACAACCGATCACGCACAGCATCAACCGCGGCGTGCCAATTGTCATGGCGCAGCCGCACAGTTGGGCAAGCCAGAGTCTGCTGCGCCTGGCGGCGTATGTGGCCGGCGACAGCGCAAACCTGATTTCACTCCAGCATTCGGGCGAAAAGAAATCCGGGAAGAACGCTTTGCCGGGTATGAAGGGGCGACGCGGCTTGTTGAGCCTGATGCGCGGGACGTAGCGACGGAATTATACCAATGACGATTGACGATGCCGCATGCGTGTCTTCCGAGCCCTTCGCTTCGCTCAGGGTAAACGCAGCGCGGAATCTGAGCGGGTCATGCACGACCCCTCGCGCCGCTCGGGGTGGACCATGCCGGATGTTCACAGGGAATTGGTATTACGCTTCCGCCATTTTGTAGCCGACGCCACGCACCGTCAGGATCAGACGCGGACGCGAAGGTTCAGATTCGACTTTCTCGCGCAGCCGGCGCACGCAGACATCCACCAGGTTCGTCTCGCCGACATAGTCGTACCCCCAGACTTCGCGAAAGAGGGTTTCGCGATCGAACACATGGCCAGCGTTGGCGGCAAGGAAGTAGAGCAACTCGAATTCCATCGGCGTCAGGTTGACTTCCTTGCCGCGTACTGTCACGCGGTGGCGCGGTTCGTCGATTTCGATCTCGCCCACGCGAACGATCGGCGGCGCAACACGATGCTTGTACCCCTCGACACGCCTCAGAATGGCATCGACGCGCGCAATCAACTCGGCGGTCTTGAACGGCTTGGTGATGTAATCGTCGGCCCCGAGTTCGAAACCATGCACAATATCGTCAGTACCATCGCGAGCAGTCAGGATGATGATCGGAACATCGGAGCGCTCGCGAATGCGCTGGCACGCCTCAAAACCATCGACATACGGCATCATAACGTCGAGGATGACCACGTCGAACTTTGATTCGTCAAACGCTTTCAGTGCTTCCAGCCCGTTCTTCACCGCAACGATCTCGTAACGCGGATCTTTCAACGTCACCTGAATCAGCGTGCCAATCGACGGATCATCGTCCGCAATCAGGATGCGGCGCGGATGAACGTTCTCTTCGTGGGCGCGTTCGGCAAGTCGGCGTATGAGTCGCATAGTAGTACCATGTTTCTCCGTACTGTGTGCAGTATAACGACTCTTGCGCCAGACGTAAAGAGGGGAAAGCGGGGTCAGGAAGTCCAGCGGGTTAAGATATTTTCACGTTCAAACAGAGCAATGGCGCCGGCAAAGGCGAGTGCTGCCAGGAATGCCAGCGCCGCGCTCGCAATGAACGCCAGCAACGGCGTCAGCACCACCACACCGAGCAACTGCGCCACGAAAAGCGCCAGGATCGGCACAACCACAACGGCTGCAACTTGCTGTGCGGTGCGCGGATCATTGACCCGCCCCGAAACCGCGACGGTCGCTGCAACCATGAGCAATGCCAGCGACGGTGAGCCGAGCAGCAGCAGCACCCACCACCCACCCTCAAGGATGACCTGGTACACCCGATCACTGAGGACGACCAGGCGCAGCGCCAGGACGAATATCAATGCACATCCCCAACTGATCAGCATGGATGGGACAAGGGAAGCCAGGCATTTGCCAAGTAACAGTTCCCATGTCTCAATCGGCGCTGCCAGAAGCGGTTCCAGCGTGCGACGTGTCTTCTCGCCAACAATACTGTACGAGGCGATTGCCGAGGGAATGAGCAACGGCATCAATAGAAACATCGACCCAAACTGCTTCCCCATCACTGCCTGTCCCAACTCTGGTTCCGGTAACCCGGCAAGCGACGGATCGGCGACGATGGCGCCGAGTTGAGCGGTGTCCTCATCGGGTGTGACGCCAATCAGATACACCGCCACGATGGGCAGAATCGTCAGCAGCAAGGGCGGGATCAGGATCGTCATCCATAGGGTGCGTTCACTGCGCAGTTCGAGCCATTCTTTCTCCAGAATGATGAGCGCTTTACGCATATGTCTGCTCCTGCGGTTCTCCTTCGCGCACCAGTTGCAGATAGACGTCTTCCAGCGTAGGTTCACGCGGTTCGACATACCGGATAGCGGCGCCGGCATCGATCAGCGCGCGCACCAGGATCGGGTTGTGCTCATCGGGGTTGTCGAGCGAGACGTTCAGCGCGTCACCGTCAGCGGCGGCGGCGTGAACGAACGGAAGGGCGCGCACTGCGTCCATGAAAGATTCGGCGGCGCCTGCAATACGGATGCGCACGCCAGCGCCGAACAGTTCAGCGCGCAAGGCCGCAGGGGCGCCAATACGCAGAAGACGTATGCGAAAGACGGCGATCAAATCGCACAACTCGTCAGCTTCTGGAAGATTATGAGTCGTCAGGAAAATGGTCCGTCCCTCGGCGCGCAACTCCTTGATGAACTCACGCACGGTGCGCGCAGCTTCCGGGTCGAGACCGGCGGTTGGCTCGTCGAGAAAGATAATCTGTGGTTCGTGCAGCAGGGCGCGCGCAATGGCCAGTTTCTGTCGCATACCCTTTGAAAAACTGCCGACCGGATCATCGCACCGTTCCCACAGCCCAAGCATGCGCAGGTACCGCTCCGTTTGCATCCCGGCGCGGGGTGTATCGAGATCGTAGAGGCGCGCAAAGAAGATCAGATTCTGGCGCGCGCTAAGGCGATCATACAATCCAGGGCTTTCAGTGAGCAACCCGACATGACGCCGGATCATCTGATCGTCTTCGCCGAGACGATACCCTGCCACCACCGCACTGCCGGAGGTTGGTGCGATCAATGCCGCCAGCATGCGCACTGTGGTAGTCTTCCCGGCGCCATTTGGACCAAGAAAGCCAAACACCGCGCCGCGCGGCGCTGCGAGTGTCAGGCGCTCAACCACAACGCGCTCGCCAAAGGCGCGGGTCAGATCACAGGTTTCAATCGCGTTCATAGGAGGGGAAGGTACGGCAAGCGGCGAATGCAGTGCGCCGGGGAGCGCCGCTTGCCGTGGCGGCGTTATTCGAGATAACCACGCAAACCGCGCCCATAGTGCGGATGGCGCAACTTGCGCAGCACACGCGCCTCGATCTGACGAATGCGCTCGCGAGTGATGCCAAACTCGCGCCCGACCTCTTCCAGAGTGCGGTAGTGCCCATCGTACAACCCATAGCGCAACTGAATGATGCGGCGTTCGCGTTCGGGCAACTTCTCGAGCGCACTGTCGATCTGTTCGCGCAGAATATGGCTCGATGCGCTTTCCATCGGCGTCGCGCCCTTGCCATCCTCGATGAAATCCGCCAGCACCGAATCCCCTTCTGGGCCAATCGGAGTTTCGAGCGAGATCGTCTGGCGCGCGGCTTCCAGCACCCGCCGCACCTTCTCAACCGGAATGCCGAGTTCAAGCGCGATTTCGTCCGGCGTCGGGTCGCGCCCGGTCGTCTGCTGGATGCGGTTGCTGGTGCGCATCACCCGATTGATCGTTTCGCCAACGTGCACCGGCAGGCGGATCGTGCGACTCTGATCGGCGATCACGCGCGTGATCGCCTGGCGGATCCACCACGTGGCATACGTCGAAAACTTGTACCCTTTGCGATAATCGAACTTTTCGGTGGCGCGCATTAAACCGATGTTGCCCTCCTGGATCAGGTCGAGCAGGGACATACCGCGCCCAAGGTACTTTTTGGCAATGGATACGACCAGGCGCAGGTTCGCCTGGATGAGGCGCTCGCGCGCCGCCTGACCTTCCTGAACCCAGCGGTGAAGTTGGAGGCGTTCAACCGGAGTGTAATCGCCATTCTGCAACCGTTCGTTCGCCTGCTCGCCGCGTTCGACCTGTTGCGCCAGCATGATCTCTTCCTGTGCAGTCAACAGGTTGACCCGTCCGATCTCACGGAGGTAGACCCGGACCGGATCATCGACTCCTATGCCGTCAACATCGGCGTCGAGATCGTGATCCAGCGAGTCGTCGTCCTGCTCGTGGAGGGCATGACACGGGTCGGCGTGGTGATCGAAGAGATCGTGATCGCCGACAGTACGCTCAAGTATTCGTTCGACAGTCTCGGACGCCGGTTCGGCAACAGGACGATGGACACGAACGTGATTGCGCGGAGAGGTCTGCGACTCGTGGGCCGTGGCCAGGAAGGAGTCGAGGGGTTCTTTCACATTCCACCAGCCTTCTGTGCATAACGGCCTATTATAATGTGCATATGGTAAGATAGCACAAAAGTCGCACATCTTCAAGGACTATTTTGCACTAGTACCTGTCCTGTCGATGCCGTGCTATAATCTGTGAGAACCGAGAACCGAGAACCAAGAACCGAGAACCAAGAACCGAGAACCGAGAACCAGGAACCAGGAACAGTAAGGAGTGGACCATGCAGATCTATCTCGATACCGCCAATCTGGACGAAATTCGCACCGCTGCCAGTTGGGGCGTGCTCAGCGGCGTTACGACAAACCCATCGCTTATGGCAAAGGAAAAGGGCGCCGATTTCAAGGCGACCATTCAGGAGATTGCAAGTCTCGTTGATGGTCCCATCAGCGCCGAGGCGACCTCGCTCGACGCGGACGGCATGGTGCGCGAGGGGCGCGAGTTCGCAACCTGGCATCCGAATGTCGTGGTCAAGGTGCCAAGCACGACCGAAGGGTTGAAAGCGGTCTCACGCCTGGCGCGTGATGGCATCCGCTGCAACGTGACACTCTGCTTCAACGCGGTGCAGGCGCTCATGGCGGCGCGCGCCGGCGCCTTCATCATCAGCCCGTTCGTCGGGCGTGTCGACGATGTAGGGGTCGATGGCATGAGTCTGATCCGCGAGATTGTGCAAATCTACCGAGCGCACAACATTTCGACGCTGGTGCTGGCGGCATCGATCCGTCACCCGCGCCATATCGTCGAGGCGGCGCTGGCAGGCGCGGATATTGCCACGTGCCCGTTCAAGGTGCTTGAGCAGAGTATGCGCCATCCGCTGACCGATATTGGGATCGAACGTTTCCTGGCGGATTGGAAAGCCTGGCAGCAGGGCAGGTGACACAAAACGGGTCGCGCCTTCTTTGAAAAATGATTATGACATCTTCATACACCGATCTTGACCGGCTTGCTATCAATACGATTCGCACGCTTGCAATCGATGCCGTACAGGCTGCCAATTCCGGGCATCCCGGTATGCCGCTGGGCGCAGCGCCGATGGCGTATGTGCTGTGGACACGCTTTTTGCGTTTCGATCCGGTCGATCCGTCCTGGCCCGACCGTGATCGCTTCGTTCTTTCCGCCGGTCACGGCTCGATGCTCCTCTACAGTCTGCTGCACCTGACCGGCTTCGACCTCTCGCTCGATGAACTGCGGCGCTTCCGTCAGTGGGGATCGAAAACGCCCGGGCATCCGGAACGCCATCTGACGCCAGGGGTCGAGGTGAGCACCGGTCCATTGGGTCAGGGGTTTGGGAATGGCGTGGGCATGGCGCTTGCCGAGGCATTTCTGGCTGCGACGTACAACCGTCCCGGTCATACGCTCTTTGATCATTACACGTATGCGATTGTCAGCGATGGCGATCTGATGGAGGGGGTGGCTGCCGAGGCGGCGTCGCTCGCAGGGCATTTGAAGCTGGGCAAGTTGATCTACCTGTACGACGACAACCATATTTCGCTCGATGGTCCGACCAGCCTGGCGTTCACTGAGGATGTGTTGCTGCGCTTCGCGGCGTATGGCTGGCATACGGCGCGCGTTCCCGATGGCAATGACCTCGATGCCATCGAGGCGGCGATCCGCGAGGCGCAGGCTGTGACGGATCGACCATCACTGATTGCAGTGCGCACGATCATTGGCTATGGCAGCCCGCTGGCCGGCACGAGCAAGGTGCATGGCAGCCCGCTCGGCGCCGAAGGCGTGCGCGCCACGAAACAGGCGTTGGGGTGGAATCCGGATGCCGCATTCTTCGTGCCAGAAGAGGTTCACGCATTGATGCGTCTGGCGCGGGAACGCGGCGCTGCCCTGCGCAGCGACTGGCAGGCGCGCTTCGAGGCGTATGCCGCAGCATATCCGACCGAAGCGCGCGGGTTGCGCCAGGCGCTGGCGGGAACGCTGCCGGAAGGCTGGATAGAGCGCCTGCCGACGTTCAGCCCGACCGGCGGCGACCTGGCGACGCGCGAGGCGTCCGGGAAGACGATCCAGGCGCTGTATGAGGCAATTCCCTGGATGATCGGCGGGTCTGCCGATCTCTCGGAAAGCACCAAAACGCCGTATGCGACAACGACGAGTTTTCAGGCAAACTGCCGCACCGGGCGGGTGATCTGGTTCGGTGTGCGCGAGCATGCGATGGGGGCGATCCTCAATGGCATGGCGGCGCACGGCGGTGTCAGGCCATATGGCGGGACGTTCCTGGTCTTTTCGGATTATATGCGCGGCGCCATTCGCCTGGCGGCGTTGTCGCATCATCCGGTCGTCTATGTCTTTACCCACGATAGTATTGGTCTGGGGGAAGACGGTCCAACGCACCAACCGGTCGAGCATCTGGCGGCGCTACGCGCCATTCCGAACCTGTGGGTCATCCGTCCTGCCGATGCGAACGAAACGGTGATCGCCTGGCAGATCGCCCTCGAACGCGCCGATGGTCCCACAGCGCTGATCTTGAGCCGGCAGAAATTGCCGGTGTTCGACCGGTCGGCGCTGGCGCCTGCCGAAAATGTGCGGCGCGGCGCATATGTGTTATGCGACGCTGAAGAAGAGACGCTGCACATCATTCTGATGGCGAGCGGTTCGGAGGTAGCGCTGGCGCTCGCAGCGCAGGCGGCGCTGCGGGAACACGGTGTAGCGGCGCGCGTGGTCAGTTTTCCGTCATGGGAATTGTTTGCCTTGCAACCCCAGGAATATCGCGAGAGCGTGTTGCCGCCGGATGTTCGCGCGCGGCTGGCGATTGAGGCGGGTGTGGCGCAGGGGTGGGAACGCTGGGTCGGCGATCAGGGCGCCTGTATCAGCGTGGAGACGTTCGGAGCTTCAGCGCCGTATCAGGTTGTGTTCCAGCAGTATGGGTTCACCGTTGAGAATGTCGTCGAGCGGGCGCTGAAGGTGTATGCGCGGGTTTCAGGACGGGAAGGTTGAAGGCGAGAGGTGAGAGGTGAGAGGTGAGAGGCGAGAGGTGAGAGGGGTGAGGGGTGAGGGGTGAGGGGTGAAGTCAGGGGTTGCGTGAAGGAAAGCGGTGCATATTGAACGTGGGACAGCGAGTAAGTAGGGTCAAGCGGGCTGCTTGAACCATACGAACGTGGTTCCCTCTGTGTTCTCTGTGTCTCTGTGGTTCACCAAATCTGCTGTGACGGTCCGAGGAGGGGGCGAGAGGCGTGAGGCGAGGGACCCGACCATCGCGTCGCGCGAGATGTATCTCGCATTGGTGGCGAGGCAAGAGGGATGGAGTCAGGGGTTGCGTGAAGGAAAGCGGTGCATGTTGAACGTGGGACAGTGAGTAATACCAATGACCTGTGACCATCCGGCATGGTCACCCCGAGCAGCGCGAGGGGTCGTGCGCGACCCGCTTCGATTCCGCGCTGCGTTTACCCTGAGCGAAGCGAAGGGCTCGGAATGACACGCATGCGGCATCGTCAATCGTCATTGGTATAAGTAGGGTCAAGCGGGCTGCTTGAACCATACGAACGTGGTTCCCTCTGTGTTCTCTGTGTCTCTGTGGTTCACCAAATCTGCTGTGACGGTCCAAGGAGGGGGCGATGTACATCGGAGATTGGCTGGCGCGGCGAGCCGATCTAACGCCGCACAGGATTGCACTCCTGGACGCCGCTGATAACCTTCGACCGATCACGTTTCGCCTGTGGCATACGAATGTCAGTCGCACTGCTCGATTCCTCGCTGGACGGTTTGGAGTACAGCCTGGCGACCGGGTGGCGGTGCTGGCGATGAATTGCGTCGCCTATCTGGATATCTGGTTCGCCTGCGGTAAACTCGGCGCCATTCTCCAGAACCTCAACTGGCGGCTCACACCAACGGAACTTGCCGGACTGATCGCCGATGCCGAACCGGCGCTTCTGATTTACGGACCGGATTTCGTCGAACAGGTGCGCGCGCTGCGCAGTGCCGGGATCGTGACTCCAGGCATTGCACTCGATGCCGACTGCCGCGCCGATCCTGGCGACCCCGTTTTTGCCGAACGCGACGCATACCCCGATACGCCGCTTCAGGCGGTCGATCTCACGGCGGATACTCCCTGGATCATCTGCTACACCGGCGGCACAACGGGATTGCCAAAGGGCGCGATCCTGACGCACGGCAATGTCTTCTTCAATGTGGTCAACACCGTCGCCGGATGGGGGTTGCGCCCCGATGATGTGACCATCCTCAACGCGCCGTTATTTCACACCGGCGGGCTGAATGTGTTCACAGCGCCACTGGCGCATATCGGCGGTATGTCGATTGTATGCCGCCAATTCGATCCAGATCAGGTGTTCGATCTGATTGAACAGCAGGGCGTTACCATCTATTTCGGCGTGCCGACGATGTTCCTGGCGCTCCAGCGCCATCCGCGCTGGGAGACGGCAGATTTCTCACGAGTGCGCTGGATGATCAGCGGCGGCGCGCCATGCCCGCCGCCGGTCTTCGAGACCTTCCGCCGCCGGGGGGTGCCCTTCCGCACCGGGTATGGGTTGACCGAAGCCGGACCGAATACGTTCTGGCTACCTGATGATGACATCGAACACAAGGCGGGGTCAGTCGGCTATCCGTTACCGCATATCGACCTGCGATTGGTGAATGAGCGCGGCGAGCCGTGCGCACCCGGAGAAGTCGGCGAGTTGCAGATTCGTGGGGCGCACGTTTGCGCAGGTTACTGGCGGCGACCGGCGGAAACTGCGGCAACAATCGTCGATGGCTGGTTGCGCACCGGCGACCTGGCGCGGCGTGACGAAGAGGGATGCTACACCATCGTCGGACGCCTGAAGGATGTTATCATTTCGGGTGGCGAAAACATCTACCCGGCTGAGGTGGAAGCAGTGATTGCCGGGCATCCGGCAGTGCTGGAAGTTGCGCTGATCGGCGCACCGGATGCAACATGGGGCGAGGTAGGGTGGGCGGTCGTCGTACTGCACGAGGCGTCTCGACAGCAGATAACCGACATTGAGCGGCAGATTCTCGACTACTGCCGCGACCGGTTGGCGCGGTACAAAATCCCGAAACGTGTCATCGTCGTGGATGCCCTGCCGCGCACCGGTGCGGGCAAAATCGATAAACGCGCATTGCGACGGGAGTTTGTCGTTGAAGGTTGAAGTTTGCGTCCACGAAGAACACCAAGAGACACGAAGGACGGAGCGGTGTGGATAGGGGCTGCGACCGAGCGCCTGCGAAGGGCGTCCTTGCCCACCGGCGCAGGCGCGTCCTTCGGGGATCGTTGCGTCCTCGAAGAACACCAGGAGACACGAAGGACGGAGCGGTGTGGATAGGGGCTGCGACCGGGCGCCTGCGAAGGGCGTCCTTGCCCACCGGCGCAGGCGCGTCCTTCGGGGATCGTTGCGTCCTCGAAGAACACCAGGAGACACGAAGGACGGAGCGGTGTGGATAGGGGCTGCGACCGGGCGCCTGCGAAGGGCGTCCTTGCCCACCGGCGCAGGCGCGTCCTTCGGGGATCGTTGCGTCCTCGAAGAACACCAGGAGACACGAAGGACGGAGCGGTGTGGATAGGGGCTGCGACCGGGCGCCTGCGAAGGGCATCCTTGCCCACCGGCGCAGGCGCGTCCTTCGGGGATCGTTGCGTCCTCGAAGAACACCAGGAGACACGAAGGACGGAGCGGTGTGGATAGGGGCTGCGACCGGGCGCCTGCGAAGGGCGTCCTTGCCCACCGGCGCAGGCGCGTCCTTCGGGGATCGTTGCGTCCTCGAAGAACACCAGGAGACACGAAGGACGGAGCGGTGTGGATAGGGGCTGCGACCGGGCGCCTGCGAAGGGCATCCTTGCCCACCGGCGCAGGCGCCTGACCCTCCTTCGTGCTCCTGCGCGTCCTTCGTGGATCATCACATGTGATACCAACGATTGAAGATGCCGCATGCTGGTCATTCCGAGCGCAGCGAGGAATCCGAGCGGGTTCGCGCCAGGCCCCTCGCTCTGCTCGGGGTGACCATGCCGGATGGTCACAGGTAATTGGTATGAGTTCAAAGTTGAACAAAGGAAGCGGAGGCGCTATGCACATTGGCGGATTGCTTTCGCGCCATGCGCGCTATCGTCCCAATCACACTGCGGTGATCGTCGGTGATGTGCGGCTGACCTATTGCGAGTTTAATGCGCGGGTCAACAAAGTCGCGCATGCGCTCCTGAACCTGGGGCTGGCCAAAGGCGACAAGATTGCGACAGTGCTGCCGAACTGCATGGAGTTGCTCGAAGTCTACTGGGCAGCGGCAAAGACCGGTCTGGTGGTGGTGCCGATGAGCACCCTGCTGCGCGGTCAGGGGCTGGCATCACTCTTGCGCGACTCGGATAGTGCCGCGGTGGTAACCGATGCAACGCATGCGCCGGCGCTCGACTCGGTTCGCGGCGATCTGCCGATTGCGCAGGATCGGTTCCTGATCATTGATGCTCCCGATCAACCGGGATACCGCGATTATCAGGCACTCGTTGCGCCGATGCCAGAGCACGATCCAACCGGGATTGATCTCCACGCCAATGATCCATACAACATTATGTACAGCAGCGGCACGACCGGTTTGCCGAAAGGCATCGTGCTCACGCACGGGGTGCGCGCCGGGTACGGGACAATTTTTGCGTCGTCGTACCGCATCGTGCCGGAGAGCGTTATTCTGCATGCGGGCGCGCTCGTGTTCAACGGCGCCTTCCTCACGCTCATGCCAGCATTCTACCTGGGAACAACCTACATCCTGATGAAGGCGTTCAATGCCCGCGAGTTGATCGAGACCGCAGCACGCGAGAAGGTGACACATATTAAGATGGTGCCGTCGCAAATCGTGGCGCTGCTCAACGAACCCGACTTCGATGAGCAGCATCTGCCGTCAATCGAAATGCTTGGCTCAGTCGGCGCACCGTTGCACATGGAGCACAAACTCGAACTCGAACGGCGCTTTCCTAACCGCCTCTACGAACTGTACGGACTGACCGAAGGGTTCATGACTATTCTCGACAAATACCACCGGGGAGAGAAACTCGCGTCGGTCGGCGTGCCGCCACCGTTCATGGAGATCAAGATCATCGACGACCAGCAGCGTGAGTTGCCGCCGGGTGAAGTTGGCGAAATCTGCGGGCGCGGTCCGTTGATGATGAGCGGTTACTACAAGCGTCCCGATCTGACAGCACAGGCGATCATCGATGGCTGGCTGCACAGCGGCGATATGGGGTATGTTGATGAGGATGGATTCCTCTACCTGGTGGACCGTAAGAAAGACATGATTATTTCTGGTGGCATCAACGTCTTTCCGCGCGACATCGAGGAAATCATCGTGCAGCATCCGGCAGTGCGCGAGGCGGCAGTCTTCGGCGTGCCAAGCGAGAAGTGGGGCGAAACGCCGCTGGCAGCGGTCATCCTGAAGGCGCCGGGGCTGGTAGCGGCAGAGGAGTTGAAGGAATGGATCAATGCGCGCGTCGAAGCCGGGTATCAGAAGGTGTCGAAGGTCGTGATCATGGACGATTTTCCGCGCAGCGCAGCGGGCAAAACGCTCAAGCGCGTCATGCGCGACGAGTACTGGAAGGGGCGTGAGAGTAAGATTTAGGTGAATGTCGAACTGGAGGTGCCATCATGCCTTTCGTAATGGCCGGCGACCTGAACGTTCACTACATCGAGCGAGGCGCCGGTGAGCCGGTGATCCTGTTGCACGGCAACTGGGCGACATGCGGATGGTGGGAGCCGACGTTGAACCTGTTGCCGGAGGGGTACCGAGGCATTGCTCCCGATATGCGCGGACGTGGAAAGACTGAGGGACCGGACCACGACTACAGTCTGGCAGCGCTGGCGCAGGATACGCTGACGTTTGCCGATGCGCTCGGTTTAGAGCGCTTTCACCTCGTGGGGCATTCGCTCGGTGCAGGAGTGGCGATGCAATTGGCGCTCGATCACGGAGATCGCGTCCTGTCGCTGGCGGCAGTTGCGCCACCGTGGGTCGATGGCATGCCGGCGGAAGCCAATTCGCCGGAGCGCCAGCAGATGCTGAAGACAAATTTCGACCTGTTTGCAATGGCGTTGAAGGCGCTGGCGCCAACCGCACCCGACGATGCCTTCTGGCATCGGCTCGTTGCCGAGGGGCATGAGCAGCGGATCGAAGCGGCGCTGGGAGCAATCAACACGCTGGCGCAGTGGGCGCCGGGAGATGCGCTGCGCGCGATTACCTGTCCGAAACTGGTCATCGCCGGCGAAAACGATATTCTGGTGACGCAACCGGTGGCGAGCCGCGCCGCCGAGGCGCTCGGTGCACAGTTCATGGTTATCCCCGGCGTCGGGCATTCGCCGAATATCGAAGCGCCTGCCGTGTTCGTCGAGTTGCTGACCGACCTGTGGCGGAGCGGGAGACGGTAGAGACGGCGCTGTGCGCTGCTTTACAGGGCGTCTTGCGCCGCCGAATATCCTGTATCGGCGGCGCTTCCACCGGCGCACGGCGCGCCGGAGAGGGGGGCGCCAGGCGCCCCAGGACCACCACCGACGCAGGACGCGCCGGTTCGCTGCCCGAACAATATTCTCATGTAATCGTAATCTCGTCCACGTTCTTGGAAAAGGATATGCTTCTCAGCAAACCTGGCGCGATCCCAGGTTCCGTCGTCATAGTGCTGATGCAGGTCGTCGTATGGAGTTGCCGACACAATAAAGGCGTCTAGTGTAATGTCGGTCCGTCTGCTCCGCTTCCCGATTTCCTCTGCCAGCGCGGGCAGCCGCTCGTGCAGACGCGCCTTTTCGTCGTGGATGTAGGCTTTCGCATGGAACATGCCGTGCGGCTCAATGAAGACAATACGCTGGGCTTTTGTTGCCTGATCCACCACCCACAGGATGAAATCCGGATAAAAGCCGCGTTCCTCAAAAAAGCCGATGCCTTTGCCGCGGCTCAGGTTGCGCAGCAGGAAGACTTCTTTGCCCGCCAGCGATGTATTCTTTTCGGCGTTCCAGTAGTCGCGCAGGTCGCACACAAAGCGCGCTTCGCTCTCCTTCAGCCCAGGCGGGGCAATCTGCGCCTTCCCAGGCATATCTACCAGCAGGGGTTGATAGAGGTGACGGTCGAAATGGATGCGCGGCAGGCCGGCGTTTTCTTGCTGATACAGGCGTTTCTGATCGTTGAGTAACTTTTGTATCGCTTCGACCAACTGCTGCTCCGAGCGCGGCACTCTGATCACATAGCCCGCCCTTTTTTCGTTCACGCCTGGCGGCCTGAAACCCAGGTTGGGATCGTTTTCGTCAAGCGGCCGATAGACCATGGTTTGCTCATCCCATTGCTCGCGGCGCGCCTGATACAAGCGGTCCACGTAGCGGCAAAGGAGTTGCGTCACGACTTGCTGAAGCAGGGCGCGGTCTCTGAACGATTGCGGCCGAATTACCCGCTCGTCGGCAATTACCGTGCAAACCGGGACACCCTTATCCTTTAGTTCGACAATCTGCCGAAGCGTCTCCGGTTGGATAACCAGATTGCTCCATCCTTTGCGCGCTTTGTAAGCCAGCACGTCGAGATAGGCCTGCTGCCAATCCACCCAGTCCAGGCTTTCGGCGGGAATCGCCTGCGCCCGACCGCCGCGCACGTCGGCGGTGTGCAGGCCCAGGCGCGTGCTCTCTATCGCCTGTACCTTGACCGACAGATCCACATGCACGCGGATGCGCGCGTCCGGTTCCAGCAGAAGCGCGGTTTCCGCTGTAAAATCGCGGTCCTGCGGCGGGCGCGGCACGACCAGACCTTTCTCGAGGAAATCCTCATTGACCCAGACAGGAAGCGAAAGTTCGATGGGCGGTTCGACCTCCACCCCTTCGCGCTCCAGATAGTCACGGAATTGCGCCATGTAGTTCGCGCGTACCGCAAAGATGTTGAGCGTTTCCAGCAGGTGCAGGTGTTGGAGATGACCGCCTTCCAGCGCGGCGCTGCGCTTGAGGCTCATGGTTTTGCCCTTCAGGCGGACGCCGCGCCCGAAGAGTTGGATGATTTGTGAACCTTCCTGCCGACCGATGTTCAAAAGGCCCATGCTGGCCACGCGCCAGGAGTTCCACCCTTCCATGAACTTCTTGGCGCCGATGAGCACGTGCAGACCGGAATCCGGGCGGTTTATGCGCTCGAAGAGGGAAGCGGCGATGGCGTCTCCTTCCAGCGCAATGTCGCCGGAATTCTCCGCGCTGGCTCGCCGTGCATACCCTGAAGCGGCGAAGCCGCTGTCCGCTGCAACACTCCCTGGCAGACCGGGGCCTGCCTTCCAACCGGATGAAACAGCGGCGTAGTAGGTATAATTGGGAGGGGAAGAACGGAGCAGTCCGAAGATTCGTTTGGTAGTTTCCGCCATGCCTGGCAGTCTCCGTTTAGCAACCTGGGCTGCGGCTTCAGTGATTTCTTCACTGGTGGCTGAGCAACCGCTCAGACCCCGATTGGCAAGCTGCCTGAATGTTTTTGGAAGCCGCATCGTTCTTCCTGATAAAAGTCAGCAGGGAGTAGCAGGAGGCCTTTCGAGCGGAAAAAGCGAAGGGCGTAGTTTTTTTCTTTCTGCTGGACAGAGAAGTGATTGGGTCTGATTCACTGACAAAACCTTGAAATGACCTTCGGGATCGCTCGTGGCCGGTCTTCCGGCATCGGATGGACCTGAGGTGGTCGCTGCGTTTACCGGCGAACGCACCTCGCGCAGCGGGTTAAGGTCTGGCCAGTCGTCGATTTCAATGGCTGGGCTGCCTGATGACACACCTTGATGGGAGCGCCCATGCTTTGGCACACTTGAGAATATAACCCTTCTTCAAGGAGCCAAGCAATGAGCGCCTGTGATGAATTGCACTCGAAAATGGAAGAACCCATTCGTCCGCTTGTCGACGTCAAACACGCCCATCACCTCTCGAATTGGTTGTGGATCGTCTGCGGGATTCTGCTCAGTGGTTCGGTCGCATTAAGCAAGATTGCCCTTTACTTGCCCCTCACGGCGCAAGCGGAAGGGCGGATTGCTCGCATTCGCCGTTGGTTGAAGAATGTGTACGTCGATGTCTGGCAATTCTACCGTCCCCTGCTGGAGAAGGTGTTGCAAGGATGGCAAGCCGCAGAGGCGGCGGTGATCCTGGACGGCGTCATGGTCTTCGGCGACCGCTTGCAGATTTTCCGTCTCTCCTTGCGACATGGCAGTCGTGCCATCCCTTTGTCCTGGGTGGTCGTGCCGGGCAAAGGGCTGACCAGCGTCGAACGGTTGCGTCCATTGATCCAGCGGGCCGCAGAGTTCCTGGCCCCACGCGTCGGCGCCGTTGTGTTTCCGGCCGATCGCGGCTTTCGCGATGTAGAATGGGCCGCTCTGTGTCTGGAAGTCGGTTGGCATTATGTCATCCGACTGGCCAACAACACCCTCATCACTCTGGAGGATGGCCGCCGCCTGTCCATCGCGGCGCCGGGTGTGCCGCCTGGGGAAGCCTGCTATTGGCGGAACGCGGCCATCACCCAGTCGCAGGACTGGCCTGCCAACCTCTCTGTAACCTGGACCAAAGGCGCACGCGGTCAGGCGCCGGAATTGCTGGCCGTGATGAGCGATCGGCGCGCCTGCAACCAGCGGTTGCGTGAATATGGTTGGCGTATGAGCATTGAAGAGAGTTTCCGCGATGACAAATCGGGCGGCTTTGACCTGGAACATACACGCCTCCAAGACCCGCAACGGCTAGAACGCCTGTTGTTGGCGGTCGCAATCGCCACACTTTGGCGTCACGAATTGGGCGAGCAGGCGCTCCACGATCACAGCGTCCAGGCCGAACTCGACCCAGGCGGCAAGCGCCGCGAACTCAGCATCTTCCAACTAGGCCTGCGATTCCTCAGGCGGTGTTTGTTAGCGCTTACCACCGCGCGCTTACCCAAATTGCGGTTGGTTTTGTCCAACTTGGCGCTCGAGCCCCTCTCACCAAGACACCTGGCCAAGGAGAAATGTCAGTGAATCAGTGATTGGGTGTAGAAAATGATGACAATCAGCCCTTTTCTGTTTCTTGGCAAGCGGTGTCACGCTTTTGACCTTAAGACTCGCCTGCCAGTTTGAGAATGCGCTCCTTGATTTCAGAAGAAATCCACATACCCGAATTACCCAATTTCAGTACATATGGCTCAACCTTCTCAATAATGCCATGAGATTTTGCTTCCAGCAAAATCTTTAACGTTCCCCAAACTTGCAACCCTGCGACTTGTGCGGTTCGACGGGCAAGCATATCGTCCAGTAAAATAACCCTATCTGGATTTTCCAAAGCCAAAGCCATCGCCGCAATTTCGCCAACGCCCAAATCCAAAGCAAGTCACTCCGAAGGCATAGATTTTGGATTGACGATATTCAGCCACGAGTAATTATCAGGATCAGGAACGTCGTAACCTTTACTTCTGCCTGCTTGCAATTCGTTCTTGACGGCTTCGGGCGTCCAAACTTCGTCGAACAATTTGGGGAGCCACTCAATACCGCCAATACGATACAGATAAAGAAGCGGCGAAGTATTGCTGACGGCTTTAAGCATGAGCGTTTTCTAAATCGTCCAGTTCTGCGGCAAAGGGAAAGACCTTATAGCGATTCAAATTGAGCAAAAACTCAACTCTGGACATTCCTGCCAGTTCGGCGGCACGCCCAGAAGAAAGCCTGCCCATTTCATACAACTTGACAGCCGCTAACATGCGGATTTCACGCCCAAAAGACTCGGCGTCCGTCTTTTCTGCAAGAAGCACCTTTTCTGGAATTTCAATCGTAATTTGCTGGAGAGCCATATCTCTACTCCTTCTATCCACCGCTAATTTTACTCGCTTCACCGCCAATTTTTATTGCAACTTCTTTTTGCAAGGGGCGTGCCAACGGTTGGTTTCAGCGGCAGCGGCGGGACGGGCAAGACCCCTTCGCCAAAAAACTACCTTGCTGGCTTGCGACGCATACCCGCAAGCGGCGAAGCCGCTGTCCGCTGCAAACGGTGTTGGGTGCATTCGAGGACTGGAGCAAGACACCCTGCCCCAAAGACGCCTTTCTCTCGGCTGGCAAAGAACCAATGCACAGAACATTAACCGACATCATAGCAAATTTGCAGGCAAGATTCAACTACCGCTCGATTGCCTGCCACGCAAACCGACACAACCGACCTGCGCCGCCTCTCGCCACACACACGGACAGGCGAGCCGCTGTCGCCAACCCGAAGCCCGCCGCCTGCCAGGCCAGCCCTCACGACCCAACCACCCGCCTGCTGACCCGCGCCTTTGCCAGCCCAGCGCGTTGACCGTTCATCCGCCAGCCCAGGCAGTTCACCCGTCCCTGCCTGCCGCCTTCACCTTCCCATCGGCGGGCGTCACGGCTGGCAAGCGGACATCGCCCAGACACCCCGCGCCTATGCCCCTCACGGCAGGCAGTATCCCATTCGCAGGCGCACAGCGCGCACATCGCGGCAAAGCGGCTCAATTCACAAGGTTCAAAACTCCATTTCCCTTCCAGCGCCTAACGGATCGCGTTTCAGCCGCCCGCGTAGCGGAGCGAAGCGAAGCGGAGCGGGTCGGCTGGAAACGCTTGTTGGGCAGCCATCTTTGTATTACAGTGTGCATAACCAACGAGAAACCGATGCAATTTGATTCGGATCGTTCAAATTAGCGGCGTTGGTGAGCAATCCCTTTTCCAGTTGATCCCATATCTCGACCGCCATTTTCTTCTCAATCGCTGCACCTATAAAGAAAATATGTGGGGAATGTTGCGCTTTAGAAAATGCTTCACGGATACGGTCAAGGGCTGCTCGCGCAGTTTTCCAGTGCTCGTCTGCGCCTGCAGGGTCTATTCCCCCTTTAAGTTCGCCGAGTGCAATATAAGATGCGGCCGATGTATACCCTTTATCCTGATCCTGCAAATCGTCAGGATTAAGGTTAAATACACACATATCCACATTGTTCTTCACCAAAGGAACGGTCAAGTTGTACATCAAGGTGCGCGGTTCGCCCTTGTTTTCCCAACTCAATCCACGCAAAGACAACTCAATTTCCGAGTCATCGTCTGTCATATCAACCCACTGCTTGGTTTTCGAATGCTGCCATCTATAGCTGATACCGGCTATCACCAGCGTTGAAATAATCGCGCGGGTAAGTTTTCTCTGCGCTAAAACGCCGCCAATATTCCGCATTGAACCGCCAAGCGCGTCGCCACGCGTCAGCAGAAATCTGAACACCAGTTCTTCAACAAATTTTTCTCCGGCTGGTTCAAGGAAATTCTTGATGAGACCATTGATGGCTTCCGCCTTGTCTTCTGGCTGTAGATGAACCAGAGCCTTGTCAGATAATCCTGCCGCCGTGAGAAGACCTGCTTCTATGCCTTTGATGGTCAGCAAATCAGCAGGTGTTTTAGCCCTTGATGCGGCTTCTTGCAATGCTCTTGCTTCGGCGACATAAGGCGTAGAGCGACGGTTCTTTTCAAGTGCAAGAGCAACAAAGCCTGCCCGCGTGGCTTCATAACTCGTGACGAGATCATCACTAGACTGAAGATGGTTTCGGTATGGGGGAAAGGACATCACGATTTTCTCCAGACGTAAATACACTTGCGCAGGGGTTCGCGTCCATGTTCCCCCATCTGCTGGCTACTATTTCCCTTGCCGTTTGGCAAAACGAGGATATGGTCAACTTGAAAGCCTAATTTCTCTGCAATATCAGAGAGAATCATATCTACGGAAATGCTCGCTCCTGCATAACGGACATTATCATTGACCATAAACAAGGGAGCGTTCGGCTTTAGAACACGCGCACATTCTGCAATAACGCAAGCCATTTCATAGAAATAGCCCCCGACCATCCTGGGAATACCATTGTTGTTCAAGGCTCTTTGCGCTTTTTGGTCTTCCAAGTAGGTCAGGATGGCCTGTAACAGATCCTGCTCATCAGCGGCAGCCAGCGCCGTTGTCCATAACGGATTGATACTTAACAGGTCTTTTGCACGGTTCTCCACCGTGCAACTGAGCATCTCTTGGCGGAGTCGTAATAGTCCTTGTTCACCTGTGCCCAATAACGCCAATTCCAGCGCATACGTGCGCGTATAATCATAACGGTTGCAGTAAGGCGGTGAGGTCATAATGGCATCGTAGGCATTATCGGATAATCGGGGCAATACTTGAAGACATGAGCCATCATACAAACAGATTTGGCCTTGGAGTTTTTCAATAGGGAACAGAGTTGTTTGGTGAACGGGCGATGCATCTTCTAAAATCTCGTTTAGCTTTTCGCTGATGGCTTGCCCGAACTCTGGAATTTCACCCTTATCGAAAATCTTCTTACCGTGTGTACGTCCAGAACGATAGTCCCACCGAAGGTATTGACCATCCTTTCGAGTAAAACTGATAGACTCTAACACGCAAAGTAAAGCAAAGCGCAAGACAGCCTGGACGCGGCTGTTCTCTTGTTGGCACGCGCCTATATATTTCTCAATGGCTTCTTTTGTTTTTCCTGGATAAGCTCCTTGTGTGATTCGCAGCTCTGGCAAGGGAACGCGCGTTTCTGATTGCTCCCAGACTCTTAGCTCCGACCACCGGCGCAATCTCTCGAAATCTTCGGATGTAAATTCTGCATCCAGAATTCGCTTGGCCGTAATGATTTCGTGACCGATGGGTAATAGTTCGATACCGTCCGCATCTATGCCCATCGCACTTGCGGCAAATAAAGCTGTCCCACTGCCCGCAAAAGGATCCAAGATTCTGCCTGCGGTAATGCCATACTTATGAAATAGATGCTCAACTAAAGAAGCCGAGAACGCTTCTTTGAACTTGTACCAGCGATAAACAGGCCTGGTTTTGTTCGCTTGAAAACTGACCAGAAGCCGAGAGAGTGAGGGCTGAACGGCGAATTTACTTTTGAAACGTTGAAATAGCTGTTTATCCAAGTGGGCTATTTTACTCAGGCCTATATTCTGCTCGCCTTTCAAAATGTCAGAAACCTTGGCTGGATTCAACATGACTTCATAACCACTCTTGTAAGTTTGCTAAGGCAAGTATACCGCGTCATTGGTAATGCGTCTAATTGCTCACCCCGAGACCCGAGTTTTCCCGGCTGCCTGGATTCCGAAGAGGCTGCCTAACGGTTGGTTTCAGCGGCAGCGGCGGGACGGGCAAGACTCCTTCGCCTAAACTCAACTCCACTGGCTCGCGGCGCGTACCTTCAGCGGCGTAGCCGCTGCCTGCACTGAGCGCAGCGAATGTGTCCGCTGCAAACGGTGTTGGGCGTTTTCGGGTTGCGCCAGACACCTTGACCAAAGACAGAACCACAACTGCCTTGACCACATTGTACAACAGACTTGCTCTTTGGCAACACCCCAAACTGACCAATTTCCTGAAATGGGGAAGCGCCGTTGCCGAAGCAAAGCCCAAACCAAACCTGACCAAAAAGACTCTTTGCAACGCGCTTGACCGACAAAAAAACCTTGCCTGACGAAACCTTGACCTTGCCAACCGACCCGCCGACAAGACCCGACTCAAAACTGCCAGCATAATTGCCGAAACCGTGACGCCGATTTTAGCGGCTCGCCATGACCGAAAACCGACCTTGCCAGCGACAAGAACTTTGGCGAATCAAAATCTGTGCCAACCAACACCGTGACCCAAACCAGGCAACCCCATACAAGCGACCTGACTTGATTGAACCTGAACCTTTGCTGTCAAGCGGCCTGACCGAACCAGAAACCGAACTCTTGCAAACGGGCGGCGCTCCACCGAAAGGCTCAAACCCTGACTTCACGCAACACAACATACCCAAAACCGCCGCCGCCAAATGCCCTGACTTGACCGACCCGAAACTCAACTTGCAAGGATGGGCTTTGCCTTTCAACCTGCACGGCGCACACGGCGCAACCCAACACCCTTTGAATGCTTGAGAAGAAAACGCCTAACGGTTGGTTTCAGCGGCAGCGGCGGGACGGGCAAGACTCCTTCGCCTAAACTCAACTCCACTGGCTCGCGGCGCGTACCTTCAGCGGCGTAGCCGCTGCCTGCACTGAGCGCAGCGAATGTGTCTGCCTGCAAACGGTGTTGGGCAGTTTTATGAAATACAGCTTACAAACCTCTTTTACGTCTCTCATTCATTGCACTGTTGAAAAATTCTTCAAACGATTTTTCTTAATAACTGTAGTTTCGCCAATCTTGTTTAAGCACCTGATTCACTGACAAAACCTTGAAATGACCTTCGGGATCGCTCGTGGCCGGTCTTCCGGCATCGGATGGACCTGAGGTGGTCGCTGCGTTTACCGGCGAACGCACCTCGCGCAGCGGGTTAAGGTCTGGCCAGTCGTCGATTTCAATGGCTGGGCTGCCTGATGACACACCTTGATGGGAGCGCCCATGCTTTGGCACACTTGAGAATATAACCCTTCTTCAAGGAGCCAAGCAATGAGCGCCTGTGATGAATTGCACTCGAAAATGGAAGAACCCATTCGTCCGCTTGTCGACGTCAAACACGCCCATCACCTCTCGAATTGGTTGTGGATCGTCTGCGGGATTCTGCTCAGTGGTTCGGTCGCATTAAGCAAGATTGCCCTTTACTTGCCCCTCACGGCGCAAGCGGAAGGGCGGATTGCTCGCATTCGCCGTTGGTTGAAGAATGTGTACGTCGATGTCTGGCAATTCTACCGTCCCCTGCTGGAGAAGGTGTTGCAAGGATGGCAAGCCGCAGAGGCGGCGGTGATCCTGGACGGCGTCATGGTCTTCGGCGACCGCTTGCAGATTTTCCGTCTCTCCTTGCGACATGGCAGTCGTGCCATCCCTTTGTCCTGGGTGGTCGTGCCGGGCAAAGGGCTGACCAGCGTCGAACGGTTGCGTCCATTGATCCAGCGGGCCGCAGAGTTCCTGGCCCCACGCGTCGGCGCCGTTGTGTTTCCGGCCGATCGCGGCTTTCGCGATGTAGAATGGGCCGCTCTGTGTCTGGAAGTCGGTTGGCATTATGTCATCCGACTGGCCAACAACACCCTCATCACTCTGGAGGATGGCCGCCGCCTGTCCATCGCGGCGCCGGGTGTGCCGCCTGGGGAAGCCTGCTATTGGCGGAACGCGGCCATCACCCAGTCGCAGGACTGGCCTGCCAACCTCTCTGTAACCTGGACCAAAGGCGCACGCGGTCAGGCGCCGGAATTGCTGGCCGTGATGAGCGATCGGCGCGCCTGCAACCAGCGGTTGCGTGAATATGGTTGGCGTATGAGCATTGAAGAGAGTTTCCGCGATGACAAATCGGGCGGCTTTGACCTGGAACATACACGCCTCCAAGACCCGCAACGGCTAGAACGCCTGTTGTTGGCGGTCGCAATCGCCACACTTTGGCGTCACGAATTGGGCGAGCAGGCGCTCCACGATCACAGCGTCCAGGCCGAACTCGACCCAGGCGGCAAGCGCCGCGAACTCAGCATCTTCCAACTAGGCCTGCGATTCCTCAGGCGGTGTTTGTTAGCGCTTACCACCGCGCGCTTACCCAAATTGCGGTTGGTTTTGTCCAACTTGGCGCTCGAGCCCCTCTCACCAAGACACCTGGCCAAGGAGAAATGTCAGTGAATCAGGCATAAACCATAAAAAGGCGAAACTACAGTCAGTTTAAAATCAGGCGGGCAAGATGGCTTTACTACGGGCGGCAGATTGGCGTCTGCCGGGATGCACGAATCTTGCACCGTGAGGGTCACCTTTGCGCCGCTCGCGCCATAACACGCCACTTTTTTGGCGTACAGCTTGTCTTCATCTACAACCACGCTGCAATTGGGCGGCAGATTGACGTATTGGGAGGTTCCTTGAGGCAGGATGACCGTTGCTCCGCCCAGTTGGGTGACCGGGTTGAGGCAATACGAATTCACCTGCAAGGTTTTGGGAAAAATGACCGTGCAAGTGTGTAAGTTGTAGGTCTTCATGTCTTTGGGCGGCTTGGCGGGCGTTGGAACGGCGCACATCGCTGGCAGCGCCGCGGGTTTTAGAATTACCGATTGGTCCGAAGTCGGTTCTGGATCAAAGCCGCTGCCCCCTCCGCGAGGGGAAACTTGACGCCCCTGAAAAACCACCAGCAGCGCAAATGTCGCTGGCAACGCGCCGGGTATGCCTATCACAATCAAGGCGCCCCGTCTTGCATCATTCCGCCGCTGTACAGCAGGTAGGAAGCCGAGTATGCCTATCACAACAATCAAGGCGCCTGCGGCGGCAAACAACAAGCTACTTGTATTGATTCGTGATGTTCCTTTCTTATCCGCCAGACATCCTCTCGAAAATCCGCTGCGCCATGTCAATGATGCCCGATTCATTCGCCATGTAAATGACATCCTGCGGGACGTAACGCATGATGAGGGTCTTGTCCCCTATGCGGGCATAGACCACACTCAACCCCGTGGTTTTGGACGACCAGACATAACTTTCATCTGCCAGGCCGTCAATGCTAATGACCACGATATCGGACGGTTCATTCGAGAGTTCGGATTGGCGCGTGGACTCCCAAAGTGACACGGCGTTCGGGCTGAAGTCCACCTGGAGGAAGAAGGTGCTCGACTGCCCCGCTGCATTGACGTACGACCAGAGGCAGGAGGTACCGCCCGGGTAGGAATTCTCTGTCAGGGTGGGCGTTAGATTGATGAGCAGGTTCTTGAGTTCATCGGGTGGGAGGATCTGCGAACAGGAGACCACCGCATTGGGGTCTGTCCCGCTCGCTGAGGAAGAATTGGCAGGCGGTTCGGTGGCTTGGACCGATTGAGCGGTTTCCTCCTGCGCAGGCTGGGGCGAGGAGGAGGTCCCGCAGGCGGGCGCGCTCAAGGTCAGGGCAAGAAGCGCAAGAAGTATCGTGACACGAGATCTTTCAAACATGACTTACCTCATTTCTTATCGGGAATGTCATACATCATCAATTCAAGGACCGGCGCGCCGTCCATCGCGCCTTTGACCGGACCGACGCCCTCGGCATACCAGTTGAAGCCGTGCATTGCCACCTTCTGCCCAAAGACTGTCACATACCCATCCTGTTCGATTTTCAGTGCGTAGAACTCTCCCGCCGGCACGGTGACGTTTTCAAATCCAACCGCCGTGTAGTTGGTCTCAATAATCGAAGTGCCCGACTCCGTGGTAACCGTGATGGTCTGCGTCCACTGCTGACCTGGAGCAATGTTATTGGGCAGGCTCACGCCGCTGACGCTGACCGTGGTAACGGCTGAACTGCCGTATTCGCCCGAATAGGTGGTCTGTGCGCCTGGGACGTTCATGATGGTGACCCCCTCACTGTTGCACTGACCGTCAATGGTAAACGTGCTGTTTGCGCCTTTCACCGTGATGGTGAATTTGCCAAAGTCATCCACAGACATGGTATGGATGGCGTTCTCGCCTGTGGAAATGCTGAAAAACCAGGTGGCTTCGTCCGCAACGGGGTAGAAGGGATTGTCGCATTCGTTGCTGTCCCCTTCGGGGGTGGGGTTGGCGATCGGCGTCTGTGTGGATTCGAACTCATTGATCACTCCGCTGAACGGCTCAGTGGGCGTGGGTTTGATTGGAGCCGAGTCGGGCGTTGAATTTGCAGGCGCCGAGTCGGGCGTTGAATTTGCAGGCGCCGAGTCGGGCGTTGAATTTGCAGGCGCCCCACAGGCGCTAAGCGCCACTACAAGGATCATCCATACAAAAATCTTCTTCATCGGTTTTCCTCTATTTGCTAATCTCTTTCATCACCTTCTGCGAAAAGACAAAGGAGCCTTTTCATACCTTCACATCCACATTGTGATAGGCAACCACCCGCCAGCCAGCCTCCGTGCGCATCAGCACCTCCAGCAGGCAGGTGCGCAAGAGACCGTCCGGACGGGGTGGTACGCCTGGCGGCAGGGCGACGTAGTCGCGCAGCGTGCAGACAATATCCACCAGCGCAACGTTCGGCGCGGGGAACTGAATGCGCCGAACGTCCATCTCCAATCGGCTGCCCTTGAAAATGTGAGAGAAAATAAACGCATGTTTGGCTTCAAATGCCTGCCGCCCGAAAGCCATTTCGCCGACGATGTTGGTGAACGACAGGTTCTCATCACAGTCCTGCGAATAACCTGCCGCGTTGCCGCGATTCCAGGCGTCCTGCTGGCGGTGGATAATCTGCTCGATTTGCTGTTCGGCGGTACTATGGTTCCTGTCCTTTTCACAGTTCGTTTTATAACTGTAGTTTCGCCAATCTTGTTTAAGCACCATATTTGGTGGTTTTTAGAAAATCAAAACGCCATATATGGCGGTCGTTTTCTCAAAAATTTCGCATAAACTATAAAAAGGCGAAACTACAGAACAAAACTGACTCACCTGCCCAACGGTTGGTTTCAGCGGCAGCGGCGGGGCGGGCAAGACTCCTTCGCCCAAAAAACTACTCGGCTAGCTCGCGGCGCGGACTCTGGAGCGGCGAAGCTGCTGCCTGCACTGAGCGCAGCGAATGTGTCCGCCTGCAAACGGTGTTAGGCGTTTTCGGGTTGCGCCAGACACCTTGACCAAAGACAGAACCACAACTGCCTTGACCACATTGTACAACAGACTTGCTCTTTGGCAACACCCCAAACTGACCAATTTCCTGAAATGGGGAAGCGCCGTTGCCGAAGCAAAGCCCAAACCAAACCTGACAAAACAAGACTCTTTGCAAGACTGCTTGACCGACAAAAAAAACTTGCCTGATGCCAACCGACCCGCCGACAAGACCCGACTCAAACGTGCCAGAACAATTGCCGAAACCGTAACGCCGATTTTGGCGACTCGACATGACCGAAAACCGACCTTGCCAGCGACAAGAACTTTGGCGAATCAAAACCTGTGCCAACCAACACCGTGACCCAAACCAGGCAACCCCATACAAGCGACCTGACTTGATTGAACCTGAACCTGAACCTGAACCTTTGCTGTCAAGCGACCTGACCGAACCAGAAACCGAACTCTTACAAACGGGCGGCACTCACCCTGACTTCACGCAATGCAACATACCCAAAACCGCCGCCGCCCAACGACCTGGCTTGACCGACCCGAAGCTCAACTTGCAAGGATGGGCTTTGCCTTTCAACCTGCACGGCGCACACGGCGCAACCCAACACCCTTTGAATGCTTGAGAAGAAAACGCCTGACGGCCTGTCGGCGCTGCTCCAGCGTCTCACGGTCAATCTTCTGCTTTGAATGCTTGAGAAGAAAACGCCTGACGGACTGCGCTTCACCTGCGCCGCGCAGCGCAGCAGAGCGGCGTCAGGTGGAAGCGCTGGTTAGCTGCCCGAACAGTATCCTCAGGTAATCGTAATTCTGCCCACGCTCTTGGAAAAGGATATGTCTTTCGGCAAACCTGGCGCGATCCCAGGTTCCGTCGTCATAGTGCTGATGCAGGTCGTCGTACGACGTAGCCGATACAATAAAGGCGTCCAGCGTGATGTCGGTCCGGCCGCTCCGTTTCCCGATTTCATCTGCCAGCACGGGCAGCCGCTCGTGCAGACGCGCCTTTTCGTCGTGGATGTAGGCTTTGGCATGCACCATGCCGTGCGGCTCAATGAAGACAATACGCTGGGCTTTTGTTGCCTGATCCACCACCCACAGGATGAAATCCGGATAAAAGCCGCGTTCCTCAAAAAAGCCTATGCCATAGCCGCGGCTCAGGTTGCGCAGCAGGAAAACCTCTTTACCCTCCAGCGAATTGTTCTTTTCTGCGTCCCAGTAGTCGCGCAGATCGCACACAAAGCGCGCTTCGCTCTCCTTCAGCCCAGGCGGGGCAATCTGCGCCTTCCCAGGCATATCTACCAGCAGGGGTTGATAGAGGTGACGGTCGAAATGGATGCGCGGCAGGCCGGCGTTTTCTTGCTGATACAGGCGTTCCTGCTCCTCGAGTAACGTGCGCACCGCTTCAACCAACTGCTGCTCCGAACGCGGCACTCTGATCACATAGCCCGCCCTTTTTTCGTTCACGCCTGGCGGCCTGAAACCCAGGTTGGGATCGTTTTCGTCAAGCGGCCGATAGACCATGGTTTGCTCATCCCATTGCTCGCGGCGCGTCTGATACAAGCGATCCACGTAGCGGCAAAGGAGTTGCGTCACGACTTGCTGAAGCAGGGCGCGGTCTCTGAACGATTGCGGCCGAATTACCCGCTCGTCGGCAATTACCGTGCAAACCGGGACACCCTTATCCTTTAGTTCGACAATCTGCCGAAGCGTCTCCGGTTGGATAACCAGATTGCTCCATCCTTTGCGCGCTTTGTAAGCCAGCACGTCGAGATAGGCCTGCTGCCAGTCCACCCAGTCCAGGCTTTCGGCGGGAATCGCCTGCGCCCGACCGCCGCGCACGTCGGCGGTGTGCAGGCCCAGGCGCGTGCTCTCGATCGCCTGCACCTTGACCGACAGATCCACATGCACGCGGATGCGAGAATCCGGTTCAAGCAGAAGCGCGGTTTCCGCTGTAAAATCGCGGACCTCCGGCGGGCGCGGCACGACCAGACCCTGCTTGAGGAATTGTTCATTGGCCCAGACAAAGAGCGGCAGCTCGATGGGCGGTTCGACCTCCACCCCCTCGCGTTCCAAATAGTCGCGGAATTGCGCCATATAGTTGGCGCGCACGGCAAAGATGTTGAGCGTTTCCAGCAGGCGCAGGTGTGGGGGATGGCTGCCCTCCAGCGCGGCGCTGCGTTTGAGGCTCATGGCTTTGCCCTTCAGGCGGACGCCGCGCCCGAAGAGTTGGATGATTTGTGAACCTTCCTGCCGCCCGATGTTCAAGAGGCCCATGCTGGCCACGCGCCAGGAGTTCCAGCCTTCCATGAACTTCTTGGCGCCGATGAGCACGTGCAGACCGGAATCCGGGCGGTTGATGCGCTCGAAGAGCGAGTGGGCTATGGCGTCTCCTTCCAGCGCAATGTCGCCGGCTTCCTCTTCCGCCAGTTTCTTGAAAGCCGATGTGTCGCCGATGTAAATCAAGCCGAAATAGTCCCCGGCATTGGCCGCTTTGAGTCCCAGCTCGCCAGGGCTGCTCTTGATCTCGCACAGGTGCAAGCCGCCGCCGGCCGGAGCGTTGAAAATGCGCCGAAGGATATCGTCATAGAGCTGCTCCGGCGTCGCACCGGTCTTGCGCAGGTAGCCGAACCTGCCCGCAAATACATCTTGTCCATCCGGCGAGACCAATCCGGTCTTGCCGCCGAGAACGGCTTTGATGGTCTTGATCGCCCAGTCGCGGTCGCTCAGGGCGTGATGCAGGAAACGCACGACGGTCAGCACATCGCTGCGCGGCTGTTTGTTCTCGGTATAAACGGCGTTGACCGTGCTCCCAACAAACACCCATAACGGCTTTTCCAGGTTGTATGGACGCAGGGCGTCGGTTTGCTCCTCGTAGAGCCGCACCTGCTCGTAGAAAGAGAGCAGATTGCCCATCAGGAGCATTTCCGTCTGGTCGGACCGGGTTTCATCGCGCAGGTTCAGGATGCGAAAGTCTTTGCCAAACCCATCGCTGTAAAAATACTTGTAAGAATAGTCAAAGAGGATGGACTTGCCGTATTCGGCGGTGAGCGGGTCGTTACGCGCCGCCGAGAGCGCCTGCCCAAATGTGGCGCTGTATTCTAAGGTGAAACCGGTCGCGCCGAGCGCCTCGCGGTACTTGCGCCAGGCCTCGCCGCCTGCGCCCTTGTGTCCCTCGTCCACGAAGATGAGGTTGCGTCCCTCGAAGGCCTCCACCGGCACGCTCACCCCGCCGCCGCGCTTTTCCTCCACAAGTTTGGTGATCTCAATGACCTGCACGATGTCCCGACCGCCAGTCCAGAGGCTGCTGGCATTCACGTCGAAGCGCCGCGCCGGGATGCCTGAGGCGGCCAGTTCGGCCAGGTGCTGCTCGCTCAGTCCTTCGTTGGGCGTGATGAGCAGGATGTTGTCTATCGGTTCGCGGTTGTAGTGCAGAAACTGGTGGTAGTTCAGGTGCAGGATGAGCGTCTTGCCGCTGCCGGTGGCCATCCAGTAGGCAAGTTTCGTCAAATCTGAATCCTGAATGATGAGTGATGAATCGCGCTGCATTCCGCGTTCATCATTCCGCATTCCGCGTTCATCATTCCGCATTCCGCGTTCATCATTCCGCATTCCGCGTTCATCATTCCGCATTCCGCGTTCATCATTCCGCATTGTGGCGAAGGCATTGAGGTCGGCCAGTAGGGGCGGACGGCCGTCCGCCCCTCCACGGTGGTTGAAAAGACGGTCGAGATAGATTTCCGTGTACAAGGCGGCCAGGTATTGAAAGTAGCGCAACGTGATGCGTTCAATGCGGCCACGGTTGATCTTCTCCAGGTGCAGACGGATGTTTTCGTCGTAGCGCGCCAGGTCGTCGTTGGAGATTTTAACCTGACTGCCGCGGGCAACCAGGTGATGGTAAAGAAAACTGCGCCCATCTGGGCCATAACCTTCATCCACGCTCTTGCAGTCTTCCAGCAACGCGCGGTTGCTCGTGTAGCCAAAGAGGCTATTGAGCCAGGCCAGCAGGACCAGGCGGTTTTCGAGTTGTTGGAATGATGAATGATGAACGGTGAATGATGATGCAGTGTTCATTTGGCTTTCCGCGATTTCAGGGTTTTGACGCTGGTAACAAGGATAGCTGTGAGTTCGTCTGTTTCGCGTTGCAGATCGGCGAGCAATTCGGCTTTCACAATGCCGGATTCGGCGAGCAATTCCAGCCAATAGGCCGTTTCTTCGAGTTCCTGGAGCGCGCTTTCGGTCTTGCTGATCATCTCTACATCCGAGCGGCTGCGCTTGCCCTCGCGCAATTGCGCGCCCACCGACGTGCCGGAGCGCAACACTTGCTTCCCCAGGACCTGCGCCTCTGTCTTCTGAGGTAAGGCGCTATATAAGCGGATAATGCGCAAGGCAAACGCCTTCGTTCTCTCCAGAATATCCCGTTTCTGCTCCATGCTTCCTCTCTGCATTCCGCATTCATCATTCTGCATTCATCATTCTTTCCTTGAAAATGGGATCCAGCGAGCGCGCGCCGGGGATAAGCGCATCGCCGTTGACCCAGACCTCATCCGCGCCCTCAGCCAGTTTCTGTTCGGAGACGAAGGCGGCGTCGCGCCGGTAGTCTTCCGTTGTCCAGCCTTTGGTCTCGCGCCAGATGACGGCCACGCTGCGGCCATCGCGCAGCGCCCCGCGATAAACCAGGTAGGAATGATGAGTGATGAATGATGAATGATGAGATTCATCATTCATCATTCTGCGTTCATCATTTCGATACACCTTGCGCGTCTGCACGTCCAGCCCCAGCAGGTAGGCGAAGGTTTCGGGCAGGTCCACCGGCTGCTCGCGGGTTTCGCCGTCGCGGTGGATGTGGAGTTTGTAAGAGAACGGCGACTGCAACTGCGCCACGTTGAGCAGGGTCTCGCTGCGGCGCGTCTCCCACTTGAGCATGTAGGAAAGGAGGTACTCTTGGCCGAACAGATCGAGCGCCTGCTGGCCGCTTTCCTCATCAAAGGTCAGGTTGTTAAGCGCGTCCTCGTAGGACTCCAGCCGGATGACCTTGACGATGCGCGGGGAGCGCGCGGCTTCCTCGGCGGTGGCCATGCGCCTGGGCTTGCCGTCCTTCCACTCCGGCGTGAAGGTGACCTTCTTGATGCGCGGCAGGAGCACAGTGTCGAAGTACTGCGCCATCTCCACCAGGATGAACTTGCGCCTGCCGCCGTCCTTGCGGTTCAGGTTGATAACCGCGTGTCCGGTCGTGCCGGAGCCGGCGAAGTAATCAAGAACCACATCTGCCTCATTCATCAAGGTTTGTCTGGCAAGACTCTCGATTAATTCAACTGGCTTTGGATAAAGGAGCACCCTCTGACCGAGGATATTATCAAGTAATCTCGTTGCCTTAGCATTCAGCGGCACCTCTTCCATCCAAGAAGAGAACAGTCTTGTTGCTCTCTCGCGCTCTTTAAGAAAAACCTTCAGCTTTGGACGTTTTGTTGGATCGCTTGGGAATAGCACCTTCGGCAGCCATCTCCCATTAACGGTTCTTTCGATGAACTGCTTCATCTTCTCGGGTTCGTATGCCCAAACCCGCTTAGGATTGCACTTGAACACGTTTCCTGTTGTAGGGTCAATAAGATCGTAAAAGAGATTGGGTCTTTCTTCGGCAGTTTTATTGCACGTCAAATCGCCAGTGGTCCAAGGGCCATCTGGGTCATTATCGGGATTAGTGTAATCTTCCTCACTAATAGGCAAACCAGAAAAGCCAGAAGCGCCCTCGGTTAACGCTGCAACTACGTAATCGTGATCGACGGAAAGCCGTGCCCCTCGCCCGGCTGTCATGTCACCGCCGCTACGTTTTTTCCAAACCAGTTCCGAAATGATAGTGTCCTCCCTGAATAGATGTTGCAGCATATATCTCAGCGCGGGAAACTCTATATCGTCTATGCTGATGAATAGGCATCCTTGGCTTTCCAAATAACTTGATGATAAAGAAAGGCGTTGAGACATCATACTGAGCCAACAGGAGTGCTGGTAACTATCCTTGTAGAGAAACTCATCGTTCCCGGTGTTATACGGCGGATCAATGTAAATGCACTTCACCCGCTCGCGGTACTTCTCCTGCAAGAGGTTCAGCGCCTGCCAGTTTTCGGAGTGCACCAGGAGGCCGTCGGTCATCTCGTCCAGGTTCTGAAAAGACGCCAGCAGGCGGTCGGTGAACTCCGGCGGGAAGTGGCGCGTGTCCAAAGGCAATGAGGAATGATGCATGAGGAATGATGAGCGCTCTTCCGCAGTCATCTTTCTGCATTCAGCATTCACCATTCCTAATTGTTCCCACTCTTCCCACTGCGGGTCATTGGCGGCGACTTCCGGGTAGAAGGCTTCGGGAATGTTGCCCACGGCGACCACGTAAAAGGTCTCGGTGACGAACTTTTTCTTCTCCCACAGCGCCTTCTGGAAGTCTTCAATCTGCGCGAGAAACTCGACGATCTTCAGGCCAATGCGCTTGATGAGGCGCATGAGTTGAAACCAGCCTTCGGCCAGCCCCTCGCCAGCGGCTTCCATCTCGTCCAGGTTGAGCACTTCATTCTTGAGGTAAAAGTCCAGTTCGCGCGAAAGAAAGCCGCGCAGGTCCTTGTGGATAAAAAAGTCGGACGTGTTGCGGCGAGTGTACTGGCGCAGGTGGTGCTCCAGGCAGGTGACGGTCTCGCCTTTTTCGGTCTTGCGGCGTTCAGCGAGCAGCGCGGCCAGGGCGTCGGCAGCCTGGACGCGCTTCGGAATCTCGGCGACCGCCTTGGCGATGATGGACTCCTGCTGGTTCTTCTGTCCAAAGGCGATGTTTTCCTGCTCGGTGAGCGGACGGAACTCAAAGGGAATCGTGAGCAGACGGGCGGGCTCGTCCCAACTGATTTCGTCCAGGCGCGGCAGGAAGAAGCGCTTTTCGCCCTTGACGTTGTTCTGCTCCACATCGGCTTGCTTGAGTTTGAACTGCACGGTGACGCCGTTGGGCGCCTGGTAGGTATAGTCAGTGAAATACTCGCCGGTTTTGACATAGTACTGGTCATGGTTGGCCCAGTAGAGATAGACTTCCTCGCCGTTGTAGGGGATGGCGTAGCGTTCCTTTTTCGAGTAGCGGCGCTTGGAGATAAAGTCGCCTTCCTGCCAGTAGCGGCTGAAAAAGGCGTAGAGGCGGTTGTATACGTCCGCTTCCAGCGCCTCGGCGGAGCGGCCGCCCGCGGCTTTGGCTTGCGCCTCCAGGTATTCCCGGCCCGCTCTCGTCTCGCGATACTTCTCGGCCAGATTGCCGTTTGCGTCCAGCGCGTCCTCGCCCAGGACATCGAGCAGCTTCTGCCGGACTTCTTTCAGGGTCTGTTGCGCCCGTTCCTGTTCAGCAAATGCGCCTCTCTGGAGTTCTTCGGCAATCTCCTTGGGCAGGTCTTCAGCGATGAAACGCTCAATGACCGCCCGTTTGAGGTTCATGATGCGATAGATGCCGAAATCGAGGTCGGCGCAGTCGAACTGGAACAGCTCACGCAGGAGGGATTGGAATTTTTCTAAGGTTATTGTTTTCATGATTCTTGCCTATATAATAAAGGAGCAGCTAACGGCTTGCCGCTCAGCCGCACGCGGAGCGGGTCGGCTGGAAACGCTTGTTGGGCGGCACTGCAAAGCTACGCCTCCGAGAGCACTGTCACGATCGCAAAACCAACCTGCCGCGCAGTGCTCGTGCAATATCGCTCCAAGCGGTTGTTCGGCAGCGACGCGGCGACCAAAACGATAGCCGATTCAAGGCCCCAAGAGATGCGCTATTCGGAGCCGCTCGATAGTCTCCGGGTGGACCCATCAGGCCACGCAGCGATACAGACGCGGTTGCCCGCGCGGTCGGCGAGCGTCCAGTGCGAGGGCGCATGAGAGTCGTCAACAATGCGTCCACCCGCTGCAAGCGCTGCTTGCAGTCGTACCATGGCCTGCTCACGCGCAACCGACACATCGATGTGCATCGCGTGACGCAAGGGCTTGCTCTCGTCGAGCTCCTGCATCCAGACGGTCGATCCATGTCCAAGGGGGTCTACCGCATTGTCGTCAGCCGCCGGCACGTAGCCCAGCACGGCGCGCCAGAAGTTGACATCTATCTCATCGCGCTTCGCCGCGATTGCAACCTGCACCTCCTGAACAGCGGCACGATCTGCGGGCACATGATGCTCCTGCGCGATAGCAGAGATGGCCCGCGCCAACTCAATGTGTCGCGGCTCGAGGCGCCAGATATCGCGCGTCAGCCGAACAGTGAGATGGTCATTCGCTATCGTCATCACGACCCCCGAATCCTCAAGACCGGTAATCCCTGCGATTGCTTCGGCTAACCGCACGGCTTCGCTCAGGGACCCGACACGAAAGACAGCCGTCGCTCCTCCGTGGAGCACGACCCAATCGTCTATTCCTTCAGCGGAAAGAAACTCTTGCCAACCTTGTTCACTCATGCTTATCACATCCTATCTCGCTAGCCGCCCAACATAAAGTAGACCGACTCTATCCGCCTATTCCTGCTTGCACTGTGTCAGGCGGACAAATGTCCGCCTATCCCCGCTCACTCTTCACTTGTCACTCATCAGCCCCTTCAGGTACTCATAACTCATCCGCACACTCTCGAGTGGCGGGCGCTGGCAAACGTCCTGCTCGACGACAAACCACTGCGCGCCTGCGGTGCGCGCGGCGCTCAGGATGGCGGGGATGTCCAGCGTGCCGTGCCCAACTTCCGCGAACGTTCTGCTGCCGGGCGCCATGTCCTTCAGGTGAATGAGCGGCGCGCGTCCGGCGAATTCGTTGATCAATTGCACCGGATCGACGCCTGCATAGGCTGACCAGTACACGTCGATCTCGAACGCAACGGCGCGCGGGTCGCATTCGTGCAGCAACAGGTGCAACCCGGTCGTGTCGCCGAGGAGGTGCAGTTCAAAATCGTGGTGGTGGTAGCAGAACGTCAACCCGGCGTCGGCGACGGCAGCGCCGATGCCGTTGAGGATGCGCGCCAGAGCGCGGTAGTCGTCGGCGCTCCGGCGGCGCTCTGGCGGCATCCATGGGCAAATCAGATACGGCGCACCCAACGTCTGCATATCAGCGATGATTGCGTTGAGTTGACTCTCGAGCATCTGGATCGGCACGTGCGCGCCGGAGACCATCAGCCCTATCGCGTCAAGTTCCTGGCGCAGCGCAGCAGCGCTCATCCCGCCGACCCCTGCCACTTCGACCGCGCCGTATCCGATTTCCTTCACCTTCCGCAGCGTACCGACATAATCGGTCGCCGCCTGGTCGCGCAGGGTGTACATCTGGAGTGAGAGCGGGTTCGTAGCCATCGTTGATACCTTTGTGCTTTATAATACGAAGCGATGCGTGAGCGACGCCGATGTCCGGCAGTGATACGTTCAGACTGTGCACGGTTGGGCGACTCACTCACGCCAGGCATCTTTTCACTCATGTCCCGTTTTGTCAAACGCTCGCAATTGAGGAATGAAAGGCGAGCCATTCTCTGCGGACGTTTCAGGAATGCTCACTCTGTCTGAGGAAGATGTTCTATGCACGTGCTGATCATCGGCGCGGGTCTGGCCGGGCTGACCTGCGGGCGCATTCTCGATTCACTCGGTGTGCGCGTCACTCTTGTGGAAGCGAGCGACGGCATCGGCGGGCGTGTGCGCTCCGATTACGCCGACGGGTTCACGTTCGACCGCGGGTTTCAGGTGTTGTTCGAGGCGTATCCGGCGGCGCGCCGTCACCTCGATCTCGACGCGCTGCACCTGCGGCGTTTCGATCCCGGAGCGATCATCTGCCTTGCGGGGAAGCGCTTCGTTCTGACCGATCCGCTCCGCGATCAGGCAGCGGCGCTCGATGCCGCGCTCACGCCGATTATTCCGCCTCTTGACAAATTGCGGGTGTTGCTGCTCGCGCAGCGCCTGCGTCGTCAGTTGATCGACGAGGTGCTGGCGGGCGACGACGAAACAACGCTGGCGTATCTCCGCCGCTCCGGGTTCAGCGAGCAGACGATCAATCACTTCTTTCGACCGTTCTACGGCGGGATTTTCCTTGATCGCAGCCTGCGCACCAGCGCCAAGTGCTTTCGCTTCGACTTCAAGATGCTCAGCGAGGGCGCTGCGGCGCTTCCGGCGCACGGCATGGGCGCGATTGCCGGTCAACTCGGCGATGCGCTCCTGGAGCGCGGTCTGATCCGACTGCATACACCGGTTGCCGAACTCATCACCAACAATGGACGGGTGACCGGCGCGCGGTTGGCGTCTGGAGAAGAACTGTTTGCCGACGCGGTTGTTGTGGCGACTCCCGCCCCCGAAGCGGCGCGTTTGAGCAGTCTGCCGATGCCACAGGGCGCATTGCAGACGATCACGCTCTACTTCGGCGGAAGCCAACCGGTTTATCGCGGGCGCAAGATCGCACTGAACGCCGCTCCCGATGCGCTGATCAACAATGCGCAGATGATCAGCAATGTCGCGCCGGAGTATGCGCCGACAGGGCGCCATCTGCTCAGTGCGACGGTGCTCGGCGCCAGCCCGTTGAGCGATGATGATCTCTTCCGCGCCGCGCTCGCCGATCTGCGTCGCATGTTTGCCGGCGACGCCGACGCGCTGGCGGCGCTCGAAGGGTATCAACCATTGCGCGTGTACCGCGTTGCTTACGCACAGTTCCCGCAGGCGCCGGGCATCCATCCATTGCTGCCCGACAATCGCAGCGGACGACCGGGGCTGTATTTCGCCGGCGAGTTTACCGAAGCCAGCAGCCTGAATGCTGCCATGATCAGTGGTGAAAAGTGCGCAGCGGCAGTGATAGAGGAGCGACAGGCATCCCGTTTCTAGCACGTTCTGGCAAGGATGGACGCAAGAGCACACAACCGCAGAGGGTTTCGCCAGGTCGATGCAAGAGAATGGAATCTCCGGGAGACAGCAGAGAGGCGTGATACCAATGACGATTGACGATGCCGCATGCTGGTCACTCCGAGCGCAGCGACTGGTCATTCCGAGCGCAGCGACTGGTCATTCCGAGCGCAGCGACTGGTCATTCCGAGCGCAGCGACTGGTCATTCCGAGCGCAGCGACTGGTCATTCCGAGCGCAGCGACTGGTCATTCCGAGCGCAGCGACTGGTCATTCCGAGCGCAGCGACTGGTCATTCCGAGCGCAGCGAGGAATCTGCGCGGGACGCGCACGACCCCTCGCGCTGCTCGGGGTGACCATGCCGGATGGTCACAGGTCATTGGTATGAGGCGAGGGGCAAGAGATGAGTGACAAGCGGCGAGGAGAGGGGCGGTCGGAAGCATATGGGCACGTTCTGGGTAGAGCGTTGAACATGCCCGATCTTTGTCCCTGCACCGATCAAAAACCCACACCGATGAGCATAAGGAGGGAACGTCTACTCGCCCGGCGCTTCACATGCGCCGTATAACCTTTTGAACACAGAACCGTGCTCGTCCAGACCAACTCACAGGCGGTGGCTTCAACCATCAGGCGGGTGGGGTGATGGGTTGCCTGACTCCTGGATGTGACCACCAGACGTGTGCAAAACCGGAGCCGGTGCGGAACGCAGCGCCAGGAAGCGCGCCGCGAACGGACCCAGCGCCACAGGGAACGCCGTCAGATCGCCGTGTTGCAGCAGAACATCGGGCGCTCCGTCGATCAATGGCTCATTGAGCAGGTCACTCACCAGATAGTCGCCTTCTGGCACATCGGAGCGCGGCAGTTCCAGCGTCACCCAACGACGCATCGGGCTGGCATTCAGCAGTGTGACGACGCACTCCTCCTCGTGCCGGCGCAGCATCACGAAGATCGCCGGATCATTGCAGCGCGCGCCGTCGGGTTCAACCGTTCCGCGCCGCAACGCAATACTGCGCGTGCGCGCGTTGAGCAACTGCGCAATGAATTCCCGGTCTGCCTGATCATGTTCCTGACCGGCGCGGATCATGGGCACATACCCGCACCCTACCATTCCTGCGAGGATCATGCGGGCAGCGCGTGAACCGCGCAACACCTCCGCCAGCGGATTGCTCACACACGAATGATGACTCTCGGTGAAGCAGGCGCGCAGCGTTCCGGGATCGCCAATTGCCAGCACATCAGCGAGCCAGTGCTGCATTTCGGGCACACTCAGGCGCCCGATTGCCAATTGAGTGAACATATGGTGTGCAGCCTGATCGATCAGCAGATCGCGGCTGGATGCCAGCAACGGTCCTGCCAGATCGGTCATCAGCGCTGCGTCAGGATAGTGTTGACGGATGGCCGCATACAATTCCTCAATCAGGCGCGTCACCCCCATACTGCTGCTGCCGCTGAACGCCGAACCGAGGGGCCACCCCGGCGGCACGTCGCGCGCGACCAGCACCCGGAAGCCGTCGATGCCAGTCTGTTCCATCAGCGCCAGCGCTTCGCTGATGGCGAGCGAACGCACATCGGCATTGCGCCAGTCGAAGTACAGGGTATCGACCTCACCGGAGAAGCGGATGAACTGACCCGTCTGGTCAAGGCAAAACCATTCGGGATGATGATAGACATACGGCGAGTCGGCAGCGCACCCGGAGAGCGGAAGATCGATCATCACCTGCATGCTGCGCGCATGAGCAGCGGCGACAACACGGCGCAACCCCTCGATGCCGCCGATCGACGCATCCAGAGTAGCGAAGGAACGCAACGCATAGAGATCCTCCGGTCGCATGGGGGACCATTCCAGCGCATGCCGGTGCGGTGCAGCAATGTCGTGCACCGGCAGAAGGCAAATCGTGGCGCAACCGAGACGCCGGATGGCATCGAGCGCATCGATCAAGCCGGCAACATCGCCATAGTGCATCGGGTGCGTCACGAATATCGCGGTGTCCGCCAGCCAGGATGGCGGCGAAACATCAATTCGACGCTGCGGCATCATCCGGCGAATACGCGGCAATGCCTCGTGCCAGGGTGCGCGTTCCAACAGCAGCATCTGTACGCCAACCGACAGCGCCACTTCAATCGGCAACCGCTCGGCAAGCCGGATCTCGTGGAGCAAGGTAACCGAGTTGCCATCGCCTTCCACTCGCGGACGCGCCGGATGGGACGTGTCGGCATACCAGCAAGCCAGGGTTTCGCCAAGCATATCGTTATGGAGCGCCAGCACCCCATGCGCGTCGGCCGGCGCAAGGGCGAATGCCGGAGTTTCGAGGGTCGTCGCGTCCGACCAGTGGCCCTGGCGAACATCGCTGCGCAGTGTCGCAATCGGCATACGAGGACGCACCACATTTGCAGGAGCTTCAAAGCGACAGCGCTCCGGCGCACCGACGCATGCGCCGCTGATTGCCAGGCGCACACCACACAGCGCCAGTTCGTCTTCACCTGTGTTCTCAAGGCTGATACGGCGCGCGATGAGCGACCCGATCACCCGGTAGCGATCATAGATTTTCAGTGGTCCAAGACCAATGACGAGCACGATCTCAACGCCACCGGGAATGTTGAAGAGTGTATGGTTGAGATAACGCGCAAACGAGCGTTCGGTCAACCAACCGGTGTCGGCGAGTGAGACATCGATGCCGGCGTGAGGCGTACCACGCCCAATCACGTCTTGCCCATCCGGTCGCCGGAGCGCGCGCAACCCGCCATCATCGAGGGAAAACTCCAACTCGAGTTCGGCAAGCGTCACAGTCAACGTGTGACGAGTGGAGCGCACGGTATATACAGCCATAGGCAAGCGTCTCACAAGAGCCTTACATATGGGAGACCCGGTCGGCAAGCGCACCGAGCGCATTGCGAATGTCGCCCGGCGGGACGAATGCCAGCGCATCCATCGCCCGTTGCGCATGATCGCGCATTCTGGCGCGCGCCGGCGGAACACCGAGGCGACGCACCTGATCGATGGCAGCAGTCAGGTAGTGTGTGTCGGGCGCGTGCTGATCGACGACCGCTGCCAGATCAGCCCCTCCCCCGGCATCGACCGCATAGATCAGCGGCAGGGTAATCCGGCCCGCGCGCAGGTCGTGTCCCGCATAAGGTCCATCAATTTCATAATCGCGCACTTCGGCGGCAATGTGCATTGCCATACCAAGTTCTCTGCCGAAGCGTCCCAGCGTATTGGACAGCGTATCATCGCTGCCGCCGCACACAACGCCGACCCGCGCCGCCGTCTCGAAGAGCGCGGCAGTCCGGCTTTCGACGACATACTCGTGCTGCGCCAGCGCCTGATCGAGCGGCGCAACCGCCGTCACCGGCGCCAACCGGCCCTCGCAGAAGGTCATCACAACGCGCGAATACATACTGATAATGCGCGCATCGGGCGCGAGCGCCATTTCGGAAGCGGCGAGCGCCAGCAGATAATCGCCCGACATCAGCGCCACATCGCCGTTCCAACGCTGATCACCGATTGGTTGTCCGCGTCGGCGCGCTGCCTCGTTGATCAGATTGTCGTGGACGGCAGTGGCAAAATGGATCAGTTCCGCCGCTGCCGCAGCGTGAATAACGCGGCGCGCGTCGTAGCGACCGAGACGGGCTGCAAGCACAACCAGTGCAGCGCGCAAATACGGCTTTTCCATGCCGCGCAATGCAGCGCTTGCAGTCTGAGCGACGATCGGTCGCCCTTGCATGCGCGCGTGAATAACCTGTTCGACTTTTGCCAGGTCTCCGACGATCTCGTCGGGGACTGGAAGCGGCATTAGCGGCATCATATGGGAGGTTCCAGCGCCTTTGTCAGAAGCATACTCTGAACATACTACGCTGTCAAACCAGCGGGCGATCTCTGAGCGGTTTCTCACATTCGTAGCGAATGCCCGGCGAGAGAGACTGGTACAATGCTCATAGCAGGACGTATGCGGTCGCCTTCCGCGCAGACAAGCCGCGTCATGGTGTCTTGCCTTCGGCAGAGCAGTGCTTCTGTTGCAGCGCAGCGGCTCTGCCGCCGCATCATCGATCATCCCGGACCCGGAGCGTAAGAGCGGGTCTGAGAGCCGTCCTTACGCTTCGTGGACTCGAAGCAATCGCCTTGATCGGCAGAAGGAGCGATAATGCGATTCATTCTGATCCTGATTGTCCTCGCTGCGCTTACCGGTTGCGGTATGCGTTTGAACAGCGCGCCGGCGAACGAAAGACCGGTTGGAACCCTGATCCCGACTTCGGCGACAACACCGGCGCCGGCAGCGCCGGTTGCGACTGCGGTTGCCGGCACACCGGCACAGCCGCCTGCCGCGCCGACGAGCGTCCCCACACAACCCCCGCCTGCCACGCCCGAAAGCGCGTCCACACAGCCTGCCGCACCGACGAGCGTCCCCACGCAACCCCTGCCGGCGCCTGCGCAGCCGGAACCGCCGACGGCGTCGCAGATGCCGCAAATTGCGCTCCAGCAGATTGTTGATGGCTTTGACCGTCCGCTGCACATCACGCATGCGGGTGACGGCAGCGGGCGATTGTTCGTCGTTGAAAAAGTCGGACGCATCAGGATTGTGCGCAATGGGCAAGCGTTGCCTGAGCCGTTCCTGGACATTACCGACCGGGTTGGGTCGCGCGCCAATGAGCAAGGGCTGCTGAGCGTCGCATTCCACCCCCGCTACCGCGAGAACGGCTGGCTCTTCGTCAACTATACCGACACCGAGGGGAATACCGTTGTCTCACGGTTCAGCGCCGAGGGCGACCGCGCCGATCCCTCCAGCGAGGAGGTGGCGCTCACAATCGAACAACCGTTTGCGAACCACAATGGCGGGCTGATCGTCTTTGGACCGGATGGCATGCTGTATGTGGGCATGGGGGACGGCGGTAGCGCCGGCGATCCGCTCGGCGCCGGACAGGATCGCTGGACTCTTTTAGGGAAGATACTACGTATCAATGTTGACACGCTTCCCTACACCATTCCCCCGGACAACCCCTGGGCAGACGGCAGCGGCGGGAGGCAGGAAGTCTGGATTCTCGGCGTGCGGAACCCGTGGCGTTTCTCGTTCGACCGCGCCACCGGCGATCTGTTCGTCGCCGATGTCGGGCAGAACCGGTTGGAAGAGGTGCATATGCTGCCCGCCGGGAAGAGCGCAGGCGCCAATCTGGGCTGGAACATCATGGAAGGAAACGAGTGCTTCCGCCGTAACGACTGTGATCGGCGCGCACTCGATCTCCCCATTGATGTCTACCCGCACAGCCTGGGATGTTCCGTGACCGGCGGGCACGTGTACCGCGGCGCAGCATTCCCCGCCTTGCAGGGGGTCTATGTGTTCGGCGACTTCTGTAGCGGGCGCATCTGGGGGCTGCGCCCGTCTGCCAGCGGATGGGAGCGCACCGAACTGTGGCAATCCAACATCCAGATAGCCGCCTTTGGAGAAGACGAAGCGGGCGAACTGTATGTCGCGGGGTACAACAATGGCGTCCTGTACCGGATCGTTGTAGAATAGACAGGAAGAAATCTTAAGCCAGTGATCATCTGCGAAGTCTGGCACACGACGGGTTCGAGGTTGATCCATGCCTCCTGTAACCGTTCAGGATGTTGTGCGTCTGGCGTTGCCCGAAGGCGTCGTGGTTGCCGCAGGCAGCGCCGGTCTGAGTCATCAGGTGAGTTGGGTGGCAACGCCACGCGCAACGCCGCCGGTCTTCACGAATCTGCGCGGCGGTGAATTCGTGCTGGTGGCGACCAGTGCGCTGCACGCGCTCGATGAGCGACTGACGCTTGCCAACCTGGCCGAGCGGTTGGCGCAGGTACCGATAGCTGCAATTGCGGTACAGGGCGATATTCCTGATCAGGCGCGCGCGACAGCCGAAACGTTGCGCCTGCCGCTGCTCCATCTTCCCGACGCCAGCGACATCCGTGAGGTGGAGCGGGAAGTGCAGCGCCTGATCAGTGATTATGACGCACAGATTGAGCGTCGTGCCGCGCAACTCGGGCACGTGCTGACACAACGCTCACTGGCGGGCGCCGGCGTCAATGGTCTGCTGGATACGCTTGCCGAGCGCACAGGACGCAGCCTGGCTTTCTACAGCCCAACCGGTGAAGTTCGCGCGCTGCGGGCGCGCGGTCCGGCGCGGGTTGCGTTGCAGACGCTCCAGCCGCGCGGCACGGGCGCTACGACCCATCTGGGGCAGCAGATCTGGGTGCAGCAGATCGGGCAGATCGCATCGGGCGATGCTGCCGGGCGCAACTTTGGCTATCTGGCGCTCTGCGGCGATACGCTCGATGACTGGGATCGCCTGGCGGCGCACCAGGGGGCATCGGCGCTGGCGCTAGAACTGGCGAAAGAGCAGGCGGTGCTGGCAGCCGAGGAGCGCCTGCGCGGCGATTTCGTCCAGGCGGTGCTGGTCGGCGCCGCTGCCGATGATAAGACCCTGGTGCAGCGTGGGCGCGAGTTGGGGTACGATCTGCGCCAACCGCACGTTGCCCTGCTCTGTGGTGTGGCGAACGGTGATGATCGCGCGATTGCGCGATTGGCCGGCGCGCTGAGCGCCGCACTCAGTGCGCTCGGCGTTGCGGCGCCGCTCATGCGCCGCATCGATGACGTGCTTTGCTACATTCCAGCGGTAAGCCGAGGTCGTCGCGCTCACGAGATAGCCGATCTCCTGCACGCCCGATTGACCGACGATATTCCCGGCGTGCTGGTCGCAATCGGGCGCGAGGCGCCAGCCCTGACCCACTGGTCGCGCTCGCTGCGCGAAGCGGAACAGGCGCTGCTCATCGGGCGGGAACTGCTGGGGAATGGGAGGGTGCTCGACTTTGGCGACCTCGGCGTGTATCGGTTGCTCCTGCTCCTGCGCGAGTCGCCGGAATTGTGGGAGTTCTACCGCACCACCCTTGCAACCCTTGTCGATTACGATCGCGACCAGCACGGCGAACTGTTGAAGACGCTCGAAGCCTTCTTTGACCACAACGGCAATCTGGCGCGTACTGCCGAGGCGTTGCACATTCACCGCAATACGCTCCTCTACCGCCTGACGCGCATCAAGGAGATCAGCGGGCGCGACCCAGACGTGGCGGAGGACCGACTGGCGCTGTGGCTGGCGCTCAAAGCGCATCGCGTGCTTAAGACGATCAGTGAGCCGGTGACGTAAGCGCCTTACTCCCCGACGTGCTGAAGGTTGGCGAAACTCGCCAGCAGACGTTTGACCCCTTTGCCGACGAAGGCGACCGTCACTTCTTCATCGCCTTCGACCAACTTCGAACTGACGACAATCCCTTCGCCAAATTGCGCATGATGCACCTTCTGCCCGGCAAAGAAGGAGATGGCGCGCGGTCCATCGGGGGCAGCGCTATGTGGTGATACAGGCGCCGCCTGGTTGCGACGGGGATTGCGCAGCGCTGCCGCGCGACCGGTCACCATCTGTGCAGCGGCATACCCGCGTTTTGGCGCGCGTTGCAGTAGATCGGGCGGGATGTCGTGCAAAAAGCGCGACGGGGTAGCGATTTCCGTCCGCCCATATGTGGCGCGCCGGAAGGCATGGAGCAGGTAGAGGCGCTCTTTGGCACGGGTTGCGCCCACATAGAACAACCGTCGCTCCTCGTCGAGCGCGTCGCGGTCATCGGCCGAGCGCGCGTGGGGCAACAGCCCCTCTTCGAGACCCACCAGGAAAACGACGGGGAACTCCAGCCCTTTCGCCTGATGAAGCGTTATACAGGTGACAGCGTTGCGCTCTTCCTGGAGGGTATCGATATCGGAAACCAGCGCAACTTCTTCAAGGAACGTCGATAACTGGCTTGCGAGCGGCAGATCGGCATACTGCTCGGCGACATTCCGCAACTCCATCACGTTATTCCAGCGGTCATCGCCTTCCTCATCGCCATACTCGCGTCGCAACGCCTCACGGAACCCAACCCGCTCGAACAGCCAGTCCATCAATGCGCCAAGCGAGAGGGTCTGCCGCCGATCAAGAGACTCATCGATCAGTGTCAGAAAGCCGAGCAACGCATTGCGCGCCCGTGACGGCATCTCACCGGTGCGCGCGGGCGCGGGGGATGTTGTCTGGTCGGCGGCGGCTTCGGCATTGGCGGCGAGCGTGTGCAGCATCACATAGAGCGGCACAGCAGCCGCGCCCGCGCGCCGTTCCAGGTCTTCCTGGGTGCGCTGCCCGATGCCGCGCGCGGGCCAGTTCAGCACCCGGCTCAGGCTGATGTCGTCGAACGGGTTGAGCGCCAGGCGCAGATACGCAAGTGCATCCTTGATTTCCTTGCGCTCGTAGAAACGGGTGCCGCCGACGATGATGTACGGCGCCTGGCGCGCAATCAATGCCTCCTCAATCGCGCGCGACTGCGCATTCGTGCGGTACATGATCGCAATGTCACCGGGCTGATACGCGCCGCCGGCGATCAGGCGCGCAATCTCGCCAGCAACCAGTTGCGCCTCCTCGTCCTGATCATACCCCTCGATAACCTGCACCAGCACACCTTCGCCGTTGCGCGTCCAGAGGCGCTTGTCGCGGCGGCGCTGCGCGCTGCGGTTGATGACCGCCTGTGCCACATCGAGGATCGCCTGTGTGCTGCGGTAATTCTGCTCCAGCAGAATGACCTGCGCTTCAGGATAGTCGCGCTCGAACGACAGAATGTTACGAATATCGGCGCCGCGAAAGGCATAGACCGACTGATCCTCGTCGCCGACGACGAAGATGTTGTGATGCCGGGATGCCAGTTGCTTCAGCAGCACATACTGCGCCCGATTTGTGTCCTGGTACTCGTCCGCCAGGAGAAAGCCATAGCGCTCTTGGTAACGTTCGAGCACTGCCGGATGCTCCTCGAAGAGGCGCACCGTTTCGACCAGTAGATCATCGAAGTCGAGCGCATTGGCGCCGCGCAGCAGTTCTTGATAGCGCGCAAAGCAGCGGGCCACGACTTCCTCGAAGTAAGAGTGCGCGTGGCGGCTATAGGCGTCAGGGTCGATCAATTCATTCTTGGCGCGCGAAATAGCCGCGTGGATAGCGCGGGGCGCGTGCTTCTTCTCGTCCAGGTTCAGGTCGCGCAGCACACGCTTCATCACCCGCAGTTGATCGTCCGTGTCGTAGATCGCAAAATCGCGCTCCCGACCGAGGTGGATACTATCGCGGCGCAGGAAGCGCGCACAGATGCTATGGAACGTGCCGACCGTCAGCGCCGCCGCTTCGCCAGGACCAAGCAACTTCTCAAGGCGGTCGCGCATCTCGCGCGCGGCTTTATTCGTGAACGTAACCGCAAGAATATGGTGCGGATCGACGCCGTGGACACCGATCAGGTACGCTACGCGGCGGGTCAGCACGCGCGTCTTCCCGCTGCCGGGACCGGCGAGCACCAGCACCGGACCCGGCGCAGCCGTCACTGCCTGGCGCTGCGCCGGGTTCAAGCCGTCGAGGATTGTCGAGGCGTCGGTCATGACCTGCTCACGTTACACCAATGACGATTGAAGATGCCGCATGCGTGTCATTCCGAGCGCAGCGACTTGTCATTCCGAGCGCAGCGACTTGTCATTCCGAGCGCAGCGACTTGTCATTCCGAGCGCAGCGAGGAATCTCAGCGGGTCGCGCACGACCCCGCGCTCTGCTCGGAGTGACCATGCCGGATGTTCACGGGTAATTGGTATTACACCAGCGCACGCACGACCTCGATACCGTTCAGCGCCATATGATGGAGGAACAGCACGTGGTGCAGGTCGCCGTCGTGCGCTTTGATGTGCAGCTCCCGCGCCGCCGACACTGGCGTATCGAACGTATCGACCGCATTGGCGGGCACAATCACGCGGCGCCGGATGCCGAAGGCATTCGCTTCCAGGCGCAGGTGCATCGCCCCCTGATAGGTGCAGAGATCGGTACAATCACCCACGACGATAAAACGCTCCACCTGCGGGCGCGCACCGATCCACGCGCTCAGACCGGTGCCGATCATCGAACTGATGGAGTTCTTCGGGAAAACAGCAATCTCATCGAAGAACGGCAGCGATGTCAATTCCTCAACGGCTGCGCTCTCGGCGCTGCCGGCGATGCAGTGCGGCGGATACGCCTCGAATTCTGGCGTCTGCGGATCGTGTGCGTCCTGGGTCAACGCAAAGTTGCGCACCCCCAGCGCATAGGCGCGCTCGAACAGATCGGCGACCGGGCGCACAATCCGCCCGACGCGATCACTCGCCAGCGGACCACTCTTGCAGAAGCCGTTGATGACATCAATCGATAGCACCGCAACCCGTTCCGGCTCACCGGCAACGACCTCCGCCAGTGGCACATCCTGCAACGAACTGAACCACTCATCGAGGTAGGTCAGAAACGGACGCGCGTGATCAGCGAGGTTTATCCGGGCAGGCATTGCTTCCTCCTCCAGGCGATTGACTTGCTTCCGGCTGCGCCGCGAGAGCCGTCGCAGCCTCTATCGTGAAACTTACGAAGACGAGAGATCGCGTTCCTGTACATAAAACTTACGAAGACGAGAGATCGCGTTCGTGTGACTCGCCGGCATCAATACGCGCTTCGCGCCAGCGGAAGACGAACTGCCCATCGCCACGATCACGGCGGAAACGGTAGAGTCGGGTCGGACGACCGCGCCCTTCGCGCAACAGACCGGTCTCCTCCAGCACGCCAGCGTCCTTTATTTTACGATAGAAATTGCCTTTGTCCAGTTTTTCGCCGAAAATCTGTTCGTAAATATGTTTCAATTCCAGGATTGAAAAGACCTCTGGCAGCAGCTCGAATGCGAGCGTCGTGTACTCCAGTTTTGAGCGCAGGCGCACAAGCGCCATCGCCAGGATGCGGTCGTGGTCGAAGGCAAGCGGCGATGGCGCCGCGCGCACCGGAAACCAGCGCACATCGATGCTCTCTTCCGACACGCGCAGACGCTGCCGGTCGGCGCGGACCAGCGCAAAATAGGCGACGCTGATCACACGGGTGCGCGGGTCGCGGTTCGGGTCGCCAAAGGTGTACAACTGCTCGATATAAATGTCGCGCACGCCGGTTTCCTCTTCGAGTTCGCGGCGCGCTGCATCTTCGAGCGACTCGTGCATCTGCACAAAGCCGCCGGGGATCGCCCAATATCCTTCGTAGGGCCAGCGCTTGCGGCGCACCAGCAGCACGTGGAGTTCGCGGTCGATCAGCGTGAAGATGACCACATCGACGGTAACGGACGGGCGTTCATAGCGTGATGGGTCGTAGGTCTCGGCAGTTTCTTCTGCGTCGGTCATCACCACACCTCAATGACAAGGGGCACAGTTTTCGCAAACTCCCACCAGTTTAGTGTCATTACAACAATAAATATACCATAGGCGGGCGATTTGTCAAGGCATATCGAGCAATCAGGCGACGTTATTGCGTTGCGAGCGGGTCAACCCTGCTCCCGCCCACCGCGCAACCGTCGGGCTGAATGAACGAAGGGCGCTTCCGCGCTCTGTGCCGCCCCGCAACGCACGCGGCTTCGCGCGTTCAGCGCGGGCGCGGGCAGCACCTGCCAGAAACGCGATGGCTTGACGAGTCACGACTGCATTGCACATCTCTGATTGACGCATCATTTCCCAAAGCGTACAATACAATACGAGTGACGCTGGCCAGAAATGCCGATAGCAAATGCGCCTGCTGTGCATCAGACGAGGTTTCATGTGCTGACACCTGGAACAATCCTGCAAGATCGCTATCTGATCGAACGGCTCCTGGACCGCAGCCCCGCCGGTGATTTCTATCTGGCGCGCGACCAGCGCACAAAGCAACCTGTTGATGTCAAAGCCATCACCCGTACTGAGCCGGATGTCGATACCCTGTTTGCGCGCGAAGTTGCGGCGCTGGCCTCCTTGCGACACCCGGCGCTCCCTGCCGTCGTCGATATGTTTGCTGCGCCACTCGGGCGCTTTATCGTCTTCGATCATATTCCAGGTCTGAGTCTGGAAGACATTCGCGCGCGATCCCCCCACGCTCAACTTGACGCGGATTCGGCGATTCGGCTCTTGCAACCAGTGCTCGATGCACTCGATCAGATGCACCGTCATCCGGCGCGCCTCGCGCATCGCAATGTGCGTCCGGCAAACATTCGGATTACGGATGCCGGCCAGGTCTATCTCACCAATCCCGACGTCGCCGGACGATCCGGCGCTCCTTTCGATGGACGTGATCTGCACGCCGATCTGTGCGGCATCGGCGCAACGCTCTACACGCTCCTCACCGGCGCCGCGCCGCCTCTCCCTGCGGAAAGAGTGCAACACGACACGCTGCGTCCGGTGCGCCAGGTCCGTCCCGATCTCTCACCCGAACTGGCGCAGGTCATCCAACGGTTGTTGTCCTTCGACCCGGCGCAGCAGTACGCTTCCGCTGCCGAGGCGCACCGGGCGCTCACCGAGGCGGCCCCCGATGTGATCTGCCCGCGCTGCTCGAAACCCAATCGCGCCAGCGCGCGGTTCTGCCGCTCGTGTGGCGCGCCGCTGCCAGCGTCCGATCCGCGCAGCGCAATTCGCGCGTTTATAGGGAAACTTCCATCCCTGCCGGTTGCAACGTCTCCCCCCGATACAGCCACCGCGACGTTCGACTTCCACACCCCCACTACCTCTGCCGCCACTACTGTCGCCGCCGTCTCCGGCGTCGCGTCAAAATCTGCCACGCCCGCCCTCCCATCTGCCGATGCTCCGACCGTCGACTCCCCGCCCGCCGATGCCCCGACCGTCACCTCGCCCCCCGCTGATGCCACAACTTTCATCTCGCCGCCTGCCGACGCACCAACCGTCACGTCGCCCCCTACCGACGCGGCGACCTCGATCTCACCTCCCGGCAAGCCAGCATCGGTAGAGGCAACCGCAGAAGCGCCCGCAGTCTCAATTCCTGCACCACCCCCCGCCGGCGCACCTCCGGCAGCGCCGGTTGGTGGTGCGCAACGTCAGCGCAGCATGCTGATCGGCGGGATCATCGCTGCAATCGTTCTCCTGCTGGCGTGTGTGGGTGGCGGGTATTTTGCGCTGGGAGCAGTAGGGTTGCTGCCAGGCAGCGCCACTGCCGTCTCCGGCGTCTCGCCGGCGCCGCAGGCAACGCGGACACCAGCAACCGGTGGGAGCGCTGCAACTGCCGAGGCGCGGCAGAATGCGACCGCGACCGCCATCGCCATAGCGCAACGAGCAACCGGCACGGCGCGCGCCGAAGGGCAGACGACGACAGCACAGGCGGGACAATCGTCAGAGCAACAGACAGCGACCGCCATGGCCCGCCAGACGGTCGCCGTAGCAGCGCAGCAGACGGCAGCCGCTATCGCTGCCGCCACCCAAACTGCCGCCGTGCCGACTGCAACGCCTGCGCCGCAGTCGCTCATTCCGCAGCCTGGTGCGCTCTCGCTGGCGGATTACCAGGCGCAGACACGCGGACTACGCCAACTTCTGTTCGAAACCTTTGATCGAGGCGAGCGCACGAAAGCAATCTGGACCCAGGTGGACAATGAGCGGCGTCGGGCGGCGCTGCGCGACAATCTCTACTACCTGACGGTCAAAACGCCAGACCTCACAACATGGTACACGTGGAGTCGCGATCTGGGAAATACGTACAACATTGAGTTAAGTGTCGCGTTTCAGACCGTCGGTGCGCCGGCATCGGTCGGCATTGCCTTCGATGTGCAACCCGACGCGAACAGTGGGCTGTTCTTCGAGGTGACGAGCGATAAACGCTGGTTGTTCAGCACCGTGGTCGATGGACAGTTCATCACAGAAGGCAGTACCGGTCTCATTCCAGACGAAATCATCGTCGATGGCGTTGGCACAAACGTCCTCTGGGTTGTGCGCACCCCCAGCGAAATCCAACTTTGGATCAACAGCAAGCACGTGGCGACACTTCCGCCGAGTCCCTTTCCTGGCGGGCAGGCAGGCGTGTGCGCCTCATCGTTCAGCGGGCTGACCGAGCCGGCCACGGTGATCGTGGACAATTTTCGCGCCAGGGCGCCATAGGGTTATACGACGATCCTGAACGCTATCACTGACCCCTGACTAAAGCCTCGACCTCGGATCGAGCGCGTCGCGCAACCCATCACCCATGAAGTTGATACTTAGCACCGTTAGGAAGATCAGCGCACCCGGAATGAGCGCCAGCCAGGGCGCCGCCTGGAGATACTGACTCCCATCGGTCACCAGGCGTCCCCACGTCGGCGTGTCGGGTGGAAATCCGACACCGAGGAAGGAGAGGGTCGACTCGGCGATGATTGCGCTGCCGATTTCCAATGTGGCAGCGACGATAATCGGGCTGATAGCATTCGGCAGGATATGGCGGAACATAATTGCCGTTTGGCTGATGCCCAGGCAGCGCGCCGCCTCAACAAACTCCTTTTCCTTGAGCGAAAGAAACGTTGCGCGCACCACGCGCGCCGTCTGCATCCACGCCAGCGCACCGATCACCGTCACCACGATCACAAAGATACCCGCCTCCGGCGACCCCATTGCCTGAATCACCGGATCGCGGAATAGATAGACCGTCAACAGAATCAGCGGCACGGAGGGCAGCGACAGAAACAGATCGGTCAGCCGCATCAACGCCTGATCGACCAGTCCGCCAAAGAAGCCCGCCGCAGCGCCAATGATCGTTCCGAGCGAAATGGCGATCAGCATCGCCACAAAACCGACTGCCAGCGACACACGCCCGCCATAGATGCAGCGCGCCAGCAGATCGCGCCCCAGGTCGTCGGTGCCAAAGGGATGCACATGCGTCGGCGGCGACAGCAACGCCAGAAAATCGAGATGATCGATCAAAACGCGAATATCGGGGTTCTCCGCCGTCACCGGCATGCCCGACTGCGCCAACTGCTCCACCAGGTAGCGTTCATACCACCAGGCGCCGACAGTCACAGCCAGCGTCATAAACACGAGAACGCCGACCCCGATCATTGCCAGCGTGTGGCGGCGGAACCGGCGCCAGGCGTCTCCCAGCAGCGTGCGCGGCTTCGACGACACGCCAAGTTGCAACTGGCGGATCGTTGCAGCGGCATCAGATACGGATGGGGTCATTGTCTGGTCTGCTTCGGACATCTACGCCTCATTTGTCGTGATGAACTAACTGTACCGCACGCGAGGATCGAGCACGCCGTAGAGCACATCGGCAATCAGATTAAACAGGACCGTGAGACAGGCAAAAATGAATGTAATCGCCATTACAACCGGCGTATCGGAATTTTGAATCGAGGTGATCAACAACTGACCAATGCCGTTGACCCGGAACAGGTTCTCGGTAATAATCGCACCCGCGAAAATCGTTGGAATACCGAGCGCAATCAATGTCACTACCGGAATCATACTGTTGCGCAACACGTGGCGGATGATCACCATCCGATCCGCCAATCCTTTGGCGCGCGCAGTGCGCACATAATCGAGCGGCAGATTATCGAGCATCGACGAGCGCATAAAACGGGTCAGCGCAGCCGTTTGCTGCACCACAAGCACGGTGACCGGCAGCGCCATCTGACGCGCCTGTTCGACAAGCCCCTCCCAACCGGCCAGATTGAGCGTCGAGTTGTACACAATCGGAAACCACTTCAGATTAATGGCAAACACCAGCATTAATGCCAGACCGGTAAAGAACGACGGCACGGAGAAGCCGATGAACGCAAGAAAGGTCGCCACTTGATCAAACACAGAATACTGCTTCACCGCCGAAATAACGCCGATCGGAATGGCGAGCAGCACCGCAATGAGGTACGCCGTTCCAACCACTATCAAGGTCTGCGGCAGACGTTGCCAGATCAGATCGATCACCGGACCGCGCGTGCCGAACGAGAATCCCCAATCGCCGCGCGACAGCGCCGTCAGCCATTTGACATAGCGCACATACCAGGGTTGATCAAGCCCAAACTGAATGCGGATCAACTCGCGGGTCGACTCCGGGATTGCCGGGTTGAGCGCAAACTGTGCCAGCGGATCGCCCGGCGCCAGCGCCAGAATCGCAAAAATCACAAAACTGATAATCAACAGCGTTGGAATCGCAATCAAGACTCGTCGCGCGATGTACTGCGCCATATTACACCCTTTGCCGAACTGAGTATAACAATGCAGGGGACAGGCGTTTCCCCGTCCCCCGCATCGACCGGTCGCTTACTTGCTCCAGGAGGCGATATTCCAGATGCTCGAGTCGAACGTATTGAAGGTCGGACCTTTGAGCGCCTTCACCTTCGCATTCGGCGTCTGGCGGTTGATAAGCGGAATGATGGCGCCATCGGTCACCAGCAGATCGTTCATCTTGATCGCCAGTTCGGCGCGCTGCTTCGGATCAAGTTCCTTCTTCAACTGCTCGAAGAGGGCGTCATACTCCGGGTTGCAATAACGTCCGTCGTTGTTGCCATTCCACCGGTTCGCCGCCGACGCGCGCTCGGAGCAGAGCCACCCCTGGAGGTATTGCTGCGGATCGGCGCTGCTCGGACCGTTCGTATACATCTGGAGGTCGGCGTAGAACTTGTTCAGCGTATCCGGGTTGCCCTCATCACCGCCGAAAAAGACACTGGCATCGATGGCTTTGACGTTCACCTGAATGCCGATCTCCGCCAGGTTCGACTTGATGATCGCCTGCGTGCTCTGGCGCAGCGGGTTGATTGAGGTCTGGAAACTGACGACAAGCCGGACCGGTTTCCCGCCGATTTCCTTCTCGCGCACCGAGCCGTTCAACTTCCAGCCCGCATCCTCGAGTAACTTCTTCGCCGCTTCGACATCGCGCTCACACGTCAGGTTCGGTGAGTTAACCGATGCAGGCACGACCAGCACATTGCAGGTCGGCTTGCCGGTCGGTCCGTACAACTGCTCAGCAATCGCCTTGCGGTCAATCGCCAGCGAGATCGCCTTGCGCACGGCAGGATCGGTCAGGAACGGATGCGGTTGATCCGGTTCACTGCGCTTATCGCCGAGAGCCGGATCGGGGTTGGCGAAGTTGACGACAATACGCTCGACACCGAACGAACCGCCGGCCAGCGGGTCGCACTTACCGCTCGCAAGGATCGGCTCGAGCACCGCCTTCGGAATCTGCAAGTTCCACGCAAAATCCACCTCTTCCGTCTCACAGACGGCGCGCGCGGCTGAGGCAGCATCACCGCCGCCCTTGATCTCGACCTCGTCGAAGAAGACGTTGTCGGCATCGCGGAAGAAGGGGTTACGCTCATAGATCACCACATCGCCCGGCTTGAACTCCTTCAGCTTCCATGCATTCGTACCGATCGGCGCCAGATTCGCCGCCTGGCATGCCGCATCGGTGCTGGCTGCCGCGCCGATGCACTTCTCGAACTGCTTCTTCTGGAGGATCATGCCATTCGGACCGACGAAGGCGATGTAGGGGTAGGCAGTAGGCTCTTTCCAGGTGATCTTGACCGTCGTATCATCGACCTTCTCGACATTGGCGATCGGATCGAAGACCGCCTTCGTCGTGCAGGCCGTCGCCGGATCAGCACAGTACTGCCAGGTAAAGATGATATCGTCGACTGTGAAATCGCTCCCATCCGACCACTTGAGCCCTGGTTTGAGTTTCCAGGTCACGCTGGTTCCATCCGGAGCGACGCCGCCATTCTCGATGGTGGGAATCTCAGCCGCCAGGAAGGGCACCAGTTCATCTTTTTCGTTGTAACGCGCCAGCGGTTCGAGGATAACGGTCGCGCCATCAAAGTCCTTCGTACCGGTCGCCAGGTGCGGGTTGAGGGTCGTCACCGCCTGCCAGTAGAGGATTTTCAGGCGCCCGCCCCGCTGTGCGGCAGGTGGCGCCGTCGGCGCTGCCGTCGGTTGCGCTGGCGCTGCCGTCGGTTGCGCTGGCGCTGCCGTCGGTTGCGCTGGCGCTGCCGTCGGTTGCGCTGGCGCTGCCGTCGGTTGCGCTGCCGGTTGCTGACCGCCACACGCCGCCAGGACCGGGATGATCAGGATAAGAAGCAGCGCCAGCGCGCCGCTTCGCCGCCATACGTCACGCATCGAACGCATAGTGGTGTCAGTCCTTTCACTACAGAGGAGTCTGTCAACAACCCAGAAAGCAAACCATCGAGTAGTAGCGCGCGCATCACCTCCTGCACGATCAGCGCTTCACACCCGCGTATACGGCAATACTGGCGCAAAGCGCGCACGCTCTGCACAAACTCGCAGGAAACGTTGCTGCATCCATTACACGGGCGTAAAGGGTGGATAACAAGAGTTATCGTATCATACCATGAAGGTTAAGGAACGTCAACGTCCGTGCGTTGCATAGTGCTGGAAGGCGCAGGCAGACACCGACAGCAACCAGACGATGCTCAACCCCGCGCCTGAGCGTCGGGCTGAGACCGCAGCAGATCACGCACCCGCGCAAACTGATCCGTCGAGACGTGCGGATTGGACGCCTCGATCTCCTGAATAGCGCGTCGCGCCGCGTCGGCCACCGACGCTCCCCAGGAAGTGAAGCCCGTATCTTCCTCTGCGCGCTCGTGCAGAGCGGGGATCGCTTCAGCGACATTCATGTGCGCCAGCGCGTTGCACGCAGCAAAGCGCACATCGGGAGCAGGATGGTGCAGTGCGATGAGCAGCGGATGGAAAGCGCGCGTATCGCCGATGCGCCCCAGTGCGATCGCCGCGCGTTGCGCAACGCGCGGGTCCGGGTCGGTCAGGGCGTGAAACAGGGCGTTGAGTGAGCGCCCTTCGCCAATGACCCCCAGAATGCGAATGGCTTCGATCCGCACGGTTGAATCGTGACTTTCAGCCAACTCAAGCAATGCAGGCAACGCCGGTTGACCGATGACCCCCAACGCCCACGCAGCGCGCATACGCACCTCGCGGTCATCGTGACGCAACAGATCGATCAGCGGCGCAACCGCCGCTTCACCGAGCATTCCCAACGCGAACGACGCCTGTGCGCGGCTGAACTCATCGCCATCCTGCAATTCCTTCACCAACTGGCGGATCGAGTCGGGCGTTCGTTTCATCGTGTTGCCTCTCTTTCCGGGAGGTCCGAAGGACGAATGCGGAGGCGCGTCGTCTCCCGCAAGTGCATCACCGTCGTGTGTGCTTCACCGTTCCCGATCATTCCCGGTGCAGACTGCAACGAACCGTGCTTAACCCAACACCTCTCGCGCCCCACGGATCCGTACCGTCAGGATGCTCTGCGCAAGACGGCAATCCAGCGCGCAGTTGCGCGGACGGCGCAAATCCTTCGGGCTTGGTCCGCCACGAACATGCATTGGGTCGCGTCCGAGTGCATGTGCCACCAGGCAGGCGAATTCATAGCGACTGACCACATCGGGACCGGCAACGTGCAGGATGCCGCTGCGATCCAACACGGCAAGTTCCAGCAGTGCCGCCGCCAGATCGCCAACCTCTATCGGGCAGCGCCATTCATCAGTGAAGAAGATCGCCTCTGCACGCCCGTCGATCACATCGAGAACAAACTGTTCATGCCTTCCGGGACACTTTGGTCCGCCATAGATCAGCGACGTGCGAACGATCAAAGCGGCAGGATGCGTATCGGCGACCAGACGTTCCGCGTCCGCCTTGGCAGCGCCATACGCCGTCACCGGTTGCGGCGCATCCGCCTCAGTATATCTGCCACTTCGTTCGCCATCGAACACCACATCGCTCGAAAGATGGATCAGGCGCGCCCGGACCATAACCGCTCCCTGTGCGACCGCGCCTGCTCCGCCTGCCGTAATCGCCATCATATCCGGTCCTTCCTGACGATACGCCGTATGAATGACGACATCCGGCGCAATCTGCTCGATCAACGTCCTGGTTGCCGCTCCGTTGCGCAGATCGAGCATTTCCCAACGAACTCCTGATATTCGTGGCTGATGCGAATGATACGTCGCAACGACATTCCATCCTTGCGCGCGCGCCGTGTTCACCAACGCCGATCCCAGGAACCCGCTGCCGCCAGTGATCAGGATTGTACGACCTGTGAGCATGGCACTTAACACGGATTCGGACGGATTAAGACGGATTGGCACGGACTCAACTCTGCGCTATCACCTCTCGGTTCTCGTCATCCCTAATCCCTCCCCCCCAACCTGTCGAGCGCGTCTCGCGCCGCGTCCTGTTCTGCCGCCTGTTTACTCGCACCGCGTCCTGTTCCGAGTGACTCATCGCCTGCCAGTGCTTCGAATGTAAACTCCGGTTGATGCTCCGGACCGCTTCGCTCGATCATCCGATAGCGCGGCGTGATCCCCCGTTCTGCCTGAATACGCGCTTGCAGTTTGCTCTTATAGTCCACCGGCAGCCCCTGTTCCTGCAACGTCGCCAGCGTTTCCTCGAAGAGCGGCAGGAGAAACTTTCGCACTGCATCAAGACCCTGATCGATGAAGATTGCCGCAACTACCGCCTCAAACGTATCCGCCAGCAGCGATGGTCGTTGCCGGGCGCCACTCGACTCTTCGCCACGCGCCAGCAGCGTATGGGAGCCAAGGTCGTACCGCCGCGCAAAACTGGCGAGCGTCTCCGTTCGTATCAGCGCCGCGCGCCAGGCAGTCAGATACCCTTCGCCAGCATCGGGAAAACGCTCGAACACCAGCGTCGTCGCCAGAAAATTGACAATCGCATCTCCCAGAAACTCCAGGCGCTCGTTGCTGAACAGCGAGAGGCGCTCATCGACACGCTCATTGAGAAACGAGCGATGCGTCAGCGCTTGCCAGAGCAGACGCTGATCGGAAAACGTTACGTCAAGACGCGCACAAAGTTCATCAAGCGGCTTCTTCATAGCGTCGGAAGATCAGCGACACATTATGACCGCCAAAGCCGAACGAGTTGCTCAACACCGTATCGACGCGCGCCGGACGCGCCGCGTTGGGAACATAATCAAGATCGCACTGCGGATCAGGCGTGGTGTAGTTGATCGTCGGCGGGAGAAGGTTTTCTTGAATCGCAAGAATACTGACAATCGCCTCGATTGCCCCGGCGGCGCCGAGCAGGTGACCAAACTGTGATTTGCTCGAACTGACCGGCACGCGATACGCGCGTTCGCCGAGCAAACGTTTGATCGCCTCGGTTTCGGCGATGTCGCCGGCCGGGGTGCTGGTGCCGTGCGCATTGATATAATCGATATCATCGGGCGAAAGTCCGGCGTGCTTCAACGCGGCGCGCATCGAGCGCAGCGCACCTTCGCCGCCGGGAGCCGGCTGCGTAATATGGTAAGCGTCCGCCGAGAGACCATAACCGACGATCTCTGCCAGAATGCGAGCCCCGCGCGCGCGGGCAAATTCCAGGTCTTCCAGAACCAGTATGGCGCCCCCCTCTGCCAGCACAAACCCATCGCGCTCTGCATCGAACGGGCGTGACGCTCCAGCCGGATCATCGTTGCGGGTCGAAATGGCTTTGGCACTGGCAAACGACGCTATCCCAATCGGCGTGATCGGCGCCTCGCTGCCACCCGCCACCACTGCCGACGCCCATCCCCGTCGGATGATTTCCGCCGCCTCTCCGATTGCATGCGCTCCGCTGGCGCAGGCGGACGTCGGGCAATAGTTCGGTCCTTTCAGACCAAACAGCATCGACACCTGACCGGACGCCATGTTCGTAATCATGGCTGGCACAAGAAACGGGCTGATCCGCGAGGGACCGCGCTCCTGAAGGGTGATCACCCCTTCCGCAAGGGTTGTAATCCCGCCAATCCCGCTGCCGATGATCACCCCAATTGCGTCGGCATTGTCCGGTGTCGCAGTCAACTCAGCCGTGCGCAATGCCTCGGTGGCAGCAGCAATTGCCAGATGGATGAATCGGTCGTTGCGACGAACCTCTTTGCGGTCCATGTAGTTGAGCGGATCGAAGCCGCGCACCTCACCAGCGATGCGCGACTCAAGATTCGAGGCGTCGCACAGGGTAATCGGCCCGATACCGCTCCGCGCTTCGCGGATGCCCTGCCAGAGCGATGGAACATCAAGCCCCAACGGACTGACCGCGCCCATTCCGGTAACAACAACACGCCGTGACATCGGCTGGCATCTCCTTGGTTGCGAGGCGAACGTCAGAAAGCGCGTCTGGAAGCACAACACATCATTCGTTCACTTCCGACGGCGCGACACGCCAGGTTGGTGACAAGTGTCGTTGGTGTGATTATAACAGAAACCTGACATGGAATATCAAAATGTTCTTACTTTTTGACTCGCTGCAAACCGGCACGTGCTTCACTGCTTTCGGGATCGATCTGAAGCGCCTTTTCGAAGGCATGCTTTGCCTCTTCCAACCGCGCCAGGTGTAACAAACAGTTCCCATACCGAACCCATCCGTCCACCGAGCGAGGGTCGAGTTTCAGCGCTTCGGCATAGGAATTGGCAGCAGATTTGTGTCGTCCACTGGCACAGAGCACATCGCCAAGAAGGCGACGGGCGACGGCATCGGATGGGTCGAGTTGTATGGCTTTCTCCAGGTATTCCTGAGCCTGTGCCATCTCCCCAAGACGTTGGAGTAACACCCCCTTGCTCCGCCACAGCGCAGGCGCAGTGGGAGTATATGAAAGCGCCTTATCGAATGCTGCCAGAGCATCGACCGGCTTCTGCATCGTGGCAAAAATATCGCCGCGCGCGCCATACAGATGCGCAAATTCTGTGCGACTCACCGCGCGCCGCAATCCCTCATCGACCGCCTGCAACGCCTCGTGATAGAGCCAGAGTTGAAGGGAACAGCGCGCAATCAGGTTCCAGCCGTCAGGTTGATCTTGATCGAGTTCCACCGTGCGCTTGAAGCAACGGATCGCTTCCTTGTACTCACCCATATTCATATGTGCCAGTCCGCGCTCCTTCCAATGCTCGGCTTCATCGCGATCATCGAATGCCGACTCGCGTGGGAAGGGAGACCCGACGAGCGCTTCACGAACCTGTTGCAGCGCCGTTTCAAGTTCAGCGAACGATTGAAACCGCTCAACAGGTCGTTTTGCCAGGCACCGCATCACAATCGCCGCAGCATCGGGCGGCGTATTGGGCGCGAGGAGGCGTGGATCGGGCGGCGGCGCTCTGCGAATCAACCGGATCAGGGTATCGTCACGCTGCGCATCAAACGGCAGGCGACCGACGAAAAGTTCGTAGAGGGTGACACCGAACGCATAGATGTCGCTCCAGACACTGGCAGCCGCGCCATTGAACAATTCAGGCGCCATGTAGGGCAGCGTTCCCCCCAACCCGGAAGTCGAAAACGCGGCGCGCACAGAGGCGCGGCTTTGCATTTCGACAGGTTCAGCATCAAACAATGTTTGCCAGGGACGAAGCACCTTCGATAAGCCAAAATCGGTCACTTTAGCGCGCCCATCGAACGAGATCATGATATTGTCCGGCTTAAGATCGCGATGCACCAGGTTCAATCGTTCAACCGCGTGTTGCATGCCGCGACAAATCTGAATGCCGTAATCAACCGCTTCCTGGGGTGAAATGCGTCCAACCAGAGCGCGGAGCGGACCGCCATGGACATACTCGGCAACGACATGGGGGCGCCCCATGTAGGTGTGGATATCGTAGGCGCAAACAATATTGGGGTGGCTGCCAAGACGAATCCAAAGCTCGGCTTCAGCATTGAAGCGCCGGATGGCTGCTTCGTCCCAGATGTATTTCGTCTGATACGTCTTGAGAACAACACGCCGACGGCGCTGACGGTCGTAAGCAATGTAGACGACCCCCATATACCCGCGGCGCACCTGTTGCACCTCGTAGCGCTGTTCGATGACATCATCGACCCTGTATTCGCGCCCGAGTTGTGCGTCACTGAGACGTCGGCGACGCTGAAACCATCGTTTGAGCATAAGCGGCTCTCGTGCGATACCGCTCCATGCTACCATGAAACCGTATAAAAAGTAAATATGGCGCGAGGCGCGAGGCGCGAGGCGCGAGGCGCGCGGGACCCGACCATGGCGTCGCGCGAGATTTATCTCGCATTTGTGGAGCGGTGAAGGGCGCGAGACGCGAGGCGCGAGGCGCGAGGCGCGAGGCGTGAGGCGCGAGGCGCGCGGGACCCGACCATGGCGTCGCGCGAGATTTATCTCGCATTTATGGAGCGTGAAGGGCGTGAGGCGCGAGGCGCGAGGCGCGAGGCGCGCGGGACCCGACCATGGCGTCGCGCGAGATTTATCTCGCATTTGTGGAGCGTGAAGGGCGTGAGGCGCGAGGCGCGAGGCGCGAGGCGCGCGGGACCCGACCATGGCGTCGCGCGAGATTTCTCTCGCATTTGTGGAGCGGTGAAGGGCGTGAGGCGTGAGGCGCGAGGCGCGAGGCGCGCGGGACCCGACCATGGCGTCGCGCGAGATTTCTCTCGCATTTGTGGAGCGGTGAGCGGTGAAGGGCGTGAGGCGTGAGGCGCGCGGGACCCGACCATGGCGTAGCGCGAGATTTATCTCGCATTTGTGGAGCGGTGAAGGGCGCGAGGCGCGAGGCGTGAGGCGCGAGGCGCGAGGCGCGAGGCGCGAGGCGCGCGGGACCCGACCATGGCGTAGCGCGAGATTTATCTCGCATTTGTGGAGCGGTGAAGGGCGTGAGGCGCGAGGCGCGAGGCGTGAGGCGCGAGGCGCGAGGCGCGCGGGACCCGACCATGGCGTCGCGCGAGATTTATCTCGCATTTGTGGAGCGTGAAGGGCGTGAGGCGCGAGGCGCGAGGCGCGAGGCGCGCGGGACCCGACCATGGCGTCGCGCGAGATTTATCTCGCATTTGTGGAGCGTGAAGGGCGTGAGGCGCGAGGCGCGAGGCGCGAGGCGCGCGGGACCCGACCATGGCGTCGCGCGAGATTTATCTCGCATTTGTGGAGCGTGAAGGGCGTGAGGCGCGAGGCGCGAGGCGCGAGGCGCGCGGGACCCGACCATGGCGTCGCGCGAGATTTATCTCGCATTTGTGGAGCGTGAAGGGCGTGAGGCGTGAGGCGCGAGGCGCGAGGCGCGCGGGACCCGACCATGGCGTCGCGCGAGATTTCTCTCGCATTTGTGGAGCGGTGAGCGGTGAAGGGCGTGAGGCGTGAGGCGCGAGGCGCGCGGGACCCGACCATGGCGTCGCGCGAGATTTCTCTCGCATTTGTGGAGCGGTGAGCGGTGAAGGGCGTGAGGCGCGAGGCGCGAGGCGCGCGGGACCCGACCATGGCGTCGCGCGAGATTTCTCTCGCATTTGTGGAGCGGTGAAGGGCGCGAGGCGCGAGGCGCGAGGCGCGCGGGACCCGACCATGGCGTAGCGCGAGATTTATCTCGCATTTGTGGAGCGGTGAGCGGTGAAGGGCGTGAGGCGAGCGAGGCGCGAGGCGCGAGGCGCGAGGCGCGCGGGACCCGACCATGGCGTAGCGCGAGATTTATCTCGCATTTGTGGAGCGTGAAGGGCGTGAGGCGCGAGGCGCGAGGCGCGAGGCGCGCGGGACCCGACCATGGCGTAGCGCGAGATTTATCTCGCATTTGTGGAGCGTGAAGGGCGTGAGGCGTGAGGCGCGAGGCGCGAGGCGCGCGGGACCCGACCATGGCGTAGCGCGAGATTTATCTCGCATTTGTGGAGCGGTGAAGGGCGCGAGGCGCGAGGCGTGAGGCGCGAGGCGCGAGGCGCGAGGCGCGAGGCGCGCGGGACCCGACCATGGCGTAGCGCGAGATTTATCTCGCATTTGTGGAGCGGTGAAGGGCGTGAGGCGCGAGGCGCGAGGCGTGAGGCGCGAGGCGCGAGGCGCGCGGGACCCGACCATGGCGTAGCGCGAGATTTATCTCGCATTTGTGGAGCGGTGAAGGGCGTGAGGCGTGAGGCGCGAGGCGCGAGGCGCGCGGGACCCGACCATGGCGTAGCGCGAGATTTATCTCGCATTTGTGGAGCGTGAAGGGCGTGAGGCGCGAGGCGCGAGGCGCGCGGGACCCGACCATGGCGTAGCGCGAGATTTATCTCGCATTTGTGGAGCGTGAAGGGCGTGAGGCGCGAGGCGCGAGGCGCGCGGGACCCGACCATGGCGTAGCGCGAGATTTATCTCGCATTTGTGGAGCGGTGAGCGGGGCGAGCGGTGAAGGGCGAGAGACTGGGCATTGTCGGTCGAGGAGGGGCAGGCTCCCGTGACCGCCCCGAATCCGGTCCTCGACATAGCACGGGCGCCCCTACCGGGCGGACCCCACAGGCGGACCCCGCAGATTGGGCGCCCCTACAATGAGACACCACACAACCATATCTGATAAACGAGGTGTTCGCAGTGCACGATGCCCTTCGCATTCGACCTGCCCGACACGACGCCCTTTGCGTTTCGCCGGACCGCGCTTTCCAAGCCCCTCGCACCGCGCGTCGATCCGCGCAAACGTCGTGGCAAGCACGATCCACTCGTGCCGCCGTTGCTGACGACCGTGTGAGCCAAGCTGGCCGGCTCCCCGCGTCTGGAAGACCTCAGCGATTCGGACCCGCCTGAGCGCTGCCGACCGGACCGCGCTCTTCGGGCTGGCGCGCCCCACCATGCTGCATCAGGACGCCCGGAGCCGGATCGTTGCCCGCGCCATCGACCTTGCGGACTTTGACGCGCGGTTGACCGGTTTCTTCCAGGACCAACGCCTGAGCGCCGAGATTCCTGAGCGCAGCGGCATTGTGCTGACGCGCGACAGCACAACCCTGCGGATCGCTAATCCCTCACCCCTAACCCCCGCAGAAACGCCACATACCCGCCAATCCGTTGCCGCCGAAGATCGCGCCGATGCCCCAACAGCCACTTCCCCGCCTCGACGAATAGTTCCGCGCCATACACTGCCATCAGGAATATATACAATCCTGTTGCCAGATGATCCCCATATCGCATTCGCGCATACCGCAACCGGCTCCGGTGGAACGTCATCAACCGCCAGGTCGGAACCTGCGTGCTGCTTTTCCCTTCGTGATGCATGATCTCGGCAGCAGGCAGGTAAACGATGCGACCGCAGGCATGCAGGCGCTGCTGCCATTCCAGTTCCTCAGAATACATCACAAAACTGGCATCGAGCAGACCGACACGATCAATCGCCGAGCGCCGCACCAGCAGCGCCGCTCCTACCAGCCAGTCGACCGTCTGTTCCCGGTCATCCGGTGTGTCCATGCAACGGTAGCGTCGCACCCACGGATTATTCAACCAGCGCCATTCGAGCGGAGTGCTCTCCCAGAACAGAACACCAGGCGTCGGGAAACGTCGCCGACTTGACTGCACCGTTCCATCTGAATACCGCAATCGCGGTCCCACCACCACCACATCAGGATGCTCCTCCAGATAGCGCACCAGCGTCGGGATTGCATCACCAATCACCTCAGTGTCAGGGTTGAGCAACAGCACGTACCGGACGCGCGAACCATTCCGCGACAAGACCCGACGCAACGCCAGATTATTGCCGCCGGCGAACCCCAGGTTGCGCCCGGCATCGATCACTTCAACATTGGGATGGCGGGTGCGCAGCATAGCGAATGTTCTGTCGGTCGAAGCATTATCGACAACGGTGATCCGATATGCGATGCCAGACCCGGCAAGCGATGCATGAACTGTCGTGATACACCGTTCAAGAAGATCACGAACATTCCAGGAGACGATGATAATCGCAAGCATTGGTTGTTGCACCAGAAGGGAACCTTCAGCGCCGCAGAGAAAGATCGCGTCTGCATGGCGTCAACCCTTTGAGGTGAACATGCTTCACCACCTCGAAGTACGCCATCGTCGCGCACAGGAACAGACCAAGTGCGCCATCGCGGTAGCCGTGCAGCGTAACGAAACGCCGGTAGAACTCTCGCGCGGGAGCGCCGATGAACGACCGCCAGCGCACCGGTGCGCCATCCAGGAAGAGCGTCTGCGCTTCCTGGATGGCGTAAGAGCGTTGCTTGCGCCACAACTCGTCGATGCGTTCGATGTTCAGATGCAACAAATGCCCTCGCATCCTGTCCGTCGGTCCGTCGAGCATCGCAAATTCATGCACCAGGCGCGCCTCGTTGTAGCGCGCGCGATCCCGGCGCATCAGGCGCAACTGCTCATCGGGGTACCATCCGCCACCCTGCAAACGCCGCCCGAAGAACAGATTGTGGCGCGGAATCCAGAACCCTGCCCGGTCTGTGCCGCCGGTCAGCACTGCACGTATTTCGTCCGCCAGGTCGGGCATCACCCGTTCATCGGCATCGAGGAAGAGCACCCACGCACCCGCACACAGATCAAGCGCGCGGTTGCGCTGTGCCGGGAAACCGCGCCACGGCTCGACATACACTCGCGCGCCATAGTCCTGACAAATCGCCGCCGTCGCATCGCGCGAACGGCTATCGATCACAGCAACGATCTCACTGGCAAGATTGACGACACTACTAAGCGCATCGCCGATGTGACGCTCCTCATTGCTGGCGATGATCGCAACCGACAGCGCAGCAATCGGTTCCGCGCGTGGAGAGGTCATAGACGCAACACACTCCCATACGCCCACAATCGTGACCGCAATTCATCGCGCCCAATAGCGCGTCTGGCATAGTCGCGCCAGGCGCACAGCATCAGTCGCAGCATGCCGGTGCGGATGATCGTCGTGTGCAGGCGCGCCGCGCGTTCGCCGTAGTGTGTGCGAAAGAAGCGCAATCGGCTCGCATACAGCGCCGTCAGCATCCGTGCGCGGAACTGACCGGTCGCAGCGCCGCCGACATGCACCACCCGAGCATCAGGCGCCTGCCAGATCGCCCAACCCGCGCGCCGCACCCGATAACACCAGTCGACCTCCTCAACGTACATGAAATACCCCTCGTCGAGCAGACCTACCTGATCGATCACCGCACAACGGACGAGCATACATGCGCCGAGCGGATGATCAATCGGGAAGGGAGCATCGCCGGACTGTTCCTGCGGATATCGACCATGCCACCAGGAGTTGTACAGGCGTCCCGGCAACACTTCACCTGGCGGAAAAAGATCGAGCAACGTCATCATCAGCGTCGGAAAGCGAAACGCCGCCGGTTGAAGCGTTCCATCAGGGTTCAGCAATCTCGGTGCGACGATGCCCACCCGCGGGTGGGCATCGAGGAACGCAACCAGCGTCTCAATCGCGCCTTTCCGAACAACCGTATCAGGATTGAGCAACAGCACATACTCAAGCGCCGGATGCTCGCGGCGCAATGTCTGGATCGCCAGATTGGTCGCAGCAGCGAACCCCAGGTTGCGCCCCGCCTCGATGAGCACGACGTGCGGAAAGCGGGTGCGCACCAATGCCGCGCTGCCATCAGCGGAAGCGTTATCGACCACCACGACGTGCAACGGCAGCAAGCATGCCTGGAGCGATTCCAGGCATGCCGCGAGCAGATCGCGGGTATTGAATGACACGAGAGCCACACCGACACTTTTCATTGCGGCGCGTAGTGTAGCAGGGGAAGGCACAGCGCGCAAATCATTATCGACAAGAGCGTGATATGGTCACAGGTTACAGGAACATCAGGCGGGAGTGCAGAAGCCATCACACCTGCCCCGGTAATATATTGGCGCCGACAACCGGTTATTATAGAAATCAACAAACATAGCGATGCGAAAGAGAGCAAGACCCCGATGCCTATCAATGTCCTCGTTGTTGACGACAATCGCGTCTTTCGCAACTCTTTCTGCGAATTGCTCAATGCCTGCTACGATCACCTTCAGATCATTCCCGCAGGCGACGGCAGCGCCGCGCTCAGCCTGACGCGGCAAATATCGTTCGATCTGATCATTCTCGACTACGAACTGACGACCTTCAGCGGCGGCGACATTGTGCGCCGGTTACGCGCGCGTGGCGCTCCTTTGCCGCCGATTATCTTCATATCCGCCCATCCTGACCTTCCGGTGATTGCCCGACTGCACATGGTGAGCGGCTATCTGCAAAAACCGATTGACGCCGACACGCTCCATGCAGTGCTCGATCCGTTTATCAAGCAACCGACCATGCGCAGCGCCGGTCCGATATTATGGCGCATTCGAGCATCGGAAAGGGAATCTTAGTCATCGCAAACCGGTCAGTTGGCCGGATGTCCAGAATGCCGGCGCCGATTCCGCCGAGGTGTTTCTTCTTCACCGATGGATGATGGATGGAGGTGGCGCTAACCGCTCCTCCGTCCTATTACCAGAAGGTCCGGTTCGAGTATACACAACGGTCGTATCTGAAAGCATCCCGTGCTGCGCTTCCCGTTTCCTCTTATTGACCACGCATGGTATGATTGCTCCAATATTAAGGCGACGCTGCCGCTCACTCCGCATCCAAGACCAATACAATGAGTAATACTCAGGCGACTGCGAGCGGTATGCGCAAGGCGTCTCACCCGCTTGTTTTGCCGAGAGGAATCCGGTTATGCGCGCGCTCCTTTCACGACTGATCGATGTGCGCCACCCCGACGAGGATACGCAACGGAGAGGGCGGAATGTTATCCTGCTGGCATCAGGTTTGAGTCTTCTCACCATTCTGCTCGCCACCTATTCCGCCTTCACAGGTGTGCTCTCGTTGCGCGTCATCATCCCCATTGCTGTCAGCCTCGCCGTGCAAACCGGCGTGATCATCCTGGCGCGCAGCGGACGTGTCAACCTTGCAGGCAGCATTATGGTCGGCATGGCAATCGCAGGCACAACCGGTTCTGCGCTTCTCAATGAGGACCAGTTCGTTATCCCGGTCTTATTCCCGGTACCGCTGCTTGTTGCAACTGCTGCGCTGCACCCGACCGGGATCGTGGTCTCGCTCATCGGCGTTCTGGCGGGAATGGGAGTTGTCGCGGGAACGCTGCCGCCGCCTGAGAGTGTGCTGCTGCGCAATGCGCTCTTTGTCGTAACCGGATTGACCTGCATCTTTACCGCGCTGATCGGCGCGCTTATTAGCGTCGGTCACGAACGCCTCCGGCGCCGCCTGCACGCCGAGGCGCAACGCGCCGATCAATCGGCGCAGGCGCTGCAAAGACTGAACGACGAACTTGATCTGCGCGTTCAGTTGCAAACCGAAACCTTACAGCAGATGGTGCAGGAACTGGAGGAGCGTTCCGCCCAACAAGAGCAATTGCTGAACGAAATCACCGCACAGCGCGAGGTGATCCGTGAACTCAGCCTGCCCATCCTGCCGGTCGGTCGCGATGTGCTGGTTGCGCCGCTCATCGGCGCGCTCGACAGTGAGCGATTGCACCAGTTGCAGACCCAGGCATTTCAGCGCGTCGAGCGGGCGCGGGCGCGTCTGCTCATTCTGGACGTTACCGGCGTACCGGTCATCGATACCCATGCCGCTCAGGGACTCGCCGGTCTGATCCAGGGGTTGCGCCTGCTCGGCGCCGAGGTGTTCATCGTTGGCGTGCGCCCCGAAGTGGCGCAGACGATTGTCGGGCTTGGCATTCTGTTGCGTGATGTCAGCGTCTTTAGCGACCTTGGGTCGGCGCTCGAGAGCGCGACCATGCGCCTGGTTGAACGGTAACCGTCATCATATTGTCACAGTTATCCACATTTTGTGAATAACTGTGGATAGAATCCTAAATATAGGGTCCTATCCATCCGAAAGGTACAAAAATCAGTCGCGCACAGGCGAGCATCATCGTCCGCTTTGCCAATCACCCCCTCACTCGTCAGGATCAATGAGTCCAAACCATCCCTTGCGCACCATCCACTTGGCAAGTTCCAGTACCGGCACGACGGTCACGGCCAGCCCGGCAACGATCAACCAGTCGGTCAACGGCAGTGCATACGTTCCAAAGGCATCGTGCAGAAACGGCAGATACACGATCAGCGAGAGCAGCGCCAACTCCCAGATAATTGCCAGATTGAGCCACTTGTTGGCAAACGGCTTCTTCCACACCGAATTCCGATCAGATCGAAAGTTGTAGGCTTTGAAGAACTGGATCAACACCAGCGAGACAAACGTCATGGTCATCGCCTGTTCCAATCCGCGCCCCGAATTCAGCGCCCATGCGAAGAGCGCCAGGTTGATAATCGCCGACCAGACGCCGCCAAGCACCATCAATGTGACGACCGGGCGGGTAAAGATGCCAGTGCGGGGATTGCGCGGCTTGCGCTTCATGAGGTCGGCTTCTGGCGGATCGACTGCCAACGCCAACGCGGGCAACCCATCGGTCGCCAGGTTGACGTATAGGATCTGCACCGCCGAAAGCGGCAACGGCAGTCCAAGGAACGAAGCGCCTGCCATCAGTCCGATTTCGCCGATATTGGACGAGAGCAGATACATCAGGTATTTCTTGATGTTACTGAAGACGCCGCGCCCCTCTTCCACGGCTGCCACGATCGAGGCAAAGTTATCGTCGGTGAGGGTCATCGCTGCGGCTTCTTTGGTCACATCGGTGCCGGTGACGCCCATCGCTACACCGATATCGGCTCGCTTGAGCGCCGGCGCATCGTTGACGCCATCACCGGTCATAGCGACCACATGCCCGTTCGACTGCCATGCAGTCACCACCCGCAGTTTGTGCGACGGTGAGACGCGCGCATAGACGCTGATATTTTGCACCTCACGCTTCAACCGCTCATCCGACATGGCTTCTAGTTCAGCGCCGGTCACAACGCGCCCGCCATCAAGCAGGCGCAACTCCCGCGCAATCGCCTGCGCTGTCAATGGATGATCGCCGGTGATCATGACCGGCCGGATGCCGGCTTCGATACAGGTGGCAATCGCGCCTTTCGCTTCTGGACGGGGCGGATCGATCATGCCCACAAGACCCAGGAAGGTCATACCGGTTTCTGCATCATCCGGCGTGGCGCCCGGTTTGAACGCAATACCCAGCACCCGCATCGCCTGGCTCGCCATCTCCTGCGCCTGACGCAGAATCTGCTCACGCCTGGCATCGTCTAGCAGGTGCATGCCATCGGCGGTCATGACAGAAACGCACCCTTCCAGAATGACTTCCGGCGCTCCTTTTGCATACGCGGTCACGCCATCCGCTCCCCGGTGGAGCGTCGTCATGCGCTTGGTTTCGGACGAAAACGGGATTTCGTGGATGCGTGGATTCGCAGCGTCGAGGGTCTCCTTCCATAAGCCCGCTTTGGCAGCCGCGACGATGAGCGCGCCTTCCGTCGGATCACCTTTGATGTCCCAACCGCCATCTTCTTTCCGGATCAGGCGCGCATCAGACGCGAGAACCGCAGCCGTCAGGGTGAGCGCGAGCGGCTCCGGCGGCGAAACCGGATGATCATCGAGAAGGAACTCGCCTTCGGGCGCGTACCCGGCGCCTGAGACGGTAAAACATTGTTCGCCCGTAACGATCTGGCGAACGGTCATCTCATCTTTGGTCAACGTGCCGGTTTTATCGGTGCAGATCACCGAGGTGCTGCCCAGCGTTTCAACCGCCGGCAGACGACGGATGAGGGCATGGCGTTTCGCCATTTTCTGCACGCCAATCGCCAGCGAAATCGTGACAACGGCTGGAAGCGCTTCCGGTACGACTGCCACTGCCAGCGCGATACCAAAGATCAGCATATCGATGATCGGTTGCCCGCGCAGCAACCCAAGCGCCACGATGAGCGCCACAACCACAAACGCCGCGCGCGCCAGCACTCCGCCGACCCGATCCAGGTTCTGCTGAAGCGGTGTGCGCACCGTCTCGACCGTCTGGAGCATCTGCGCAATTTTGCCAAACTCGGTGCGCATGCCGGTGGCGACGATCAGCGCCTTCCCACGTCCATACGTCACCGACGTGCCGGCATATGCCATATTCCTGCGGTCTCCGAGCGGCAGGTTATCGCGCCCCAGCGGATCGATATGCTTCTCGACCGGAACCGACTCGCCGGTCAGTGCGGCTTCCTCGATTTGCAAATTAATCGCCTCGATCAAACGCGCATCCGCCGGCACTCGATCGCCGGTGTGCAGAAGAATGACATCGCCGGGAACCAGATCGCGCGCAGGAATGCGCATCTCTTTTCCATCGCGCAACACAGTGGCAGTGGGCGCCGCCATTTGCTGCAACGCCTCGATGGCGCGCTCAGCGCGGTATTCCTGGATAAACCCCAGAAGCACGGCAAAGAGAACGATAATGGCAATGACAATCGACTCGACGCCATGACCCAAAAAGAACGAAATCGCCGTCGCAATCAGCAGAATGATGATCAGAACATTCTTGAACTGTTCGAGCAGAATCTCCCAAGGCGAGATGCGCCGCGCCGCCTGAAGTTCATTCGGACCATACTGCTCCAGACGCTTCCGGGACTCGTCGCTGCTCAATCCGTCCGGTTTGCTATCGAGCAGAGCAAAAACTTCATCGATAGGGTACGCATGCCAGGAGTTCTCCGGCGCCGCATCTCCGTGCGTTAGGGGGGACGTCTGCGGTTTGATATCCGATTGTACAGTCGACGATTTCATGCCCATGCTCCCTTCTCTGCCCACCAACAGAAAAAGACCATCGCTTGCTGCGATGGTCTTGCGGTTTCGTTCAGGCAGCCGGGAAATTCCTTTCCGTGGTGACGACTGCCTGATCCGGACAATCCGGTTGCTACTCCCCATCTACGACTAGAGTATAGTCGGGAGTGCGCACCACGTCAAGAGGCGCTTGCCATATCCCCTGGTTATCACATGTTCACAACTCAGAAACCGGTCGAGGTTTGGACGCGCCCGGATGGCACGGTTGCGGCAGTTGCCGGAATCTCGCTGTCGCGCTCGCCCTTCGTCCGGTTCAGGTCGAAGATATCAAGGCGGAAACGATCAAGGCAGCATGCGCACTGTCGGCGCCCGATCCGCGCATTGACAAAGAACCCGAACGCCGCAGCCGTGCCGAACATCACCAGGCTATAGATCGCCGGCGGGATAGCCATGGCGGGGTTGTTGAGGAATGTTGCGCCCGACGCCAGCGCAATCGCCAGGGTTCCATTCTGGATGCCGACCTCAATGCCGCTGGTGATGCGCTGCGACCAGTTGAGACGCATGATTGCAGCGATGGTAAAGCCAAGCAGCATGCTTACGGCGCTCAACATCAACGTCGCCGGACCGACATCAATGAATGCCTGGACGATGATCGCCCGCTCGCGGATGATCGCCGCCAGGATCACCAGAACCAGCAGCGCCACCGATGCAACCTTCACCGGAAAATCGGCTTCAGCGGCGAACTCAGGGCGTTTTGCCCGCATCCACATCCCGAGCGCAACTGGAACAATTGTCAATAGCGCAATCTGCACGACGGTCTGCACAAACGGCAACTGGAGCGTTGTTCCCTGTCCCATGAAGTGAAACAGCATCCAGTTGACCAGCGGCGGAATCGTGATGACCGTCACCGTATTCGATATTGCCGTCAGCGTCACCGACAGCGCCACATCACCGCGCGAGAGGAACGAAATCAGGTTCGACGTCGGACCGCCGGGGCACAGCGCGACAATCATCAATCCGACGGCATACTCAGGCGGAAGATTGAACGTCGAGGCGATGAAGAAGCCAACCAGCGGCAAGACAACCAACTGACCGAATAGACCGATGGCGACCGCTTTTGGGTAGAACAACACCCGCCGAAAATCATCCACAACCAGCGACAGACCCATGCCCCACATGATGATGGCGATTGCGATTGGCAGAAACACTCCGGTGATGATGTTCTGTTCCATGCGCTCCTCTCAGGTTGTTATCGATTTCCCAACTCAGACGTCCGCCACCTTCCCCGCTTCTGACATCACGCTCGTTCCGATAACGACACCATCCCGGCAGTGCGCAAACTCACACGCAGATCGGCGCCAGAACCGGCGCTTCGAGCAAGGTTCGCGCTCGACCGCGCCGGTACATGCGCATTGCCAAAAGGCGAGCGCAGAGAAGGTATAGAAATGGTTGTTACCTGGAACCACCCCAGAAGCGAGGAGAAAGATGGGCACATCTTAGGATGCGGCGCGGGAAAGGAAAAGCGGAGGAGTTCCTTTATGCGGTAGGGAAGAATCCCCGCTGTCGCAGGGTGGTTATCAGGAAGTCGAGCGCCTCGACGCGCAGCGCCAGGCAGACACCGGCATATGTCAGCGTTCCAAGCCCACCTGCGCCCAGCAATACCGCCAGCGGACCGGCGAACGCAAGCGCATTGCCCAGCCACCATGCCACACAAAAGAGCGCTATGCAGGCGATCAGACATTTCCAGAAGGTTTCGCCGATGCGCAGACCACCGAGATCCACCAGGCGCTGCGAGAGGAGGTAGAGGATCAGCGCATGCCCGATCCACTGCGCCGAATTCGCCAGAATGAGCGCCGCCACCCCCAGCGGCGTCCACATCAGCAGCGGCAGCGCAGTCGCCGCGTAGATCAGGATGGCCGCCCCCTGCACCAGATTCGGCGTCAGAGTACGCTGGCGCGCATAGAACGCAAACAAGATCATCTGATCGAGCGCGGCTGCGGGCAATCCAGGCAGGTAGAGCAGCAAGGCGCGTGCGGTCGCCTGTGTATCCTCGCCGCCAAAGGCGCCGCGCTGATAAAGCAGCGCGACGACCGGCGCCCCCAGCGCCGCGAGAGCGGCGGTCGCCGGGAGGATGAGCAGCAGTACGACCTTGATCCCCATCGCCAGAGTGACGCGAAACGCCGCTTCATCACCGGCGCTCGCCTGACGCGAAAGGGTCGGAAGCACAGCGAACGACACGGCTGCGGCAACCAGACCGAGGGGGAACTGGATGAGCGCCGTAGCATAGCGCATCGTCGGGATGGCATCCGGCGTCAGGCGCGACGCCAGATTGCGATCAATGACAATACCAGCGATTGAGAAACCGATCCCCAGCGCAACCGGCGCATAAAGCGCGAGAATCCGGCGCACACCGGGATGCGCAAGGTCAAACGTCAGGAACGGCACATGCGTCGCATCACGGAGACCGGGAAGTTGCAGCGCCACTTGCAAGACCGAGCCAAGCAGCACGCCAACGACCAGGCTAAGCGGACCGAGCCATGCTTGCAGCAGAACCGCGCCAAGGATGATTCCCAGATTGAAGATACTGGTGGTAAATGCCGGAAGGAGGAACCGCTGCCGCGCATAGAGCAGCGCGGTGATCAATCCCGAAAGACCCATAAAGAAGACCGACGGCAGGAGCAGACGGGTCATCACGATAGTCAGTTCGCGCAGTTCCGGCTCAAACCCGCCTGCCAGCAGCATCACAACCGTTGGCGTTTGCCAGATAAGAAACCCGACGGTCAGGGCGATTGATCCCAACGCCAGATTGATGACGGTCGCGGCGACACGCCAGAAAGCAGTTTCGTCCTCCTCGGCGTAGGCGCTGAACACCGGCACGAGCGCCGCGCTGATCGCGCCATTAACCAGGAGATCGTAGACAATCGTGGGAACGGCGGAGGCGGCGGTAAAGGCGGCGACATCTGCGCCGCGCCCGAAGAGACCAGCAATGACCGCTTCGCGCACGACGCCAATCAGACGACTGGCGATATTGCCAGCCGCGATCAGGAGTGCGGCGGTTGCGACGCGGCGAACAACCGCACCCGAAGCGCCGGACATGCTTTTCATTCCTATGGCGTGGGGGCGCCTCCGGCGATCATGCGGTCAACGACTTCGCGCAAGGCTTTAGGATCAGCCGCAAACGTATCGGGGCTGCCCAGCGTGATAATCATCTTCGAGTCGATCGCATACCGCTGAATATTATCGAGGTCCATGCGGCTTGCAGCGCGCGCCAGGCGGATCATCTCGCTGCGTGGCACGTCGGTGCGCACATAGTCGCGCAGGGCGCTGGTATAGTCGTCGATCTTGTTGATCTGCGAAATCAGCCCACGTTCACGCACACGTTCGACCAGCGCCAGCAGCACCTGTTGCTGACGTTGATTCCGCCCGAAGTCGCTATCGGCATGGCGTGTGCGCGCATAGATCAGGGCGCGTTCACCATCCATCCACTGTGTCCCCGGTTCGAAGCGCACCTGCATCGTGCGCACATCGCCGGGGAACGCATCCACCGGATAGCGCGGATCATCGATCACTTTGGGCACATCGATGGAAATACCGCCGACCAAGTCGATAACACGGCGAAACCCCTCGAAGTTGATCAGCGCAAAGTGATGGACCGGAACGCCGACCAGATCAGAGACGGTTTGCTTTAACAAAGCAGCGCCATACCCTTTGCCAAGACGGGTCTCGCCAAGCAGATAGACCGAATTAATTTTCCGTCGCCCAAATCCCGGCGTATCGACCATCAGATCGCGCGGGAACGACAGCATACTGACGCGACCGGTGCGCGGATTGATATGGAGCAGAATGATGGCATCGGTACGGCTGATCTCTTCGCCAACGCGCGCATCGGCGCCGAGGAGCAGAATATTGACCGGATCATCATTCTCAGGCGCCATTGTTGGAGCGACGGTTGGCAATAGCGGTAGAGGATTCACCGGCGCATCGGCAGGAACCGACGTGCTGAGCATCGGTTCAGGGGTCGGCGCAAGGACGACGGGCGTCACGATCATTGCGTCCACATCGTCGAGCGCCTGTTTCCATTCGAAGCCGAGGCGGGCGATGGCGATAATTCCGGTCAGCGCCATCATGCCCAATAGCGTGAGAACAAAACGACGACGCACACCGTGGTGACGTATCAAGCGCACAACTCCGCTGATCTTCAGACGTTCCCTCTGCTACTATACCACATATTTGCAGAGGCGATTCAGAAGAGGATTTTTGCCAACCGCAGTACGCCCTGCTTCCACGGAACACGATGCGAGACGCCGGAAGCGCCTTCGAACTCTTGCACGTGTTCGATATACCAGCGATAGTTACGAACGAGCGCCTCTTTGTTCGAATACTTTGGCGTGAATCCAAGCACCCGTTCGGCTTTCTCAATCGACACGAAGGAGTCCGTAGCAGCGGTTTCGTACACCCACTTGTAGAGTGGCGAGAGGCGGAGCGCCTCCAGAATGCGCAGCGTCCAGATCACCGGCGCCGCCGGGAAGGGGATGATTTTCTTCCCAAAACCGGCAGCGTCCAGCACCGCCTGATAATCCTCGCGCATCGTCGTAAACTCTTTCGCGCCAATGTTGAACGTATCATTCACCCGATCACGATCAAGCGTCGCACAGCGATAGATCGCCTCGCACAGGTCCTCGACGTCGAGCAACTGATAGCGATTGTTGCCGCTGCCGATCATGGGAAAATTCTTCCCATCCTTCGCCCAATCGTAGAGGAGCGCAAACACGCCAAGACGCTCAGGACCGACGAACGACTTCGGACGAATGATCGGCACGCACATCCCTTTGGCGCGATATTCCAGGCAGATCTGTTCCGCCTTCACCTTTGCCTCGCCGTAGGGACCGACGCCATGGAGCGGGTCGTCCTCATAGAGCGGGTGATGATCAGGAATGCCATAGACGGCAGTCGAAGAAATATGGATCACCCGTTCGACGCCGTGTTCCAACGCCGATTGCAGCACATTTCGTGTGCCGTCGAGGTCGGTGGAGAAGATATCTTCCTTTTTGTATAACGGCAACGCTGCCGCTGCATGCACAACAATCTGCACGCCCTCCATTGCGCGGTCAACGCTCGAGCGGTCACGAATGTCACCCTTGATTGCCCTGACCCGGTTGCGTTCGGGGTAGTTGAAATCGGCAATGTCAAGCGAAACGACCGGATGCCCACGCTCCAGGAGATAGCGGACCAGATTAATCCCCAGAAAACCGGCGCCGCCAGTAATCAGGAACGTTGATGGTGTCATGGATGCAATCCTTGCTGCGCCAGGCGATCCTGCAGGCGGGCTATCGTTTCGCGCACAGCCGCCAGGCCGTCGCGTTCGCGTTGCACCACAGCCGCAGGCGCCTTGTCAACGAAACCAGGAGTGGCCAGCCGCGCCTCGCGCCGCGCTGCTTCCGCCAGCGCCGATTCCAGTTCCTTGAGCAGGCGCGCGCGTTCGGCTTCCAGATCGATCATACCGGCAAGCGGCAGGTATGCTTCAACCGATCCGATCACAAGGGTGGCGGCATTCGCCGGACGCTGATCGATGGTGGCGGCGATCATCAGACGATCCGCTTCGACGCGCGCCAGACGCGCAATAATCGCGCGCTGCGACTCGATCAGCGCCGCCTGCGTGCCTGCCACGACAGTGGCGGCGATCAGGCGCGCCGGTTCGACCTTGTATTCGGTGCGAATATTCCGAATACCGGTGATTAGCGCCTGAACGAGCGCCCAATCACGCTCGACGCTCTCGTCGATCCGGTTTGTATCCGGTTGTGGATACGCCGCGATCATGATCGACGCCGGCATGTCGTCAGACCGGCGATCATGCACCAGGTACTGCCAGGCTTCCTCCGTAACGAATGGCATGAAGGGGTGCAGCATGCGCAACGCGCCTTCCAGCACCGTGAAGAGCATAACGCGCGTTGATGGTCTGAGCGACTCCTGCTCAAACTGCACCTTGGCGACTTCGACATACCAGTCGGCGAATTCGCTCCAGAGGAACTCCTGAATGCTGCGCCCCGCCTCACCAAAATTGTACGCGCGCATCAGGCGATCAACATCCAACGCCAGACGATGGTAGCGCGACAGGATCCAGCGGTCGGCGAGCGTCGCGGGTTGGGGATCGCGCCGTGCTTCTCGCAGGCTGTCATCGTCCAATTTCGAGAGGACGAAGCGGGTCATGTTCCACAATTTATTTGCGAAATTGCGCGCCGACTCGATACGTTCCGGGTTGAGGTTCAGGTCCTGCCCGGGCGAACTGCTGGTCGCCAGCGTGAAGCGCAGCGCGTCAGCGCCATACTGGTCGATCACATCAAGCGGATTGACCACATTGCCGTAGGTCTTCGACATCTTGCGTCCATCTTTGTCGCGCACCAGACCATGGAGGTAGACGGTATGGAAGGGGGGTTCGCCTGTCAGATAGCACCCCATCATCATCATCCGCGCGACCCAGAAGAACAGAATGTCGTACCCGGTCTCCATCACGCTGGTGGGATAAAAGCGCCGCATATCCGGCGTATCGTCGGGCCAGCCAAGCGTCGAGAAGGGCCAGAGCGCGCTGGAAAACCAGGTATCGAGCACATCCGGGTCCTGGACCAGCCCCTGCCCTTGCGGATCAGGATCGTCGGGACCGGGCACGATCATTTGACCGTCGGGCGTGTACCACACAGGAATACGGTGCCCCCACCAGAGTTGGCGGCTGATGCACCAATCCTGAATATTTTCCAGCCAGTGGAAGAATACCTTCTCGAAGCGTTCCGGCACGATGCGGGTACGCCCCTCGCGCACCGCCGCAAGCGCCAACTCGGCGAGCGGCCCGGCGCGCACGAACCACTGCTCGCTCAGAAGCGGCTCAACGATCTCGCCGCCGCGTTGACTGATCCCCACCGACATGCGGTGCGGACGCACCTCGACCAGCAACCCTTCGCGCTCAAGGTCATCAATTAGTCGCCGCCGCGCCTCGAAGCGATCCAGACCGGCATACGGACCGGCTTCGGCATTGAGGGTCGCATCGGCGTTCATAATGTTGATCATCGGCAAATGGTGACGCAGACCAACCAGATAGTCGTTCGGGTCGTGCGCTGGTGTAATTTTCACCGCACCGGTGCCAAACTCCGGGTCGGCGTAGTCGTCGGCGATAATCGGGATCAGGCGACCAATCGCCGGCAGCGCAACCATCTGACCGATCATGTGCCGGTAGCGCGGATCGTTGGGGTTCACTGCCACGGCGGTATCGCCCATGATTGTTTCCGGGCGCGTGGTTGCAACCGTGATAAACTCCGTTGCGCCGGCAGCCCACCGACCACTGCCCCAGACGCCGGGGCGCCAACTGTCGCCGACGATCGGGTAGCGCACATGGTACAGATACATATCGCGCTCTTCGTACTCCACCTCCAGGTCGCTCACTGCCGTTTGCAGGTTTGGCGACCAGTTGACCAGACGATAGCCACGGTAGATCAGGCCATCATCGTACAGGCGCTTGAAGGCGGCGCGTACCGCGCGCGAGAGCATCGGGTCGAGCGTAAACCGTTCGCGCGTCCAATCGCACGACGCACCGAGACGGCGTAGCTGACGGGTGATTTCGCCGCCATACTTTTCTTTCCATTCCCACGTGCGGCGTAAAAACTCCTCACGACCGACCTGCTGGCGACTCAAGCCCTCACTCTGGAGCAACCGTTCGACCTGCAATTGTGTGGCGATGCCAGCGTGGTCGGTACCGGGCAGCCAGAGTGTCGGTTCGCCGAGCATCCGATGCCAGCGCACCATCACATCCTCAATCGTGACGAACATGGCATGCCCCATGTGGAGTTCGCCGGTTACGTTGGGCGGAGGCATCGAGACAACAAACGGCGGACGGTCCGATGTTTCGGGTGGCGTGAAAAAGCCGCTGCGCTCCCACCATTCGTAGAGGCGCTGCTCGACGCGCTGCGATTCGTAGGCTTTCGCCATTTCAGTCGGTCGCTGACTATCGGACGTGCTCATGGCGGTGTGGCATATCTATATTCCATCACAAAAAAGTGCGCAGAGCGAGCCGCCGTCATCGCGGAGCGCTGCTGCGACAGACAGCATGTATTATATCGGATTCTGGGATCAGCACAAGACCACTCACTTACAGACGCGCAGAATCTGTTTTTGCAACTCGCCGTGCGCCGGAACCTGACGATCAGCGCCGGTTTTCGTCCGTGGCGTTTCAAGGATCGACCGCCGGTCGAACCGGAGGTGGCTGCATTTCGTCCAGCGCCCCCAGAAGGCTGGACCGTGCTGGCGACCGTCGATACCCTTACTATTGCTGCGGCGCCGCCCGGAAATGAATATGCTGCCGTAACCGGCGCTGACGGAATGCGTTCCGTTTGCATAGCAACGGGCATAGCAGGCGATATGCGCGTTGTCTGCGACTCACCCGAAGGAGGGACATTGAGCGTCAAGGAGTATACGTGACCGGGGTGGCGGGTTCAAGTCAATGGAGCACCTGCTGTTCTTCTGGAAGGACCCTGGCTCAACACTGTCGTTCTGCCGGAGAAGGTTGAGGTGATCCTGCGCTCTCGTCCCTGGGACGCACCTCTTGGCATCGTCCGGCAGGCAATCTCCGTCTGGATGTGGCGATCAGAACGCCCGAACTCGCCAATTGACCCTGAACCGCTTGTCGCTTCCAAAGAGGAGTAATCACGGCTGCCGGAACTACGTCCGAAGAGTCAATGTCGGGCGTTGTTGCGGGAGACGGTGCAGTGCATCCGTTCTACCGCATTTCCACGTCGAACGTTCGACCTCCAACGATCTTCCTTACCCCCTCTCGCCTCTCACCTCGCCACAAATGTGAGATACATCTCGCGCTACGCCATTGTCCGGCCCCTCGCCCCTCTCACCTCTCCTCACCCCTCGCGCCTCTTCCCTCGCCCCTCTCACCTCTTATACCAATGACCAGTGACCATCCGGCATGGTCACCCCGCGCAGCGCGAGGGGTCGTGCGCGACCCGCGCAGATTCCTCGCTGCGTTTACCCTGAGCGAAGCGAAGGGCTCGGAATGACCAGCACGCGGCATCGTCAATCGTCATTGGTATCACCCCTCACCCCTCTCACCTCGCCCCTCGCCCCTCTCACCTCGCCACAAATGCGAGATAAATCTCGCGCTACGCCATTGTCCGGCCCCTCGCCCCTCTCGCCTCTCACCTCGCCACAAATGTGAGATACATCTCGCGCTACGCCATTGTTCGGCCCCTCGCCCCTCTCACCTCGCCCCTCGCTACAAATGCGAGATACATCTCGCGCTACGCCATTGTCCGGCCCCTCGCCCCTCTCACCTCTCCTCACCCCTCGCGCCTCGCGCCTCTTCCCTCGCCCCTCTCACCTCTTATACCAATGACCAGTGACCATCCGGCATGGTCACCCCGCGCAGCGCGAGGGGTCGTGCGCGACCCGCGCAGATTCCTCGCTGCGTTTACCCTGAGCGAAGCGAAGGGCTCGGAATGACCAGCACGCGGCATCGTCAATCGTCATTGGTATGACCCCTCACCCCTCGCGCCCCGCGCCCCGCGCCTCGCGCCTCACCCCTCTCACCTCGCGCCTCGCGCCTCGCGCCTCGCGCCCCGCGCCTCGCGCCGCGCCCCGCGCCTCACCCCTGCACCCGCTCGACCAGCCACGTCACTGTGCCGGGGAACAGAATGACCAGGATCAGCACGACGATTTGGAGCGCCATGAATGGCAGCGCCCCTTTATGGATGTCGGCAGTCTCGACATCTTTCGGCGCAACGCTCTGGAGGTAGAAGAGCGAAAAGCCGACCGGCGGCGAAATAAACGCCGTTTGCAGATTGACCGCCATCATAATGCCGAACCAGATCATGTCTATGCCAAGCGCATTGGCGGCAGGAACAAAGAGCGGCATCACAATAAAGCAAATCTCGACAAACTCAAGGAAAATGCCCAGCAAAAAGACGACAATATTGCTGACAATAATAAATGCCACGATCCCGCCCGGCAGTCCGGTCAGAATCTCAGTCACAAATTTCGTGCCGCCCAGCGCCTCGAATATCAACGAGAAGAACGTCGAGCAGAACAGAATCATAATCACCAGCGTACTTGTGCGCGCCGTACTGAGCGCCGAGTCCGCCAGCAATTTCCAGTTCAGGCGTTTATTCGCCCAGGCCAGGAGGATGGCGCCGACCGCGCCGACCGAACCGGCTTCCGTCGGCGTCGCCAGGCCGAAGAAAATACTGCCGAGCACGGCGAAGATCAGCGCAATCGGCGGCACCAGCGCCTTCAACGATTTCATGAAGAGCGCCCAACCACGAATCTGGCGCATCTCCAGCGGCAACGGCGGCGCCAGTTCCGGCTTCAGATAGGCAATCACCACACAGTAAAGCGCATACGACCCTGCCAGCATCAAGCCCGGAATCAACGCACCAGCGAACAGGTCGCCGACCGAAACGCCAATCTGATCGCTGAGCACAACAAGGACCAGGCTTGGAGGAATCATCTGCGCCAGCGTGCCCGACGACGTAATAGCGCCGGTCGCCAGACCTCTATCGTATCCCAGACGAACCATGATCGGCAGCGAGATCAACCCCATAGCAATAATAGTCGCCGCAACGACGCCAGTGGTCGCTGCCAGCAGCGTTCCTACCACAACGACTGCGAGGGCGATGCCGCCGCGCAGCGGACCAAGCAGAATCCCGACCGTTTCAAGCAATTCCTCCGCCAGACCGGATTTTTCCAGCACTGAACCAAGGTAGATAAAAAAGGGTATCGCCAGCAGCGTAAAATCGGACATGGTGCCGAACCAGCGATTTGGCAAGAGGCGCAGCAGGTCGATTTTGACGGCATCGAGCGCCAACCCGATCAGACCGAACACGATCGCTGTTCCGGCAAAGGAGAAGGCCACCGGGTATCCACTGATCAGCAGAAAGAAGAACCCGACGAACATGGCAATGGCCAGCCACTCGTACCCCATTGTACACTCCTATTCGACTACAGGCGCATGGTATTCTTCGATCTGCGCCGCCTGTTCAGCGCGCACAGTATTGGTGACGACCGCAAGATATTTGATTGCCTGCGCAATCGCCTGCAAGAGCAGCAGCACAAAGGCGACGATGATCATCGACTTGATCGGCGCGCGCGGCAGGCCATCCGGGTCCGGCGACATTTCCCATGCCCCCCAGTTACCGTTCGGAAGACGACCCCAGGAGAACATGACCGGATTGATCGTCACAACGATGGCGAGGATACAGAAGGGGATCAGAAAGAGCAGGGTTCCGACCAGATCGATCAGTGCGCGGCGTTGGGGAGACCAGTTAGCATACCAGAAATCGACGCGCACATTCAGGTTGTGTTTCAGAATATAGGCGAAACCCAGAAAGAACATGATCGAAAAAAGGTACCACTGAAGTTCAATAATGGCGTTGGAGGTCAGGCGGGTGCCGATAAAACGTCCGATGTAGCGCGCAATGACGTTGACAAAGCCAATAGCGACCATTGCCATAACAATGTACGCCGTCTTGCCGCCAATCCATTCGTTGAGTGCATCGATCGCATCGCTGATGCGTAAAAGCGCCTGCATGTCTCTCTCCCAGTGCTTATAATCAAACTGTTATCCCACGAGAGATGCCAAAGAGCATCTCACTGTATGCATAGCGCACAATCGTGCGCTGCGCGACGTGGCGACAGCCGGTATGGTGATGAAAGCAATGTATGAACCGAATAACAGGAAGGCAGAGAGACTACCTGACAACGTTGATTATACCATAATTTGCTCAGACAATCGCCAGCACGAGGGTCAATGTCACAATACTGAGCAGTGTGGAAAACAAAACAGTGGTAATAACAAATTCCGGCAATAGATCATTCTCAACCGCGATGATCGACGCCAGAACCGCGGCCGGCATCGCCGCCTGCAACACGCCGACCGCGCGCTCGATGCCATCGAGACCGAAGAGTGGCGCCAGCGCCAGCGCCAGCGCCGGTCCCGCGACCAGACGAACGACGGCTGCCAGGACGGTATCGAGCGTCAGGCGCGGCATGCCTGCTCCTGAGAGTTGCACCCCCAGCGCGACCAGCATCGTCGGGATCATAGCAGCGGAAAGGAGGCTGATCGAGCGCGAGAGGAGCGGCGGCAGTTCAATCTGGAGACTGTTGACCAGCAATGCCGGCGGAACCGCGATGAGCGCCGGCGTTTTGACCACCGCAAGCGCGGCGCGCCAGGCGCTGCCGCGATGCCAGTTCGCCGCAGCCACGCCGACCACAAAAGCGATACTGGAAATCGCCAGAAAGTAGACGGTCCCGGCGACCAGCGCCTGATCGCTGCCGGGAAAGCGAAACTGAACGATCGGAATGCCAAAGTTTCCGACATTGCCGAAAATGGCGATCAGCATGTAGGCGGCAACCATTTTCGGCGAGCGGCTCAGCAGCGTTGCCACAACATACCCTACGCCGGCGCATGCCAGATGCACAATAATCGCATATGCCACCATTTGTCCGGCAAGCGCGGCGCCAATGCGCGCGTTGCTCATCACGTCGAAGGTGAACGCGGGGATCAGGATAAAATAGGAAAAGCGCGTCAGGGTGCGCGATTCGAGATTGAGACGGGGACCAGCGATATAGCCAAAGGAGACCAGCAGGAAGACCGGCGCCAGCACATTAAGAAAAATCGACAACAGGGCAGGCACATGACACTCCACATCATCAACCCGGCGAGAAAGCGAGACAGGAAGAGCGACGCCGGCGCGCCTCGCAACGATACCAATAACCAGTGACCATCCGGCATGGTCACCCCGAGCAGCGCGAGGGGTCTTGCGCGACCCGCTCAGATTCCTCGCTGCGTTTACCCTGAGCGAAGCGAAGGGCTCGGAATGACAAGTCGCTGCGCTCGGAATGACAAGTCGCTGCGCTCGGAATGACCAGCATGCAGCATCTTCAATCGTCATTGGTAGATACAGGCACATCAGCGCCAGATGGAACAAGCAAAGCGCATCCTTAGAACAATCTTCCTCGTTGCACGAAAAGATGGCTTCGCGTGCAGTAACGCCTGACTGGGGAGACCGGATGCGCAAAGCTCATCAACCGCCATTGGCGCGCTGCCGAAGGTAGCCGAGCAACGCCTCGATTGCCGCGCGTTGTTGATCGGTCGTCTCCTGACGCTGCGATGCGAGCGTCAGCAACTCTTGCGCCTGCTGCGCCGCCTGATCATACCGCAGGAGATCGCTCAACACAATGGTATAGTTCTGGCGCGCTTCCAGGTTGTCCGGCTGCAATCGCACCGCTTCGGCAAACGCGCTTGCGGCGGTTTCGAGGTCGCCAGACCGCACCGAGAGCAGACCAACAATCGACGCCAGTTGCGGATCATCGGGGCGCGACGCCTGTGCTGCACGGTATCGATCGCGCAGGCGAGCCAATTGTACCGGGTCGGACGAAAGCACCGTTGCAATTGCGCTTATCTGCCCATTAAGTGCAGACGGATCGCGATCCAGCAGCGTCAGATACTGATCGACGGCTTCTGCAAAGCGACCTTGCGCCCGCAGAACTTCGCCCATCCGCAACAGGGTATCGTTGTAGAGCGGATCAAGATTGCGCGATGTTTCGAGCAGCGCCAGGGATTTGTCGTAGTCGCCGGATCGCGCGACAGCGCTGGCATACTCGTTCAGAATGGCGACATCTTGCGGCGCAATCGCATGCGCCCGTTGATACCACTCGATCGCCTGCGCGAGTGCGTCGCGATCCTGACCACCGCTGAGAGTCTGATACCAGAAGTTGTACATGCGCGCCAGGTTGGCCGCATGGTCCTTGTTGAGCGGCGCGATCTGCTGGGCGCGAAGCAGAACAGCGCGCGCGTAACTGAGGAGTTCCATCGGCGTGCGCCTCAGCACAAACGCCTGAAGTTCCGCTGTGTCATCGAGTTGCAACAGGGTGGCGACACTGGCGTTCGGATCGATCTGCCCAAGTGAAGCGCCAGAGCGGCGCGCTTCGTCGGCGCGCAATGAGACCATGGTCATCAACGACCGACCGAGCGTCAGGTAGTAGAAATCCTGATCCGGCTCCATGCGAATGGCATCGAGCAGATAACTTGCACCGACGATCTGTTGTTCCAGTCGGGCGCCTGGGCTGTCGATATACCCCTGTGCCTGTTGCAATCGCATGTCCGCCAGCACGCTGTCCACATTGGACGTCCAGACCCCGAAAAAGACCAGGATCAGAATGATGGCATAGACCCCCATCGCTGCGGCGCGTCCCTCGGAGCGGACGCGGGATGGCACCGTTGATCGACCGGTTGACGATGATCCACGTTTGACCGCCTGAGCACGTCGTCCGCCGCGCTGCCGCACCGACGTTGCCGGAACAGGTGCAGCGGGCGCCGGTCCAGCGCCCGGGTGAACCGGCGCAGCACCCGGCATACGGTACTCGCCTGCGATGGCGCCAACCGCCACTACAAGCGCGAACGACACCCATTGAAGCATGAGCGTCGATACAATGGGAATACCGGTCAACCCTTCGACAACATGCGCCGTCACCGCAGCAATCGCCGCCGTAATCAGCACCTGGAGACCCCAGTCCGTCACACGATTCGCCAGACTCCATGCCAGCGCAAAGAAACTGAACAACAGGAACAGATAACTGATGAGACCCAGCAGGCCCTTGTTGATCATTTCATCGAGGTACGCCTGATGCGACCGATCCGGCGACGCTGTCCGTGCTTCCAGGCTAGTCAGCGACGGAGGATAAAAGGGGTTGTACGCCACAAACATGGTTTCAGGACCCCAACCGACAATCATGCGAAGCGGATCGGAGCGAATGAGCGCGGCTGCGCCGCCGGCTTTGTCGTCGCCAAACCAGATCAACCAGCGCACTCGACCGGTGCCGGTCTCAACTTCGAGCAGACGCCCCATGCGACCGATGTACGGAACGTCACGCAACTGCTGGAATAGCGGTGCATCGGAAAGATTGAAGGCTGCCAGAAAGCCTGCCAGCGCAAGCGCGACCACCACTTCGCCGATCAGCAACCTGCGCCAGAGGCGCGCGCGCTCCTGATTCTGCTGCTGCGCCCGACGCAGCGCCAAAATCAGGAGCAGGGTAAAGAATACAAATAGCGACGCAAAGCCGCCCAGCCACGGTCCACGGCTCTGCGTGAAGAAGATGGCTGCCAGAAGCAACGTTGCAATGGTCCATGCGCCGACCGATTCGAGGACGAGACCAAGGCGCGAGGTCCCGTTTGCGCGCCGGGGAAGCAGGATCACCAGCGCATACCCGGACGCCATGAGCGCCACAGCGATGCCCAACCAGAGGGGCCATTCGACGCCAGGACGACCTTCGAGCGGAACCACGCGCTGATTCGGTCCCTGCCCCAGAGCATACGACACACCGAGGAAAACGACATACGCGAGCAGCAGAATGCCCGGAATGAGTGTCCGGAAGGTCAGGCGTTCGGCGCGATGCGGCGCCAGCGCAATCAGCAGGAACAACCCGCCGGCGATAATCAGCGCACCGGGGTAAACCCACCAGTAGCGCAGATCGGCGGCGCGCACGACGGCGCCGAACATCATCGCCGCAAACACCAGCGCCAGAGCAGAGAGCGCCAGGAGGACATATGCCGCCCCCCATCCCAGATCGATGGACGGACGGGAGGGCAAAGCATCAGCGTTCCGCGCCTGATAGAGAGCGACGACTCCACGGTAGAGCGCATAGGGCAGCACCATAATCATATAGGCTGCCACAAAAATCGAGTTCCCCATCGTGGATGCCACACGCGACACGACATCGCCGCGCCAGGGAAGCGGATCGAGTTGCACATGCTGCACAAGACCGTACCATGCAGCGATCAGACCGGCGAGGATCATGATCGTCACCAGGCGATCAATCTGCTCACGACGACGGAGATAGAAGGCAATGAGCACGCCCAGTCCGATGTACGACAGGTTGGTGAAGGTTCCCTGAAGGCGCTGGTACGATCCCCAGAAACTGACCGACGGCGCGATTGACACTGCGGTCGCCAGGAGAAAGACTGCCGCATACATACTGGTCGGCACAGCAAGCGGTATGGAAGCGATGCGCCGCCACCAAGGGGGTTTGGATGCGTCTTCTACGGTAACGCGCCGATTTGCAAAACGCTCGAGCGCATCGATCAGCGCAGCCGCCAGCATGACCATGACAATCGAGCGCAACGTCGTTGCTTTGTCCGGCTCGAAGTGACGCGCCGACAACAAATTGAAGTAGGTTGGTATCAGCAAAAGGGCAAGCAGCCAGCCACCCTCGATGACGCGCTCACACCAGATCGAAACAGACGAACGTGACACCGTGAATCCTCCCGCAACGAACAGCATCAGGGACGGATCATTGCGCACTCTCAGCGCCGACGCGCGACGGCTCAGGCGATGAGGCGCGTTCGATCCGCTGCTTGTACGCTCGCGCCCGTTCCAGCATATCGATCGCGCTACGGAGACTGTGTTCGCTCACCGGCGTTCCATCGAGCATGGCAGCGATCTCGCGCGCCCGTTGCGCATCGTCGAGACGCTCGACCACCGTGCGCGTTCGTCCATCGCCGAACACCTTCGTAATCACATAGTGCGCATCGGCGAATGCGGCAACCTGCGGCAGATGCGTGATACAGACCACCTGATGGCGATCGCTGATGCTCCAGAGTTTTTCTCCGACCACCTGACCGGCGCGACCGCCGACGCCGACGTCGATCTCGTCGAACACCAGAGTCGGAATATCATCGACACGCGACAGGATCGACTTCAATGCCAGCAGGAGGCGCGCACTTTCACCGCCTGACGCAATGCGCGCGAGCGGCTTGAGCGGCTCGCCAGGGTTGGGCGAGAGCAGGAATTCGATCGTATCAATACCGGTGCGGTCGAACGCCAGGCGGCGTTCGACGCCATCGTCGACCAGCGGAACGCCATCGGGATCGTCGGTGTGTTCCAGGCTCACGGCAAAGCGGACATGCGGCAGCGCAAGATCGCGCGCCGCCTGTTCCACGGCATGCGCCAGGCGGTCGCCCGCCTCTCGGCGACGCCGGGACAACTCACCGGCAAGTCGGCCAATGTCCTCGAGCAGACGATGTTCTTCCGCTTCGAGGTCCGCCAGGTGCTCGGCGCTGCGAGTCAACCGCTCGATCTCCGCTTCGGCGGACGCTGCCCGTTCGAGGATCTGATCAATGCTCCCACGATACTTCCGTTGCATATCACGGATCAGAGTCAGGCGATCCTCAATGGCGTCGAGTCGCGCCGGATCGAACTCCATAGCGTCACGATAGGCCCGCACGCGCGTCGCAAGGTCCTCGACGTTGTAGAGAAGGTCAGCCGCCTGTTCGGCTGCCGGCTGCAATGACGGATCGAGGCGCGCCAGTTCCGCCAGCGCATCGCTGATGGCGCCGAGAAGTTCCATTGCTGAGCGAGCGGCGCGCCGGCCACTCTCATCACCGGTGTAGAGCAGCGCATAGGCTGTCGCAACCAGTTCCGTAATACGCGCCCCATTCTGAAGCAGCGCGCGTTCGCGCAACAGATCATCCTCTTCGCCGGGGCGCAGGCGCGCCGCGCGGACATCTTCCAGAAGGAAGGTCAACTCCTGGATGCGTTCTGCACGGCGCGCCGCAGCGCTGCGCAGCGTCTCGAGGTCATTGCGCACATGGCGCAGCGCCGCCACCAGCGCCGCAACCTGCTCACGCAACGGAGTCAGACCGCCAAAGCGGTCGAGCATATCGCCGTGGGTGCGACTGTTGAAGAGAGACAGTCCTTCGTGCTGACCGTGAATATCGACCAGGCGGCTGCCAATGTCGCGCAACACGGCACTACTGACAGCGCGCCCATTGACACGCGCGACACTTCGCCCGCTTTCGCGGATAATCTCGCGCGACAGGATCACCTGTTCGTCGTCATCGCGCAGACCATACTCATCAAGAAGGGGCGGAAGATCGGGGCGGTCGTTGATGCTGAACACCCCCTCGACACGGGCGCGCTCACAGCCAGATCGCACGAACGAAGGATCGGTGCGGTCGCCGCGCAGCGTTCCCAACGCATCGATAATGATCGACTTACCGGCGCCGGTTTCGCCGGTCAGGACATTGAACCCGTCGCAGAAGCGCAGATTGAGGCGCTCGATAATAGCGAAATCGCTGATGGTGAGTTCAAGCAACATGCACGTGACGGCGTATGCGTCGCACCTGAATAGTCACCTATGAATCATACCACAAAGACTACCGATTCGGCAAATTTAACACCTGCACAACGGCAATTTCAAATAAAGTAGGCGCAAAAGTCGTTAATAGCAACACAAAAACCGCAGTAACCCGCTGATAAATACTCCTGACTGGAGAGATCGAAGAATCGGCGACATATTTTCGCATATCGAGCAAATTTTTGAGTTCTTGAATTAATGCACCCCTATCTACATCAAAACCACTTCTCGGTGCTTTCAATTTTCTCTCGACATCCAATATGAGTTTGTCGTAAAAATCAAGCCAAAAGTCACGATTTCGTCTACGAATATCGTAAAAACACGACAAAGTTGCGATTGAATGAAAAACAAAGACCATCGTCAAGAAAATCCCGACAAAAGTAAAACTCACGTACTGATAAATCTTTAATCGACCAAAAAAGGCTTCTTCCAACAAAAAGGGAAACGAGCCGACCAAGGGACCCGGATAACGTGTGATACCAAAACCCACCTCTATTGGCAGATAGAGAGCAATCGTTGCTATCATTAGGATCAAACGAATCTTACCACCAATGGCTATTGCCAAGGTTACATATATTCCTACCAGTCCAACTCGAATCCACTCTATAATCCACTCCATATGTAATTCAGGATAGAGGAACAATGAAAAAATCATTACGGTTATAGCAAAAAGAAATAATATTCCCATACCATAACTAGAATTAAGCGCCAAATCCTCTAAAACCGAAAGAGAAAGATATTCGGTGTGCGGATCGGCGTTCATAGGGATCTTCTGTACACCCCTCAGCACATAAAGGACTGTATTTATCACACACCATGTACTAAAACTTATTATGTATACTACTGGCACCCAAAAACAAAGAGATAGCACATCATCGATATTATCCCAAAAACCACGATTCTTTACGACATCAACAACATTCATAAATGACCAGATCAACACAAAAGATACAGAACCAGCAATGGATGGTATACTGACCGGAAAAAATCTACGAAAAACATAAAAAATACCCGGTATCCTTCCAAGAGAAACAAAGGAACGTCTTATCGATCCTAATACCCCTCCCAACAGGAAACCGATCAAGGAAAACAAAACTATTTCCATCCAAACCAATGAACCCCATGGGTGAACTTCAACGCACAAACTTGACAACCAAATCAATATCAAGATCAATATCGATGGATACCCAGAAAGAACTGTAACCTGATTCACGTGAAGAAAACTCTGATTAACACCAAAGAACCGACAAATCGTGTAATTTTTCCAATACGACAAAAGATCTACATCCACCAAGAGGAATAATTCATTAAACCGATCGTCATCTCTTACTATCACAACTATTCGATAGACTAACAGTATCATAGTACTGGCTGCCGTCAAAGCAATCAGTCGAATAGATATATTCCCCACATTCGCGCGGAAGAAATCATAAAATCCGTATGACAGCAACAACCTCGGTAATATCGAAATAAATAAGATAAACAACAACAAAAGAAACAAAAGAACAGGATTTTCCATCAAAAATCTTTGTCTCACCACCAATCCTGGATTGACACGGATTTTACCATCCTCTTTTCGAGAAAACAAGTGCGGCCATATTTCATCAAGAGTTTTACCGGGTGTATAATTCGCGTAGATATCAAAAAGACAGTGGCAATACAAACACCTTAAAACCTTATATAAAATGATCGATCCTGGCTTCAATCTGAGAATACCGATCCTTTCGTAATCAAGCACTTTAAAGAAATCCTTGCCTACTTCACTCCAATTTCCGGCATTATCTCCGATCGCTGGATCAAATCGTCCTATATCGCGAGTGTACGGAAGACTCACAACTTCTGGGGAAACCCTGTAGCCCGAAAGAGAAGGAGGAGGATCAATAAGGAACGACTTTGAACAATATGGACAGGTAATAACCAGGTGATCGCTCATACATCTAACAAAGGCGCTAAGGTTATCAAGGAACACTAAAGGGAAACATCTGTGACCTTTACTGGAGTATGGCAGTGCCGATTTTGAACTTGCTTACTTCCACCATCATTTTATATTTAGCATGAAAAAAAGCCCCCTATCCAAACAACAAGCAAGCCCCTTGCAGATAAGATGGACATCAATTGGCAGGCTACTCCTAGAATCTACTGCTTCGAACAAACCAGAAAGCGGCGACTTACAAAAAAATGCAAGCGCCAAACCATATAAGGAACTCCTAATAAGAAAAAAAACAAAAAACCAGACATAAAAACAACTAGAGAATGTTCATCGGTCACGAAATCTCCCTGACTTCTTCTTGAAAACTTGTATTTTTGGTATTCCCCATCGCTAAGAAACTTAAGCGGGATTAATATCTTACTATCGTATGACGATTTATTTGAATTGAGCAAAACAAACTGATGACTCCAAGATGCAACACCAAAACAAAGATGGTTCTCTGGTGGAGGAATGTTGCGCGATGATTGCACACTACCATCATTTTGCAGTATGTGTTCAGTCGCATTATTACCATCAGATGTAATCAGTACCATTTTATGCTTATGAATTGGCGCATAGTAATCGTCGGAGAAGGTGCCCTCATACCTAACACGCCGAATACTGCCATCCTCGTAAGATATATTAATCTGCACATACTCAATGTCTCGAACCGGAATACCGTAGTATAATGCCCGATAAAGACGATAAATATTGTGAATTATCGGATTTGGATGAATTTCATCCTCCCAAAGTACATGATAAATCAGAGCAAGAGATCTGTTCTCTTGATCATCAACCGCATGCCACCAAAGCATCAATGCTGGTGGCGAGAAAGTATCTGATCGCATGTAAAAATGAGGCTTATACCTCTTTGCAACTTCCTCAACTGTTAGAAAAACGCCCGAAATCTCGATCTGCTGATTGGGATCAAGCACTTTATATCTGCGAGGTAAATGACCAGTCATCACCAAAAAGAAAACAAATGCCGTAAATAATATTAGAAAACCAAGAAAAAGTAGATCAACTTTCACTTATATCACCTTTCTCCAAAACCATAATAATCGCGCGTCGAGCGCAAAGTAGGCGTTGCAGAGCCGTCGCATGAGAAATTAAACCACAAACGATTACAATCCATTCTAGGAACCGAGATTCAATAAAAAACGATTGCAGAGCCATGCCTGATAATAAGAGCGTGATTTTCTCTAGACGCCCAGCAAAACCAACGTTGCATGATTTTATCAACCCGGTAGACTCAGCCCGTGCACGAACGTAGCTTGCTATGACCATCCCAAAAAGAGAAAATAGCACCCACTCCTGAGACACTGTTCCACTGAGTCCAACTCCCAGCAATAACAGGAACTCGACATAACGGTCAATTGTGTGATCAAGGATGGTGCCAAAAGCATTAGCAGTTCCTCCAGCACGTGCTGTAGCGCCATCAAGTACATCAAACAACGCCATGAGCAAGACGGTTAATATTGCCCAAATGAATGCGCGCTGCGAAAGTGCGTAAGCAGAGACTACGCCAAAGATCAAGCTCATCATAGTTAGGGTATTTGGTGTCAAACCTAGCAGTAGACAGAATTTACCAAGCGGTATTGTTACACGCTCGTACAACATACGATGACGAGCAAGTATTGGCATCACAGATTTCCCCCTTTCTTCGAGTAAAGCAAAGATGCAACGCGTCGCTCAACCTCATCGATTGAGACATGCACGTTCGGTCCACTATGTTCAATCCAGATCGATGATACGGCAGACCCATAGCAACCGGCAATGTACAGATCTTGGGAGTTGCGAAAGTATGAATGAATAAAACCAGCCATGTAAGTGTCTCCGGCACCCGTTGGATCATTCGCTCTTGTAGAATAAGCCGGAATCTCATAAATACGAGTGCCATCATCAATCAGCGATCCCGCTTCAGCTATTGTAACAATGGCAATTGCGCATCCCATGGATTTCAACCGTCGCACTGCGGTAATGGCATCACGACGCGGATCAACTCCTGTCAGAACATGCGCCTCAACTTCATTCGCCTTGATCACATGACATAATCTCGCAACCTGTTCAAAATCATCTGGGAAGAAGTGCTCAACTCTTCTTGTCTCACTAACACGTCGTAGTAACCCTTGAGGATCGAGGAAAAGAGGCGCTTTGGACATAGAATACACTTGCTTAACTAGATCAAGCGTCGTTTCTTGCAAGATAGGACCAATGATAATTGCTGCCGCTTCGGAGCATATATCAGGTACATGCTGAATATGGTCAGCGATGCCAAGAATGTCGAGTGTTCGGTTGCCGACATCATCATAGACTAGACTGAATCCTCCTGTCTGCGACCCTGGCTCGACATAGATATCTATCCCATACCATCGAGACTCAGCGCAGAAGCGATCATAGAAATCTAGTCCAATACTTCCAACAAGTGCTGTTGAATATCCTAGCTGTCTCAAGACCAAACAGGCATTCGTCGAACAACCCGACAATACACGCCCCTCACTCTTGATAAATGGAGTATCTATATAATCATACACCGGATTGCCAAATGCGACAATCAATTCGCTATGCATATAACAAATCTCCTACAGACTTCAATTACAGGTTAGGATCAAGACCTTCTGTTGACCCCTGAAATGACAAGGGCAGCCAACCTTCATGAGCTGAAACACGGTTTATGTGTCGCAGACTTTCCCTCATAGATGTTACAGACTCATGAGTATACAGCTCTGTGAGATTCCTCTGCATCGGACGACTGCACGATGCACGCTTAGTCCGAGAGCCGATTGCTCAAGATAACTTTCTCTTGCTAATACCGAATAACGTACAGGTCCCTGCGCCGCCTAGAGAGACAAGAAACAGCCAGTGTTGAAGAACGACCGTACATTATACTAACTTGCGGTCATTCAGACAAAGATGTTCGAGCATTCGTTGCATAAGGCGTAACGTGCAACGCGCAGCGGTAGACGTTTCCGACGCACGAAGCGCCTTTAGTCTGCCTGGCGGTACTGCTGGCGCCTGCTGCAAAGCCTTCCTGCGCGGGCAACGAGCGATGCCGGATTGTTTTCTCAAAAACCATTAGTGCATAAATGACCACGTATTAGTGTTAGTTTTAGAAAGTCCATAGGTTAGCGTTATATAGTAGATAGCCGATCAAAGAACTCCTGCACCTTCTCTTCGGTATGAAACACAATGGTGATCCGAAGTTCACGTTCAGCACGGAACAGACTCACCGGCGTGCCAAGCAAACGCTCGAGTTCGCGCCGGATGTTCTGGTCATCCGGCGACAGGTCGGATGACCGGGAGGCGCGCTCGCGCTTAACCGGCGTCTCTTCCGGCAGACGCGGACGGACCGCTGCAAGCGCGCGATGGATGTCACCGGTCGTCCGGGCGTGGTCGGTGAGGCGTTCTACTTCACGAACGTTCAGGTCGTAATCGATAATTGCCGCTACTGTCGCTTCCTGCACTGCATCATCGGCGAGTTTGAGCAGCGCCCGTCCGTGACCGGCGCTGATGCGTCCGGCGAGGAGCGCCTGTTGAGCGACCGGCGCCAGTCCGAGGAGACGGCGCGTGTTGGCGACCGCCTCCCGACTCCGCCCGACGCGCTGTGCGATGGCTTCGTCACTCAGACCGAACTCATTTTTCAGGGTTTGATAGGCACGCGCCTCTTCGAGGGCGTTGAGATCGGCGCGTTGAATGTTCTCGATCAGCGCAATCTCGAGCGCCTGCTGATGCGTACTTTCGCGGACAATCACCGGTACATGTTCAAGACCGGCGCGGCGAGCGGCGCGCAGGCGGCGCTCGCCGGCGATCAACTCATAGCGACCGTTGTCACGTTCGGTAACGATCAGCGGTTGAATGATCCCATGTTCACGAATGGACGCCGCCAGTTCGTCGAGAGCCGATTCATCAAAATCGGTGCGCGGTTGATATGGATTAGCATCGATGCTCTCGATCAAGACCTCCCGCACGACGGTACGTTCCGTGTCAGCCGGGATTAATGCAGCAAGACCGCTGCCAAGACCGCGAGGACGTTTCATCGCACCACCGCCTGTCGATCAATACGGCGCAGCACTTCATCCGCAAGCGCTCCATACGCCAACGCGCCGCGACTCGACGGATCATACTCTGCAATGGTTTGCCCGTGGCTGGGGGCTTCGCTGATGCGCACACTGCGCGGGATCAGGGTGTTGAACATGCGTTGCGGGAAGTAACGACGCACCTCTTCAACAACCTGCTGCGCCAGGTTGGTTCGACCATCGAACATCGTCATGACCACCCCGATAATCGTCAGACGCGGGTTGAGATAGTCGCGGACCAGATCAATGGTCCTGTTCAACTGCGCCAACCCTTCAAGCGCCAGATACTCGCACTGAAGCGGAATAATAACCCCGCGCGCCGCGCACAGCGCGTTCAATGTCAGCAATCCGAGAGAGGGCGGGCAGTCGAGCAGCACCCAGTCATACCCGACCACCTGACTCAGCGCATCGGCGAGGCGCCATTCACGGCGTTCGGCATTGACCAGTTCAACCATCGCACCGGCAAGGTGCTCATTTGCCGGCACAATATCCAACCGGGCGCGCCCGGTTGATCGGATTGCGCGATCCAGACCGACGCCCCCCATGATCGCCTCATACGTCGAGTATTGCAGGTCGCGTTTCGAGATTCCCAGGCTGCTCGTCGCGTTGCCCTGCGGATCGCAATCGACCAGGAGCGCCTGCTGACCGCGGCGCGCCAGTTCCCCCGCGAGATTGACCGCCGTCGTCGTCTTGCCGACGCCGCCCTTCTGATTGGCAAGGGCAAGTATGTATGGTTCCGAAGCGCCGATGACTGACATGACTGTGCTGTTTCACGTGAAACGCTGCGCGTCTCTCCGACGTCGCCCCATTGTAGCATGAGGAAAGATTTCGCGCGAACGCCTGCACCGACCTGCTTCGCTGGCGATACGACGCCCATGGTTCAGGCGCACCTCTTGCCCTGCCCCTATCGCCCCGGTATAATTCCGCCTTGACGTACCGACTCACACCGTGTTAGTATGAATGTCAACGCCGGGAATCTTCACGTTTGCTGCGCTCAAACGCGCAAGCGATCCTCAGAAAGGTCGACCGATGATCCGTGTAACTGTTGACAGCATCCGTGTGAGTCTGCTGACACAGCATCGTGTCGTCGTCCTGCGCGAAGCTGAGAGTCGTCGCTACCTGCCGATCTGGATCGGCGCCTTCGAGGCTGACGCGATCGCACTCGCAATGCAGGGGCATGAACCGCAGCGCCCGATGACCCACGATTTGCTCAAGTCAGTCTTCAGTGAACTGGGTTCGACGATCAGCCATATTGTTATCAACGACATTCAAGATAGCACGTTCTACGCGCGGATTGTCGTTGAACAGGGCAGTCACACCATCGAGATCGACGCCCGTCCAAGTGATGCGATTGCGCTTGCCGTGCGCACCGACGCGCCGATTTACGTCGAAACCCACGTCTTTGAGGCTGCCGGTGTGCTCTTCGACGATGAGGAAACCACTGCCGCCGATGAAGAACCAAAGAGTGCATCGCGCGTACTGGACAGGGCATCCGAGTCTGATGAACCAGAATCTGATACATCAACCGACGAGGGGCTCTCGCTTTTCCGCGACTTTATCAACACCCTGGATATCGACGATGATGAACAGAACAAGGGAAAGAAACAGTAGCACGCCGGCAGCGCCACTTCCTCGTTATGAACGGTTCGTCAGACGTCCTCCTGCGACCAGGAGGACGTTCTCCTTCACCGCATGCCCGATATTGTGGAAAACACGGGCGATTCTGTGGATAAGTCGGTGATTCTGTGGATAAGTCGGTGGATCGGATGTGCCCTGTTGGTGAGAGAGGGTGCGCGTATGCCTGAAAACCGATGCTGCTCCCCATCGACTCGGGAAGCGCTCCACCGGTTGTCCGTTCGATTATTGCGCGCCCTGGAGAGTTATTCGCCGCTCTTTCCACTCTTCCACACTCCCTACTATGACGGTGATCTCTTCTTTCATTCAAAAAAGAGAGAGCGCTTCAGGAGATCGTTGACCACAGGCGCTGCGGTCCTGCGGATTGACAGCCGTCTGACTCTGTCGTATACATAATGAAAGAATGAGCGCATCGCTCCTGCCACATTGATCCGCGCGCCGATTTCGCTTACGGTGAGGTAACCGATATGGCCGCAACAATCCTCGTTGTTGAGGATGAGGAGCCGATTCTCAACCTTGTCGTCGCCTACCTGAAGGCGGATGGGTTCGCCGTACACACTGCGCGCGATGGTGAGTCGGCGCTGATGCTGGCGCAGACACTGCAACCCGATCTGATCGTTCTCGATCTGTTGCTGCCCGGAATGGACGGTCTTGAAATTTGCCGACGCTTGCAGCGCGATGGCGGTCCGTATGTGCTCATGCTGACCGCGCGCGCCGAGGAGGTCGATAAGGTCGTGGGGCTGTCCGTCGGCGCCGATGATTACCTGACCAAGCCGTTCAGTCCACGCGAGTTGGTGGCGCGTGTCAAGGCCATCCTGCGCCGGCGACGCCATACGAGTGTCGCTTCTCCAGCCGAGTCCGCCCTGTTGACCTTTCGTGACCTCCAGATCGATGTTGCGCGGCGCGAGGTGCAGCGTCGCGGCGTGCCGGTCACGTTGACGGCGCGCGAGTTCGATCTGCTCTATACGCTGGCTGCCATGCCGGGGCGTGTGTTTACGCGTGAGCAACTGCTCGAACGGGTTTGGGGACACGATTTCGATGGCGTGGATCGAGTGGTCGATGTCCATATCAGTTTGCTGCGGAGGAAACTGGAGGATGATCCGACGGAACCGACCCTGATCCAGACGGTGCGTGGCGTCGGATACAAATTCACCGGGTAATACCAATGACCGGTGACCATCCGGCATGGTCACCCCGATCAGCGCGAGGGGTCGTGCGCGACCCGCTCAGATTCCGAGCGCAGCGAGGAATGACAAGCAGGCGGTATCTTCAATCGTCATTGGGGTGATCCGATGGTTCGGCGTGCGAACGATGCGATCGCCCGCCCTGTTGCCTATGCACTGGTTTCATCAACTGCGCTGGAAACTGTTTGTATCGCACGCGATCATCATTGTGATTGCGATTGTGGTGCTGCTGGGTGCGGCGCAGATTCTGGTGCGCAGCAGCATGCTGGAAGGCGCTGCCATTGCAGCATTGTCCGGCGTAAATGATGAGGCGCTGGCTCTGGCGGGAGAAACGGCGATCCAGCGCCGTTTCCAATCTGTTCTCGAACAGGCGCTGCTCCTGGCGAGTTTTGGCGCCCTGGCGGCCGCTGTGGTCGTCAGCCTGTTCGTCTCGCGGCGTATCGTCGAACCCCTCCAGGACCTTACTGCGGTCAGTCGGCGACTGGCGCAGGGGTATTATCGGGATCGAACGTTTATCCATTCAGACGATGAACTCGCCGAACTGAGTCAGAGTATCAATCATCTGGCAGAGGCGCTTGATCGCACGGAACAGCGTCGTCTGGCGTTGATCGCCGATGTGGCGCACGAACTGCGCACGCCGTTGACGACCATCGAGGGGTATATGGAAGGGTTGCTGGATGGCGTCATTGCGCCGGATGAGCAGACCTTCACGCTGATCCGGCATGAGGCGGCTCGCCTGCGTCGTTTGACCGAGGAACTCGGTCTGTTGTCGCGCGCGGAAGCCGGTGAGTTGCGCGTCCAACCGCGTGTGTTCGATGTCTGTCCGTTGTTGCAGGAATTGGTTGCCCGATTTCAGCCGCAGTTCTCCGCCTGTGAAGTGGATCTGCAATTGCGCCTGACCGTCCCCTCCCTCGATCTCTACGCCGATCCTGATCGCTTGATGCAGGTGATGGTGAATCTGTTGTCGAATGCGCTGCGCTATACGCCATCCGGTGGTTTGGTTGAGGTGTCGCTGACGCTTTCTGGCGAGTATGCGCGCATATCGGTGCGCGATACCGGAATCGGTATCGAAGCGGAACACCTTCCGTTGATCTTCGAACGCTTCTATCGGGTGGATAAGTCGCGCACGCGCCACAGTGGCGGTACCGGCATTGGACTGACAATCGCCCGGCATCTGGTGTACGCTAGCGGCGGCGAGATCTGGGCGGAGAGCGATGGGATCGGAAAAGGCGCGACGTTCCATGTCACTTTGCCGACCGCAATTGTTCATCAACCGATCCGCATCGTTGTTGCGGATGCCTGAAATGCAGCGATGCTGCTGATGAGGAGGTTGTTCTGACCTGGACCGGACTGCTGGTAGGGGCCATGTTCTGGCTGGCGATGATTGCCATCGCGCTGATGCTGCTGACGTTGCTGTTTCCGCAACTCGAGCGCCGCGATGAAGATCGTCGCCGTTCGCCGATGCCGCACATCCCGCGTCGTCAGCACGAACAACGCAACCTTCCGGCAGTGACCATCCTCGAGACGCGGCAGACGGCGTCGATGTCGCCAACTGAGCAATCCGCTTACTGGTCGTCGAATCTGCGCTTGATTACGATTGTGCTCCTCCTGTGGGCAGGCGGCGCATTTCTTCCCGCGCTTCTTGCGCCTGTCTTGAATCCGATTCGGGTGTTGACCGGCTTTCCGCTCGGGTATATCCTTTCGGCGCAGGGCGCACCGCTCCTTTTCCTGGTATTGACTGCGCTCTACACCGCTATCATGACGCGGCGTGATCGTCGCTTCGGCGGTCGCGTTGTCCAGGGCATGCCCGTCTTATCCGACACGGCGCTGCCGGTGGTTCTGGTGATGACCGGCGGCGCTTTGATCGTTATCGCCGATATCGTTTTTTCTCTGCCGTTGACGCTCATCGGTTGGGGGGCAATTGGGCTGACTATCGCCATCTATGCTGCAATCGGCATCCGCAGTCGCACCGGTGATCTGGACGAGTACTACGTCGCCGGGCGGCGCATTCCTGCGTTGTTCAACGGGTTGGCGATCAGCGCGGACTGGATGAGCGCCGCGACGTTTATCTCGCTGGCGGGCACGCTCTGGATGCTGGGTTACGAAGGTCTGGCGTATATCATCGGATGGACCGGCGGGTATGTCTTGCTGGCGTTGCTTCTTGCGCCGTACCTGCGTAAGTTTGGCCAGTCTACGATTCCTGAGTTTATCGGCGCGCGCTATGCCTCAACAACGGCACGCCTCGTGGCTGCCATCGTTACGGTGATTGTCTCCTTCACCTACCTGACGGCGCAGGTGTCGGGAATTGGACTGATTATGGGGCGTTTCCTTGGCGTCAACTACCTGTTCGGCGTGGCGATCGGTCTCGGCGCCGTGCTCTTCTGCTCTTATCTGGGGGGGATGAGAGCGATCACCTGGACGCAGGTCGCCCAGGCGATTGTGATCGTTGTAACCTATCTGACGCCAGCTGCATTGCTCTCGCTCAAGGATACGGGAATTGTGCTGCCGCAGGTAATGTACGGCGCAGCCTTCGATGTGATCGCCGAACTGGAACGCGCACAAAGGATTGCAACATCGTATGCCGAACCGTTCAATGACTGGTCGGTCTGGCAGTATCTGGCGCTGGCAACCTGCCTGATGTGCGGCACAGCGGGTTTGCCGCATATCCTGGTGCGCTTCTACACGACGCCATCAGTGGTTCATGCCCGGCGAAGCGTGGCTTGGGCGCTCCTGTTCATTATGCTGGTCTACCTGACGATCCCGGCGTATGCCGCGTTTTCGCGCTGGGAGATTCTGGCGCACGTCGTCGGTCGACCGGTGCGTGCGTTGCCGCAGTGGGCGGTTAATTGGGGGAATGCCGGTCTGTTGAGTATTACCGACCTGACAACGCTCGAAGGTCGCAGGGTTGCGGAACTCCCGGCGTGGGCGGCAGTGGCGCTGGAGAGCGGCGCGCTTCAGTTTGCCGATGCCAATGGCGATGGCCGTGTCCAACTCAATGAGTTGAGCGGCCGCATGGTTACCCCTTCGGCAACGGATGGCATCCTCCAGTATAGCGAGTTGAAAATCAGCCCCGATCTGGTCGTGGTCTCGACTCCTGAAATTGTCGGGTTGCCCGGCGCTGTCGCGGCGCTGGTGATCGCCGGCGGGCTGGCGGCGGCGCTGAGTACTGCCGATGGATTGTTGATCGTCATTACCTCGTCGGTGGCGCTGGATATCTATCAATCACTGAATCGGCGCGCTGCCGTGCGCACCCTGCTCTCCATCGGTCGCATAACTCTCTTTCTGTCCGCCGCGCTTGCAGCAGTGACGGCGCTGCGTCAGTTGGGCATCATTGTCGAACTTGTCGCCTGGGCGTTCTCGATTGCCGCTGCAACCATGTTTCCGGTGCTGACGCTTGGCATCTTCTGGCGGCGCGCCAATCGTCAAGGTGCGATTGCCGGCATGATTGTCGGATTGTTCGCCATTGTCGGCGCAATCCTGGTCAACTGGCTGAGTCCTGCCACGACCATCCTTGGTATTTCTGGACCGGCGACCGGTATCTTTGGCATGGTCGCCAGTTTCATAACGACGGTCGTTGTCAGTTGGTTGACCCCTCCGCCGTCGCCGGCAACCCAGACGTTGATCGATGCGCTGCGTCGTCCGTGATGTGCGGGTCCGGTTGTTCTGGCAGTGTCGGGGATTTCCACGGACGGAACGGCAATCTGTCGCTCAGATCGGCGCTGAAGAGTCAATCTGAGCGGTCGTGGTTACGGGCAGTCGCGCAGATGCCGGGGGTGCGCCGAGCGCGAACGTGAACGTCCGCGCATGCGCCGCCGGTCGGGATTGGTGGCGGCGATCAATGCCTCCAAGCGGCGTTGTGATTCTTCATCCATTACGACCGCGCCTGCGATGCGTGTGACGCTTGACACATCGCATCCCGTCGTGTACCATGCCAGGGTGAATAAGCCTAAGACTGTGCGTTGACGAGGACGAGTAGTTGCGCATCAGCCTTCAGGGAAGGCGCGCCGAGGACTGCGAGCGCGCCTGGCGACGAGCGTAGCGAAAACCCCCTCCGAGCCGCCTCTAGAACATCGAACCGATCAGTATGGAGGCGCGGGTTCGCCCGATACCGCGATCATGAGGGAAGACGTTGCCAGCAGTTTTCGACAGGCAGCGTTCTTCTAAACATGGGTGGAACCACGGAGCAGCCCTTCGTCCCATGCGGGATGAGGGGTTTTTTATTCGACCATGACACGACGCTATCGGTCTGTTCAGCGTCAACCGCGTTCGCGTCGCGGCATCGCATGTCTGGGATGGATAACGGCGCTCATCTGGGTGCTCGTTGCGCTCGTTGCTGCCTACCTGTTCGTGCTGCGCCCATCGCTCAGCCGCACGGTTGGTGAGCAGGCAGTGCAACGTCTCAATATCGATGGAACGCAGAGTGGCGCAGGGGTCCTGCCAACACTGGTCACGGCGCTTCCTTCCGGTGAGGTGCGTATCAGCGAACAAGAGATCAACGCCTACCTGCTGGCGCATGCCGGTCTGCTCGCGCCGATCGATCAGGCGACGGTTCGTTTGGTCAGCGGCGGTCTAGAGGTTGATATTCGCGCGTTTGGCCTCGATGGGACTGCGCGTATGGGGGTGGCGCTCCAGAATGGCCGCGTGATTGCGCTCAATCCGCGTCTTGACGGTCCGCTCGGTCGCCTGGTCTCACTCGGCGATCTGCTGGCGCCGATCGAGCAGCGGTTGAACGAATTGTTGGAGGCGCAGGGGCGACGTATCACCGATCTACGCATCGAACCCGGTGAGTTGATTGTTACGGTAACGGATACATAAAAGCGGCGAGGTTGTCTATGCCGGTCAAACCAGAAACCGATCCCTACTACCGCCTGCGTCATTCCGCTGCGCATGTGATGGCGCAGGCCGTGCTGGAACTGTTCCCGGAAGGGAAAATTGCGATTGGTCCGCCAATCGAAGATGGGTTCTACTACGATTTCGATCTGCCGCGTCCGTTGACGCCTGATGACCTGGAAGAGATCGAAAAGCGTATGCGCCGGATTATCGCCGGAAAGCACCCGTTCGTCTACCGGGTCGTCGATCCCGATGAGGCGCGCGCGCTGTTCCGCGACCAACCATACAAACTGGAGTTGATCGACGGACTGCTCCACGGTCAGGACGAATACGGCGAACAAGGAAGCACAAACACGGTCATTTCGACGTACAGGCACGATACGTTCGAGGATCTCTGCCGTGGTCCGCATCTGGAACACACCGGACAGATCCCGCCGGATGCCTTCAAGTTGATGAGCGTGGCCGGAGCGTACTGGCGCGGCGACTCGAACCGTCCAATGCTCCAGCGGATCTACGGTACCGCGTGGAACAGCAAAGAGGAACTCGACGCCTATCTTCACCGTCTCGAAGAAGCAAAACGCCGCGATCACCGTCGGATCGGGAAAGAACTTGGCCTGTTCTACTTTTCCGAGGATATTGGTCCCGGTCTGCCGCTCTTCACGCCAAAGGGGGAAATGCTGCGCCATCTGATGGAGTCGTATGTGCGCGAGGTTCAGACGCGCTATGGGTATCAGCATGTCTGGACCGGGCATATCGTCAAAGAGACGCTGTACAAGAAGTCCGGGCACTATGAGGCGTACCGCGAGAACATGTTTCCTCCCATGATCGAGGATGAGGAGCACGTCTACCGCCTGAAGCCGATGAACTGCCCCAGCCATATGACCCTCTACAAGGAGATGGGGATTCACTCGTACCGCGATCTGCCGTTGCGCTTTGCGGAGTTTGCAACGCTCTATCGCTACGAGGAACGCGGCACGCTCACCGGTTTGACGCGGGTGCGGGCGCTGACGCAGGACGACTGTCATATTTTCTGCCGTCCTGATCAGATCGAAGAGGAGTTCGGGCTGGCGCTGCGTCTCATTCGTGAGGTGCTCGAAACATACCGCTTCACCAATTACCGGGTGCGTCTCTCGCTGCGCGGCGAAGGCGGAAAGTATATCGCGGACGACGAGGCGTGGGATTTGGCGGAGCGTGCGCTGCGCACCGCGCTCGATCACTACAGTGTGCAGTACGAGGAGGCGCCCGGCGAAGCGGCAATCTATGGACCGAAAGCCGATTTTCTGGCACATGATGTTCTGGGGCGCGAATGGCAGTTGTCGACCATCCAGGTCGATTTCATTCAGCCGCGTCGTCTGGGTCTGGAGTATATTGCGGAAGATGGTCAACCGCGCACGCCGGTTGTGTTGCACCGTGCTGTCACCGGCACCACCGAGCGGTTCATGGGGGTGTTGATCGAGCACTTCGCTGGCGCGTTTCCGCTCTGGTTGGCGCCGGTTCAGGCAGTGGTCATTCCGATCTCCGACGAGCGACACGGCGCCTATGCCGCCGACGTGGGGCGGCAACTGACCGCAGCCGGATTGCGGGTCGAGGTTGATCTGAGCAGGGAGCGCATGCAGGCAAAGATTCGTCAGGCGCAGTTGCAGAAGATACCGTATATGCTTATAATCGGCGATAGAGAGCAGCATGCCGGCGCCGTCGCCGTGCGCTGCCGGTCGGGTGAAGACCTCGGCGCAGTGCCGGTTGCGGCGTTCATTGCGCGCGCCCGCGCTGAGATTGAAGCAAAGGCATAAACAAGGAGCATCGATGAAGCGATTTATGATCGGCTTTGCCGTCGGCGCGGCGATCGGTGCAGTGGCCGTGGCTATCGGAACGGCGCGCTTTGGCGGCGTCGAGGCGCTGGCCGGGCGCGTTCGCGGCGCGATCGCGGCCGGGCAACGGGCGATGGAAGCCCATGAGCAGGATCTGTGGGCTGATGTGCGTCGCCGTCGCGCCGCGGGCATGTCGTCTGCCGATCAACGTTCGTCCGATCCGCCAGGAGCGCTATATGAACGCTGAGATTCTGGCGATCGGCTCGGAGTTGTTGCTCGGCGAGACGATCGATACAAATAGCGCCTATCTGGCGCAGCAGTTGGCTGCCATCGGCATCAATCTGTTCCGCAAGTCGGTTGTCGGCGATAACGAAGAGCGTATTGCCGCAGCGATCAGTGAAGCGCTCGGGCGCGCCGATCTCCTGATCTGCACCGGCGGGCTTGGTCCGACGGTCGATGATGTGACGCGCGAAGCGGTTGCGCGCGCCCTCCAGCGTCCGCTTATCTTTCATCAGCACCTGCTCGACCAGATCGAAGCGCGCTTTCGCGCATTTGGTCGTCCCATGCCGCAGAGTAATCGCCGTCAGGCGCATGTTCCCGAAGGCGCGCGGATCGTGGAAAATCCGCGCGGCACTGCGCCCGCGTTCATTGTCGAAGATGCGCGTGGTACAGTCGTTGTGCTGCCCGGCGTTCCTTCCGAAATGCGCTACCTTTGGGAAAACGCCATACTGCCGTACTTGCGCGATGAGCGTGGTGAAACTGGCGTCATCCTGGTGCGCACCCTGCACGCCGTCGGACTTGGCGAGAGCGTGATCGGCGAATTGCTTGCCGATCTGATGACGCAAACCAACCCGACGCTTGGGATTTCCGCCAAGCGTGCGCAGTATGAGTTGCGTATCGGCGCCAGGGCGAACAGCCGCGCCGATGCTGAGGCGATGATTGCCGGGGTCGAGGCGACGATCCGTGAACGGCTTGGCGCGAACCTGCTTGGCGCCGAACGCCTGGATCAGACAGTCGCCCGTCTGCTGCGCGAGCGCGGCAAAACGATCGCGCTGCATGAGGGCGTGGCTGCTGCGCCGCTGTACCATGCCCTGAGCGCCCAAAAAGATGCGCTTGCCGCGTTGCGGGGCGTGATTATTCACCCGGCGGATATTCCAACCGACGATGAGGCGGCGCAGAGCCTGGCGCGCACCGGCGCTGTCGCAGTGCGTCATCAGTGGCGCGCCGATGTCGGGCTGGCACTGCAACCGTCGAGCGTAATTGCAGCGGATGGCTTCGCCACGATGTGCGTGGCGCTCGCCCACGATGGCGGGGTGAACGAGTGGCGCCGCCGCTTTGATATGCGCAGCGAGGACGTCTGGGATTTTGCCGGCACGATGGCGTTCGATGCGTTGCGGCAATACCTTGCAGCGTTGTAGCCCGGCGCCTGGGTATTGTCGCAATGTACTGCGCTTCACGCTATTGCTCGTGACGTGCTCGCGCACTCCGGGCGCCAGCGCGCCGCGCCATGACAGTGGTTGTGATGTTCGGCTAGACGTTTGTTCGTGTCCCGTTCTTCAGCGAGTACTCCCCCTTGATTGCATGGATCTCCGAACCGCCATCCGAACTGTGCATAGCGACCCGCTCTGGTGGCGCAAAATCCTGATCGGCGGCGCGTTATTCATGTCGGTCGTCGGTGCGCCGTTTGCCGGCGGATGGATTATTGAGTATATCGACAACTCGCGGAAAGGGTATCCTGCGCCGCTTCCTCCGTGGTTCGACTGGTCGACGCGCTGGTTGATGGGGATGTTCGCCTGGATTATCGACTTTCTATTTTATGTCATGCCGTTCATGGTTGCGGGAGTCGTCGCCTTTTGTGTGGCGTTTTCGGCGGTATTGAGCAATTCCCCGGCGTTTGCCAACCAGGCCCTGACCATCGTTGGCGTTGTCGCGCTCATGTATGTGATCTTCATGTTTATGAGCAGCGTTTCGATGGTCGGTCGCCTGATCTATGTGCAGGATGCTTCACCGGAGCATGCGATGAGTATGCGCTCCTTGCGCGAAGCGTTGCGACCCGGCGCGCGCGGGGTGTACTTCCGGGCGCGTCTGGTGTCGCTGCCTGCCTATTTGCCGGCGATCGCCCTTGGAGGGGTGACGTTCCTGGTCGCCAACCTGACCATTCCCGGCGTTCTGGTGATCGTTCTGGTGCTGATCTGGCTGACGTTGATCGCGCTGCTTTATGCGCACCTTCTCGTTGCTCAGATATATGTTGCAGCGGAACGCGAACTCGAGCGACGCGGACTCTCCCGTGTCAGTGAACTGATGTAGCAAGGAGGAGACATGGAGATCGGAAAGACCTTCAGTTTCGTGACCGAGGACGAACAGTGGATTACGAAGGTGCTGATCGGCGCTTTGATCCCTCTGATACCGATTGTGGGAACGTTCGCCGTTCAGGGGTATTCGTACCGTGTGGCGCAAAATGTGGCGCGCGGCAACCCGCGTCCGCTCCCGGCATGGGGGGAATTCGGCGATCTTCTGAAGACGGGCTTTATGGCGTTTGTGATCCAGTTCGTCTATGTGTTGCCGGTGGCGATTATCTATGGAATCTTCGTGGCGCTTACTATTGCTGCCGCAGCGATTTCAGGCGAGTCGGAGGGGGGGGCGGCGTTTGTTGGATTGCTCAGTCTCTGTTTCCTCCCGCTGATCTTTATCGCCGCGATTGTGTGCGGTTTTGCCGCGTTGGCGGCAATCATGCGCTATCTGGCAACCGATTCGTTCGGCGAGGCGTTCAAATTCGGCGAGGTTCTCGCCATGCTGCGCAATCATATCGGCGTGTTCCTGATGATCCTGGTTGTAGGCATCATCGCCGGTGTTGTTGCGGGTTTGGGCGCCATTGCGTGCGGCATCGGCGTGCTGTTCACCGCATTCTATGCGCAGTGTATGATCGGGCATGCGGTTGGTCAGGCGATGCAGCGCATCTTCCCGGCGCAGCAACCGGTCTATGCTGCGCCAGGCTACTACGGACCGCCGCCGGGCTATGGTCCGCCGCCATCGTACTGATATGTCTGCTCACCTGCGTCATACCTTTACACTGCGCGAGGTGTTCTACCCCGCCAACCTGTTGACGCTGGCGCGCCTGCTGATGTTGCCGGCAGCACTGCATGCGATGCAGCGCCCTGAACAGCGTTGGCGGGCGCTCGGTATTCTTGGCGCCGCAATGTTTACCGATGCGATTGATGGGACTATTGCCCGCCGCAGACACGAAGTTTCGCCGCTCGGCAAACTGCTCGACCCGGTGGCGGATAAGTTAATGATCGATGCAACATCTGTGACGCTCTCGCGGGTGCGCGGGTTCCCCTGGTGGGCGACGGCGCTCATCGTGGGGCGCGATGTTGCGATTATCATTGGAGGGTTGCTGATCTATCGACGCCGGCGGGTCATCGCAACCGCGCATCCGTCGGGTAAAGCAACGACCCTGGCGTTGACGCTGGCGATGCTGCTCTACCTTGCCGACGGTCCACGCAGCGGACGCCCGGCGCTCTATGCTGCGATGGCGCCTTTCGCCCTCTCAGCATTTGTCTATCTGCGACAGTTGTGGCATGCAACCGGCGACGCGCCGCCGGATTCGGCGCATCCGTCGGTTGCCGCCGGTGGAACGTGAAGACGGAAGAATATCCGGCGAGGAGGCGTGAAATGCCAATAGCTCTGGTCGTTCACGGCGGTGCGTGGGATATTCCCGACGACGAGGTCGAACCGCATCTCGCTGGATGCCGTCGCGCGCTGATGGTTGGCTGGGAGGCGCTGAGCAGCGGCGCCTCCGCGCTTGATGCCGTTGAGTCGGCAGTACGTGTTATGGAAGACGATCCCGCGTTCGATTCGGGTGTTGGTTCAGTGCTCAATCGCAATGGATTGGTCGAACTCGATGCTGCTCTCATGGACGGCGCCACATTGCGGTCGGGCGCTGTCGCCGCAGTGCGTGGCGTTCGCAATCCGGTCACACTGGCGCGCCGCGTGCTCGACAGTGAAGCGGTCTTGCTCGTCGGTCAGGGCGCCGAACATTTTGCCGATGCGGTCGGTATCGAGCGGTGCGCCAATGAAGACCTGGTTGTGCCGCGTGAGCGCATGCGCTGGGAGGAACTGCGGCATCGTGAGGCGTACCGCACGCCGGATGCCTTCCAGCGACCGCCTGGCGAAATCGCCGGGCAGCGCGGTATTGTATGGGGAGGCAGCGACCGTGAAACGGCATACGCCGCTTCTCTGCACGCCGAACATCACCCTTTGCGCTGCGATCAGCCGGGCGATACGGTGGGCGCCGTGGCGCTCGATCGTTACGGAAACCTGGCGGTTGCGACATCGACCGGCGGCACGCCGTTCAAACTCCCTGGACGGGTCGGCGACACGCCGTTGATCGGCGCAGGGTTGTACGCCGATGTGCAGACCGGCGGCTGCGCATCGACCGGTTGGGGGGAGTCGATTATCAAAGTGTTACTGGCAAAGACGGCGACCGACCTTCTGGGCGCCGGGCATGCGCCGGCGGATGCAGCGCGCATGGCTATCGAACGCCTCGAACAGCGTGTTTACGGGTTAGGAGGCGTTATCCTGCTGGATGTGCGAGGAAGGATAGGCTTTGCGTTTAACACTCCACGCATGGCATATGCGTACTGTATTGAAGGTAGAGAGATCGTGACAGGAGTATGACAATGAGCGCTGAACTCGAAGCGAAATTCACCGCCGCCGCTGAAGCCGCCACGCGGCTGTCGAAGCGTCCTGATAATGAAACGATGCTGCAACTCTACGCCCTCTACAAACAGGCGACCGTCGGCGATGTCAGCGGCAAGCGTCCCGGCGGCTTCGATTTTGTCGGTCAGGCGAAGTACGATGCCTGGGCGAAACTCAAGGGGGTGTCCAGGGATGCGGCGATGCATCAGTACATCGACCTGGTTGATCGGTTGAAATAGAAATACGCACCTGAAGTGCCGGGTGCGTCTGCTGGTTGGTTCGAGCCAATACTGACGCTGCGGAGCGTAACGCCTCGGTTGCCGCTGCCTTGCCCAGCCTGCGTGTATGATTGCTCGCGCCAGAGGAAACGATGCTGCGATAGGTGAAGATTCCATCAGATCAAGGTTGGGCAGTGATGAGCCGATCAGAAAGAGACCTCCCTTTTTCAGGCGCTCTCATCAAGCGCCGCCAGTTCGCGTCCACGCCGTTTCAGCACATCAGCGAGTGCGAAGTCGCCACCCCAAGGGATGATCTGCGCGCCCAGTTCGCGGTAGCGCATCAGCGCATCAATCGAAGGCGCGGTGATGCCCCAGGTTTTTCCGTATTGGGCGGCTGCCGCCTGCTGTACGGCGCCGACTTCCCGATCAGCCACATTTGCGGTCGTTGCGTTGCAATCGGCGACTCGTTCCACCGGTTCTACGCTGAGGACATGCGTCTCGACGAGCGACATACGACACTGCATCCGGCGCTGATCGGCAGCGAGTCGCTTCGCAGCCTGAAACTCGCAGCGTGGCGCCTCAAACTCAGCGATCGCCAGATTGAGGACACATTCTTCTCGAACGCTGCCCGATTGTATGGGTTCGCGTAATGCGCCTCCAAGCCGAGACCGTTCGGTTGCACCGGGCGTCACCGGCACAACGCACGCACGGGAAAGGACGGAACAGAGACGTTGCTATGCAACGTCTCCTCCAAGCATGGTCTCATTGTCCTTCGCGGTTATCATGAGCAGAATGGCAGCGCCAGCAGCGCGCCGCAGCGACGCTGGCGCATGGGCGATGATGCAGTTGATGATGTCATCGAGTCCTCCGTTCCGTCAGTCTCGAACGATGACCAGCGTGCCGACGGGATAGTTGGCGGATGACGACGGGAAGACCGCGACGCCGATCGTCGTCGCCTGTTCAAACAGGAGGCGAATGTCGCGAAAGTTCTTCCCGCCGAAGATGCACGGGTCGGACGACGGCGCTCCGTCGAACGTGACGCCAAGAAAAGTGATGCCGCGTATTCGAGGGTGTTCGCGCACCATCGCCTCGACGCGCTCATTTCTATGTGCGCGCTGGGCTTCGACGGCGAAGGCGTCAAACTCCGGGTCGCGCGTCAAGGGACGTCCGGCGGCGCACTGCACGGCGGCGAACGCCGCGTCGTGATAGCGCGCGTCGGGCTCGGGCGGGGAGAGACAGATGACATTCACCCGAAAGTCACCAAAATTTGCTGCCTGACCGCCTTCCAGAGCAAAATCCAAATCCTGGCCTGACCCAAACAGTACTGACCCATACGACAAGAAATCGGCTTCCTTTCCGTCAGCGCAGACGCCATCGATCCTTCCCGGCCCCAGCATCATGAAAGCGCCCGGCAAAGTGGGAATAAAGTCGCTGAATGCGAACGAGTTATCGGGTTGAATATCGACGAGCGTTGTAAACCATCCTTCGGTCGAAACGGAAATCTCCCCTTGCGAGGTCATGACCACTTCCGTCACGCCGCTGAGCGGATGATCTTCGGGATAGTACGGTCCCTCAATTCCGACAGACGCCTGCTTGATCTGCATACCGCTATTGCTGACCGCATCCCAGAACGGCATCCCGCGCTCCACGACCCTGCCGCTCACGCTTGCCACGCCGGGACGATAGGGTCCATAGAGTTCCTTGCCGAGGAGTCCGAGCAAGACGCGATACTGCGGCGGGTTATTGGGATGATATTCGAAGCGTGCGCGTTCGAACCACTGCGTCAGCACCGTCGCACCATCGGCGTTAGTCTCCATCATCGGCTCAGAGATCGGCAGACCGAACAGGGCGATTGACTCGGCGCGCGTCACGCCGCGAAAGCCCAGGTCTAACCCATAGCGTCGCCAGTAACTGCGGAACGGCTCACAGAGGGTATGCCCGGTTTCAGGAAAGAAGTCGCATCCGCGCTTTGGCGTACCCTTGGGAAAATCCTGCCAGTTGCGCCCCTGCTTTTGCAGCACCTCAACGCCCAGGCGGCCAAGTTGCACCCGGTATGGCTCAGGATTTTCAGGATGGTACTCAAGCCGGTTGCGCTCAAAGATTTGGGTGGCATAGGTATTCCCGTCGTCCGGGCTAGTCATCAAATCGGTCGGCGCCAGCGGGTAGCCAAAGATCGGCAACCCGCCGTTTTTGCTCCAGAACTGATAGAACGGCGGTGCAATCCAGTTCTGCGTTTCCCGAAAGAAAACGGCGGTCGTACTTCCTTCCTCGGCGGCGGGCGCCGCTGCCGCGCTGCTCGCGCCTGCCGCGAGCAACAGCACGATCAGGGCAAGACGGAGATAAAGATAATGCATTGGACGTGTTCCTCCCTGGAGATGACGCAAGTATCAACACGTCCCCATGCTAGACAACCCCCACATTGGTTGTCAAGAAAACGTTAAGATCGACTTAATTGCAGAACAGTGTCATTATTGCAAGCTCATCTATCGACAACCATCAATCATTCTCTAACTCTTAACCCCGGTCTCTCGCCGCTTCTGTTCGCGCTGGCGCTCGGTGAGGGTGAGCAATCGTTTCCGCAACCGGATGCTCTTCGGCGTCACTTCGACCAACTCATCGTCGCTAATGTACTCGATGGCGTCATCAAGACTCAGCACGCGCGGCGTTTCTAATCGGATGCCCTCTTCCGCCGTCGAGGAGCGGATGTTCGTCAGATGTTTGCGGCGACAGACGTTTACTTCCAGGTCGCGCTCGCGGATGTGCTGACCGACAATCATGCCTTCGTAGACTTCCGTGCCGGGTGTGATGAAGAGTGTTCCGCGCTCCTGAGCCTGGTTGAGCGCATAGGCAGTGGCGACGCCACGTTCCGACGCGACGAGCGAGCCGTTGGATCGCGTGACGATCTCGCCTGCCAGCGGTTCATACCCGATGAACAACGAGTTCATCACCCCCTCGCCGCGCGTGGCGGTCAGGAACGTCTGGCGGAAGCCAAGCAGACCGCGGGTTGGCACGTGGAAAATCATATGCACCGATCCGCCATCGCGGATGCTCATATCGCGCATCTGCCCACGCCGCTGACCCATCAACTCGATGACGGCGCCCTGATATGGTTCGGCGACTTCCAGTTCGACCTGCTCGATTGGTTCGTATTTGACCCCATCGATCTCTTTGAAAATAACCTCAGGACGCGAGACCTGGAACTCATACCCCTCGCGGCGCATCGTCTCGATGAGAATCGTGAGGTGGAGTTCACCGCGTCCACTGACGATGAAAGCGTCAGGCGAGTCAGTATCGGCGACACGCAGCGCCACATCGCGCTCGAGTTCCTGGTAGAGTCGCTCGCGCAATGTGCGTGAGGTGACGTGGGTTCCTTCACGTCCGGCAAAGGGGCTGGTATTGACGCTAAACGTCATGCGCACCGTCGGCTCTTCGACCGCAATTGATGGCAGCGCCTCCGGGCATTGCGCATCGGCGATCGTATCGCCAATGCTGGCGTCACCGATCCCTGCAATGGCAATAATGTCGCCGGCGGCGACCTCCTCGATCTCGTTCCGGTCCAGGCCATTGAAGACGAACAATTGACTGACCTTTGCGGGGATCACGCTGCCATCGCGCGCGATACGCGCCACCGCCTGTCCTTTGCGCAATGTCCCGCGCCGCAAGCGCCCGATCAGAATCTTGCCTTTGTAATCGTCGTATACCGTGTTCGTCACCAGCAACTGCGCCGGACCGTCCGGATCGACCTGTGGACCGGGGATCTGATCGAGGATAGCATCGAACAGTGGCTCGAGCGAGTCGTGGATTTTGAGCGGCGATCGTCCGGCGACCCCTTTGAGCGCATTGGTGTAAATCGTGGCAAACTCAGCCTGTTCATCAGTCGCACCGAGTTCGATGAACAGGTCGAAGGTTTCATTGACGACGTGGTTCGGGCGCGCATTCGGACGGTCGATCTTGTTGACGACGACGATTGCGCGATGCCCGGCCTGCAACGCCTTGCGCAGAACGAACCGCGTTTGCGGCATAGGACCATCGACTGCATCGACCAGCAGCAGCACGCCATCGACCATATTCATCACCCGCTCGACCTCACCGCCGAAGTCGGCATGCCCCGGCGTATCGACGATATTGATCTTGACGCCGCGGTAGGTGACGGCGGTGTTCTTCGCCATGATCGTAATGCCGCGTTCGCGCTCAAGGTCATTCGAGTCCAGCACACGCTCGGCGACCGGTTGATTCTCACGAAAAATGCGCCCCTGGCGCAGCAACCCGTCGACCAGGGTCGTTTTGCCGTGGTCAACATGGGCAATAATGGCAATGTTACGAATGTCGTTTCTTCGAATCATCTCGTTTATCCGCAAAATGCCCCGACCGTTGCGGTCGGGGCGATACATCGCACATGGAGTGTTGACATCCGGGCAATCGCGCTCGATGTCGCTTTTTCCAGCGCCAGTGTACCACAAAACCGGGCGAACGTCCACAACGCGAGTGATGAAATGCTGAACGCACACCGAATTCTCACGAATTGATCCGGACGTGCATGGATCAATGGTCTTCCATTCCAGGACCACCCGTTATGTATCCGTGTGCATCGGCGCTCCCTTCCCTTCATATGTCAGTCCTGGATGAATCGTCGCCTTGCGCCGCACCTGGCGGTACGCTATACTCAGTCTGAACGCCGCGCTGATCGATTCGTGCGAACGCACCACGGGCGTGGTATCCTCATGATGCGCTGCATCATGGCATCAAGGGGACAGGCATGGAGAAATCGCTCAGGATTGAACTGTTCGGCACGCTCACCGTCCTGGTCGATGGTCATCCCGTGCCGGACTCCGCCTGGCGTTCCCGGCAGGAGCGGCGTCTGCTCGCCATACTCGCCGCAGCGCGGGGACGGCTTATCGCTGCCGACCGGCTGTATGAGTGGTTATGGCCCGGTTCAGATCATGCCAGCGCAGCGGTAAACCTGCGCAGCGCCATCAGCAGTCTTCGTCGCCTTCTCGAACCAGAAGCCGACCGCGCCTCACACCGCTACATTCTGACCCGTTCCGGCGGGTATGCCTGGAATATGGAGAGTGGCGCGTGGATTGATGTTGATGCGTTTCTCTCGTTAACAGAACCGACCGGAACCGACGATAGTGTTGCCGCAAAGCGCGAAGCGGAACGCCTGGAACGCGCCGTTGCGCTCTACCGCGGCGATTTTCTCGAAGAGGAGCAGGATCTTGCGTGGGTCATTATGGAGCGTGAGCGTCTGCGCGCGCGCTATCTCGATGCATTGCGACGACTTGCGGAGATTAAACTCGATCGCGGTGATCCAACAGCGGCAATGGCGCTGGCCGGGCGCGGCATTGCCGTGGCTTCGCTTGCCGAACCGCTCTGGCGGATATTGATGCTGGCGCAGGCGCGCGCGGGCGACACGGCGGGTGCGCTTCAGAGTTATGAACGGTACCGGCATCTCCTGGATCACGAACTGGGGGCCGTGCCGTCCCCTCAGACACAGGCGCTCCACATGGCGATCCTGCGCGGCGATCTCGGAGTCGAACGGCGAATCGGCAGTCCTCCATTGCAGGGAGATCACAACGAGCGGCTGCGCTCAACCGACGTGCGCAGTGCCGGCGGTCCTCTCCAGGCAATACGTCTGCCACGGTCGGCATCGACGCCAATTGTTGGGCGACAGGAGGAACTGGCATTGCTCCGACGCTGGCTCGCCGATCTCGATCAGCGCACCGGCGGGATTGTCACGATCGTTGGCGAAGCAGGAATCGGGAAAACGCGCCTGCTGACGGAAACGTTGCGCATTGCCGCCGACCGTGGCGCTCTGACGCTCGAACTGCGCGCGACCTCATTGGATCAGGGGTTGCCCTTTGCAGCGGTGAGTGAGGTGTTGCGTTCACTGGTGCGCAACGCGCCAGAACAGCGCCTGCGCCGGTTGCCGCAGTTTGCGCTGGCGCAGATTGCCGATCTCTTTCCGGCGCTGCGCGAACGGTTGCCAGACCTGCCAGCGTTGCCGGATGTCCCGCCGGATGAGCGTCGCACTCGTCAGATCGAAGGCTTATGCGAACTGGCGCTCGACCTGGCGCACACCCTGCCGCTGGTGATCGCGCTCGATGATGCACAGTGGGCGGATGAAGCCACACTGGCGACCATTGGACGTCTTGCCCGCCAGTCATCGCGCCGATCATTACTGATCATGCTGGCATACCGTGCTGACGAACTCAGTGATAATCCGTCGCTCCACCGCCTGCTCCGCACACTTGGACGCGATATGCTATTGCGCCCGCTGGTGCTCAACCGTCTTGACGCCGCCGCAGTGGCGGAACTTCTCGCCACGCTTGCCGGAGTCGAAACCGGACGGGTCGCACGTCTGGCGCCTCAACTTGCGATCAGCACCGGCGGCAATCCTCTGGCGATTATGGTGACCGTCCAGGCGCTGCTGGAGAGTCGCGGCGCAGCGTCACTTGCTGCTTTGCTGCCCGATCTCGAAGCCGGTGCGCCATTCCCCGATCCGACCGAAGCGCCGCAGATGCGTGAACTGGTGCGCACGCGCCTTGACCGTCTGCCTGCAACTGCGCGTAACCTGGCAGAACATCTGGCTTTGATCAACCGCCCCGCGTCACTCGACATGATTGAACGACTTGGCGGTACCGACGCGCTCGAAGCCGCGCAAATCCTGCTCGAACGCCAGATACTGGTTGAAGATGACGATGCGCACCTTGCGTTCAACCACGATCTGGTGCGTTCGATCACGGCAGCAACGCTCTCGTCGCCGCGACGGCGTCTGCTCCATCATCGGATCGGCGAAGCGATGGCGGCGCTGGAAGGGCATCTGCCGGAACGCGCCGCCGAGATCGCCTATCACTTTCGACAGGCGGGCCGTACCGCTGATCGTGAAACGCTGCGGTATGCAACTGATGCTGGCGACCATGCGCGTCGCGCATTCGGCTATCGTGATGCATTGCGCCACTACGACGCCGCTCTTGAGGCGGGCGAGCGCCTCGGCGACGAAGCGCCGGTCGAGGTGATGCAGCGCGCCTTCGCCGGACGGTTGCTGACGTGCGAGACGCTGCTGGACTGGCATGGGCTGGAGGAAACATCGGCGCGCTATGAGCGCTGGGCGATGCAGCGCAGTGTGACGCCGCCAACGCTCGTTGCGCCGCGTCGGTTGGTGTTGCTGCGCGCGCTGATGGGCGATCTGGCAGGCGCTGCCGCGATCAGCGCGGCGCATACGGCGCGCGCGCAAAAAGGCGGTTGTGTTGAACCGCTGCCTTCGATTGCCGACATGCTTCAGCGCACGGCACTGATCCTACAGCCTGATACGCTTTCTGTCGTCTCCGAGCGCTCGCGTGGGGAAGCGCGCAAGCGTCGGATGGGGATTGGCGATCGGCGCTCTTTAGGGGCGGATATTGTTTCACGTGAAACAGTTGAATCAGAAATCCAGTCTGCCGATCTCCGTTCGATGCGTGATGCTGATGCGGCATGGCATGCGTTTCCATCGTTCATGCTCGCTCATCCTGTTCCAGGTAATCCGGCGGAAGAACTGCCTGAACTTCTCGGAGCGGACGAAGCGGCAGCGGCGTTGTTCCAGATAGGATGGGCAGCGCTTATGCAGGGATTGCTGCGCAGCGCGCGCCCGTGCCTGATCCGATCATACGCGCTGGCGGTCGAAACCGGTCAGGCGCCGGCAGCCGTTGTCTCGGCGCTGCAACTGGCGCACCTGAATGCGCTTACAGGCAAACCCGACGAAACGGCGATCTGGCTGGAACGGAGTCTGGAGACTTCGGCACGTGCATCCGAAGCTGCATGGGCGTCGATCTGGCCCCGCATCCATCAGGGTTTTCTCTGGCTCATCGATGATCGCCTGGCGCAAGCGGAAGAGCGTTTTGTCGATATGGCGGCGCGTCTTGCCGGTGCACCGGCATTTCAGTCACACCGCGCCAGTATTGCCGTCGGCATGGGGATGATCGCGCTGGCGCGCGGCGACCTGACAGGCGCGGACTCTTATTTTCACGAGGCGCTGCGCGCGTCGCAGCAGTTGTATGGTTTTATCTATGTGAGCGCGCATCATGGTCTGGCGCGTCTTGCGGCGTTGCGCAACGACTTGCCGCGCGCCCGTGACGTGTTGTTGCACGCGCTGCGCTACAGCGCTCAGCGGGCGCTGCTGCCGGAGTATGTCCGTACCGTTATCGAGGTGGCGCGTATTGAGCGCGACTTTGGCGATCCTATCCCCGTTCTTCCTTATTTGCGCATTGCTGTCCGTCTTGCGCGTGACGCCGGACTTGCGCCGCTTGCATCAGCCGCCTCTGCCTTGTCTACCCGTCTTGAGGAGAGTCACCGTGTCCCCTGAACCAATCACTCGCTACGATACATCCGGTAACATTCGCATCTACCGCATGCCGCTGCGCGTTTTTCCGGGAATGTCGGCGAATGTCTATGTGGTCATTGCGGGCGATTATGCTGCGCTTATCGATACTGGCAGCGGTCTGGGAGAGAGCGACGCCGACCTGCGCGCCGCCTTCGCCGCCCTGCGCTCCGATTGGAACGAGCGCCTGACTTGGACCGATCTGCGCCGCATTATTATTACCCATGCGCATATCGACCACTATGGCGGGTTGACGGCGCTGCGCACCCTGACCGATGCGCCGATCGCGGTGCACGAACTTGACCGGCGTGTCCTGACTCATCATGAAGAGCGGTTCGTCATGGCGCGTCGCGCCCTCGCTGCATTCCTCCGTCGCGCGGGTGTGTCGCCTGCAAAACACGCAATGCTGCTGCAATTGTACGGTTGGAGCAAAAATCTCTTTCGCTCGGTCGATGTCGCAACTACCTTTCGTGAAGGGGATATGATCGACGATCTCTTTCGCGTCTATCACTCTCCCGGTCACTGTCCAGGACAGGTCTGTCTGCACATTGGCGATGTGCTGCTGAGCGCCGACCACGTGCTGCCGCAGACGTCGATCTTCCTGCCGCCGGAGAGTATTACCCTCTCGACCGGTCTCGACCATTATCTCAGGGCGCTGCGCGCTATCGATGCGTTATCAGGCATTCGCCTGACGCTCGGTGGTCACGGCGCGCCAATCGATGATCTGCATGGATGGATTGAGCGGATCATCGGCGCTCAGGAGCAGCGTCTCGATCAGGTGCGCGCCTTGTGCAGCGAACCGCACACGATTGCCGAATTGACCGCAGCGCTCTACCCGGCCGCTGCTGGCTATGAAGAACTGCTGGCGTTGCAAAAAGCCGGCGCGTATGTCGAGTATCTCGATATGCGCGGCGAACTGACTATCGCCAATCTTGCCGATGTCGACCTGGATGAAAGCGCCGCGCCGCGCTACTGGCGGGGGTGAGGGGAGAGGGGCGAGGGGCGAGGGGCGAGGGGCGAGGGGCGAGGGGCGAGGGGCGAGGGGCGAGGGGTGATACCAATGACGATTGAATCTGCCGCGTGCTGGTCATTCCGAGCGCAGCGAGGAATCTGCGCAGGTCGCGCACGACCCCGCGCTCTGCTCGGGGTGACCATGCCGGATGGTCACCGGTCATTGGTATGAGAGGGGCGAGGTGAGAGGGGCGAGGTGAGAGGGGCGAGGTGAGAGGTGAGAGGTGAGAGGTGAGAGGTGAGAGGTGAGAGGCGAGGCGCGATACCAATGACGATTGACGATGCCGCGTGCTGGTCATTCCGAGCGCAGCGAGGAATCTGCGCGGGTCGCGCACGACCCCTCGCGCTGCGCGGGGTGACCATGCCGGATGGTCACTGGTCATTGGTATGAGAGGTGAGAGGTGAGAGGTGAGAGGTGAGAGGTGAGAGGCGCGATACCAATGACGATTGACGATGCCGCGTGCTGGTCATTCCGAGCGCAGCGACTAGTCATTCCGAGCCCTTCGCTTCGCTCAGGGTAAACGCAGCGAGGAATCTGCGCAGGTCGCGCACGACCCCGCGCTCTGCTCGGGGTGACCATGCCGGATGGTCACCGGTCATTGGTATGAGAGGGGCGAGGTGAGAGGGGCGAGGTGAGAGGGGCGAGGGGCGAGGGGCGAGGCGCGAGTGCAGGTTAAATCTAACTCCTGGCTCCTCATCGTAGCGTATAATCAACACGAAACATCGCGCAAAGGAGAGGTACATGCTGGCGCCCGACACGCTCATCCACGGTCGATATCGCATCATTCGCGCCATTGGCAAAGGAGGCATGGGCGCCGTCTATGAAGCGTTCGACGTGCGTTTGCAAAGCCCGGTCGCGCTCAAGCAGATGATCGTCGAAGGTGAGCAACTGAGCCGCGCGTTTGCGCGTGAAGCGCAGTTGCTGGCCTCGCTGCGCCATCAGGCGTTGCCGCGCGTCATTGACCATTTTGTTGATGATCAGGGTCAGTTCCTGGTGATGGAGTTCATCCCCGGCGACGATCTCGCAACGCTGTTGCAAAAGCGAGGCGCGCCGTTTCCGCTTGACCAGGCGCTCTCCTGGGCGGATACGTTACTGGACGCGCTCAGTTATCTCCATTCGCAGCAACCGCCAGTCATCCACCGCGATATCAAGCCGCAAAATATGAAATTGACCCCGCGCGGTGAAATCATTCTGCTCGATTTTGGGCTGGCAAAGGGCGCAACAGCAGCGCAGACTCGCTCGATGACCGGCAGTATCTTCGGGTATACGCCGCAGTACGCGCCGCTCGAGCAGATCAAAGGGTCTGGTACCGAACCGCGCAGCGACCTCTACGCGCTGGGAGCGACACTCTACAACCTCATCACCGGCACGCCGCCGCCTGATGCATTGACTCGCGCTGCGGCGACGATCACCCGTGAACCTGATCCGCTCGAACCCGCTCACCGCTTGAATCCGGCGGTGCCAGAAGAGGTCAGTGCTGTTTTGAGTCAGGCGCTCGCTCTCGATCCGGCAGCGCGATTTGTGAGTGCTGACGCGATGCGCCACGCGCTGCGGCAGGTGCGTGGTCTGTTGGCGCCGCTGCCTGCGGTCAACACAACTTTTGTGATCGGACGACCGACAATAGCGGAGGAACCGCACTCCGCAGCGCCGTCTCCGGTCGGACAGGCGACTGTGCCCGTCGGCGCGATCCGGGGAGATGCGCGCCCACTCGCATCGCCGTTACCATCGGATGCGCCCGCGCAACGGCGTGGTCCGGGTATCTGCGGCGTGTTGGGCATCATCACCCTGGTCATTGCAATTGTTGCCGTGGTTGGCGTCGTCTACGTCGTCCGCCAGATCGGGCAGGGCATCCAGCAGGGGATCGGGCAGGTGATGGAGCAGGTCACTGCGGTGGCGCCAACGGTTATTGCCGCGCAGCAGACGCTGGAAGCGGTTTCAACGCAGGCGGCGGCGGGTGTTGGGGAGCAGGCGACCGCGCTTGCACCGGCGCTGGATTCCATGCAGCAAACGGTTGTTGCTGCGGCGACGACTGTGGTCGAAGAAGCGCCGCTCATGCCGGGAGAAGGACGTCCTGACGCAGCCGTCCCCTACCGGTTGAATCAGGTCATCAATGGTGAGATAACGTCCACAGACGCCCGATTAGGGTATGACTTCGTCATCGAGTCGCCGCAGCAGATCTTTATCGAAACGCGGAAGTACGCCCGTGGGATGGAACAGGTCAAAATCATTCTGATCGGTCCGGCGGGCGGACGAGTGCTCAGCACCTGTCTGGGATGCGGTCATCCCGGCCTCCAATCGCTTCGGCGCCCTGGTAGATACACGCTGGTGATCGGTGGAACACCGGACGCAGGCACAGGCGCGTTTGAGATGCAGATCTATGATGTGCCACAGCCGCAGCGCTTCACGATTACGCTCGATGCCGGCATCGGTGCTGGTCGTCCGAACACCGATGCCGGTCAGATAGTCTCACCCGGCGCGCACCAGGAATATATCTTCGAGGGACGTCCCGGACAGACGATCTTTGTCGTTTCGCGACGCCACGATCAGGCGCTCAGCCAGGTGCGCCTCAGACTGATCGACCCAATTGGCGGCGAGGTGTTCGCTACATGTCTGGGTTGCGGCAATCCAGGGGCGCATACCCTGAAGCGTCCAGGACAGTATATCCTGGTTGTGGGCAGCAATCGGGAACCGGCGATTGGCGCCTATGAATTGGGCGTCTATGATGTGCCGCCGCCGCGTGAGTTCACCATTGGCGTCGATGCGTTGATTGCCGGTGATCAACCGGCGCCTGGCGCGGGACGTATCGAAACTCCGGGCGCCAGGAATGTCTATCTCTTCGAGGCGCAGGCCGGGCAGCGGATTGTTGTGGCGGTGACGAAACGCGATCAGGCAGTGTCGCAGCTGGACTTCACGCTGCGCGCTCCCTCTGGTGCGGAGGTGTTCACCACGTGCCTCGGGTGTGGCGATCCTGGCGAGAAAACGCTTCCCGAAACCGGAGTCTACCGCCTGGTCGTTGGGAGCGATAGACACGAGGGTGTCGGTGCGTTTGAACTTCGCGTTTCGCTGGCGCCGTGATCGTTTCGAGACGTTGAGATCGTTCCGGTCGAGGGTATAGCTGCAGATAACGGGTATGGTCTCACGAAAAGGCGCGCGTGCCGGTGTGGTCTTGTTTCTGCCAATGCATGCGCAGATTCTTGATAGAACCCGTGATTGCCAGTTGCTCTCTGTCAAAAAGTGTAGTAGAATATCAGCGACTTGCACCATACGGGCGTCTGTCGTGAGTAGTGCAACGCAGCATTGCCCGCGCGCAAGGATAGAGAACCAGCTTTCGTTCATTCCAATGTCCTGAGGAGGACCTGAATGGCTAGCAGAACCGAGGAGATGGTTCGGCATCTCAAGGCCTTGCAGATGAACACGCCCGACATTGAGGCGTCTGCTGTCGTGAGTGTAGACGTCCTGATCATGGCCTCGGCGCTGCCGGCTGATGTAGAAGAGGATCGCGTCTCCGCGATGAGCGCCGCTATGTTGTCGCTTGGAGAGCGGATCGCAAACGAACTGAAGCGCGGGCAGCTCGATCAGGTGTTCGTCCGTGGTGAAGAAGGGTATGTCGTGCTGGTATCGATTGGAGATGAGGCGGTGCTGACCGCGCTCGCCGCCAGCAGGGCAAAACTTGGCCTCGTCTTTCTTGAGATGAAGCGCACCGCGAATGAGTTGTTGAGTCTGGTGTAGGTGCTCATTTTTGCCCAGGTATGACCGGCGAGGTTGGATCGGCGATCCCTCCTCGCCGCTTTTTTCTGTTGCGCTATGCGAAAAACGATTACTGACATTCAGCAGATGAAGGTGCGCGGCGAGCCGATTGCGATGCTGACTGCCTACGATGCCGTTACTGCCGCGTTGTTCGATGCTGCCGGCGTTCCAATGTTGCTGGTCGGCGACTCGCTCGGCGATAATGTGCTTGGCTTCGGTTCGACCATTCCCGTGACTATCGACGACATGGTGCGCCATACGGCTGCCGTAGCGCGCGGTGCGCAGTCGGCGCTGATTGTCGCCGATATGCCCTTTCTGACCTATGCCACGCTGGAGATGGCGGTCGTTGCAGCGCGCCGGTTGATGCAGGAAGGGGGCGCGCAGGCGGTGAAACTCGAAGGTGGGCAGGCAATGACCCCCATCGTCCGTCGCCTGGTCGAATGCGGCGTTCCGGTGATGGGGCATCTGGGGTATACGCCGCAATCGGCGCATGTCTTCGGAAAAGTGCGGGTGCAGGGACGTTCTGTTGCTGCTGCGCGCCGCCTTATCGAGGATGCCCTGGCGCTTGAGTCGGCGGGTGCGTTTGCGCTGGTGCTCGAATTGGTTCCGGCGCCGCTTGCCGCTGCGATCACCGAACGCCTGCGCATTCCGACAATCGGTATCGGCGCCGGTCCGCACTGCGACGGGCAGGTGCAGGTGTCCACCGATATGCTCGGGTTGCGTGACGATTTCAAGCCGCGTCACGCGCGCCGCTTCGCGGACCTGGCGCCGATCATCCGCAACGCCGCTGCGGCATACATCGCCGCTGTCGGCGAACGCAGTTTCCCCGCCGATGAACACAGCAGCCGAATGGATGAGACTGTGTTGCGAGAGGCGCTGGAAGGATTGTCGTAAATTGCTATGCGCGTGATTGCTACGATTGGTGAGTTCCGTGCGGCGCGCGCCGCCATGCATGGCGCCGTGGGTCTTGTACCGACGATGGGGTATCTGCACGAGGGGCATCTCTCACTGGTACGCCGCGCCCGCGCCGAGAACGATCACGTTATCGTAACGATCTTCGTCAATCCGACACAGTTCGGTCCTTCGGAAGACCTGTCACGCTACCCGCGCGACCTGCCGCGCGACCTGGCGCTCCTCGAAGCCGAGAAGATCGATGTCGTCTTTGCGCCGAATGTTGCTGAAATGTATCCCCCAGGGTTTGGTACGTTCGTCGACGTCGGTCCAATCGCGGCGCCGCTGGAAGGTGCAGCGCGTCCCGGTCATTTTCGTGGCGTCGCCACGGTCGTGTGTAAACTGTTCAATATCACGACGCCGCACCGTGCCTACTTCGGGCAGAAAGATGCACAGCAAACGCTTGTGATCCGTCGTATGACCCTCGACCTGAACCTGCCGGTGGAGATTATCGTCTGCCCGATTGTGCGCGAACCGGATGGTCTGGCGATGAGTAGCCGCAACGTCTATCTGAATCCGAAGGAGCGCCGTGCAGCGACGGTGCTGTTTCGTGCGTTGCAGGCGGTCCAGGAGCGCTTTCGCGCCGGTGAACGTAACGGCGATGCGCTCCGCGCAGCCATGCGCGCGGTCATTGACGCTGAGCCGCTGGCGCATCCCGATTATGTCAGTATCGCTGATCTGGACGACCTTCATGAGTTGGATCGCGTGACCTCCCGCGCCCTGGCATCCCTTGCCGTGCGCATCGGAACGACGCGCCTGATCGATAATTGTATTCTCGAGGCGTGAGGCGCGCGGCGAGAGGCGTGATACCAATGACGATTGAAGACGCCGCATGCGTGTCATTCCGAGCCCTTCGCTTCGCTCAGGGTAAACTCAGCGAGGAATCTGAGCGGGTCGCGCACGACCCCTCGCGCTGCTCGGGGTGACCATGCCCGATGTTCACAGGTCATTGGTATGAGGGGTTGGAAATTGCACATGGAATGTCTGCGACCCTTGAGATTTTGACCAACCCGTCCCGATTTCAGGGGTCTTGGGTATGAGGTGAGGGGCGCGAAGAGTGTGGGTTGCGGGTGATGGTGTGTTCCGCTAACCCCTCCTCCCTAATCCCCTTGCCCTCGCTCCCCTGACCTTCGGCTCTCAGTTCTCGATTCCTGGTTCTACGGAGGTTACGGATGACTATTAACCTGACTGATTTGATCCGCAATGTTCCAGATTTCCCTGTTCCCGGCATTCAGTTCAAAGATATAACTCCGCTGTTGCAGCATGGCGCCGCCTTCAAACAGGTGATCGACACGCTTGCTGCGCGCTATGAAGGGCGATCACTCGATGCGGTCGTCGGAGTCGAATCGCGCGGGTTCATCTTTAGCGCACCGCTTGCCTACCGTCTTGGCATCGGATTGGTGCCGATCCGCAAGCCGGGTAAACTGCCATGGGAGACATTTGCGGTCGAGTATGATCTGGAATATGGCTCGAACAAACTCGAGATGCACCGCGATGCTCTGGACCCCGGTGCGCGCGTCGTCGTCATTGATGATGTGCTCGCCACCGGTGGAACAGTTGCTGCGGCATGCCAGCTGGTCGAAACAGCCGGCGCGGTCGTTGAAGAGGTCGCGTGCCTGATCGAACTGACCCTTCTTAAGGGGCGTGAACGCCTGGCAAACTATTCTTTCTTTTCGATGCTACAGTACTGAGCACGCGCAACCATGCACGTTGTTTGGTGGATCCTGATCGCGGCGCTGCTCGTGTCATGTGGTGCGACACCGATTGCTGTGGCGCCGACTGTCATGACCCCATCTCCTGCTCTCCTCTCCCCACTTCCGACTGCGACTCCGCCGCCAACGGTCGCCGCCACGCCAACGCCTTTGCAGAGCCCGACTGCCACTTCGCCGCCAACGGTCGCCGCCACGCCAACGCCTTTGCAGAGCCCGACTGCCACTTCGCCGCCAACGGTCGCCGCCACGCCAACGCCTTCACAGATCCCGACTGCGAATCCAACGCCGGTTCGCGCCACTCCGCTTCAATTCGGCGTAGCGGCGCACCTGTTCTACACGTCGCGCCGATTGCCGCTGCAACGCGCCAGAGAGGCGGGTTTCGCCTGGATTCGTCAGCAGATTCATTGGAAAGACCTGGAAGGTTCGCCAGGACGCTACGCCTGGGGTGAACTGCCCGCCGTCGTTGATGCCGTCAATGATGCTGGACTTCGCCTGCTTATCACGATTGTGCGCGCGCCGGCGTTCTACTCGCGTGGAACCTATGGCATGCCGGACGACCCGACGCGCCTGGGGGATTTCGTCAATGCGCTGGTGCAGCAGTTTCCCGGCAAGATTCACGCCATCGAAATCTGGAACGAACAAAATCTGGCGCATGAAAACGGCGGGCGCGTCACCATCGAAGATGCTGGACGGTATGTTGAACTGCTCTGCTCCACCTATCCGCGTATCAAAGCGCGCGATCCGTCGATTGTCGCGCTGGCGGGCGCCCCATCCTCGACCGGCATCACTGATGCGCGAATGGCGGTGGACGATAGAGCGTACTATTCAGCAATGTACACATATCGAGAAGGTATGATTCGGGACTGTATGGATGCGCAGGCAGTGCATCCTGGCGGCGCGGCGAACCCGCCGGACACTCTCTGGCCCATTAATCCGAGCACGGCGCGCGGTTGGACTGACCATCCCACGTTTTATTTCCGCCACGTCGAGAATGTGCGCCGCGTGATGGTCGCGCATGGTCTGCAAGACATTCCGATCTGGATCACCGAATTTGGTTGGGCGACGCGCAACACAACGCCGGGGTTCGAGTATGGAAATCAGGTATCATTCGAACAACAGGCGGAATACATTGTTGGTGCGATGCGGTTGACAGAAGAGCAGTACCCATGGGTCGAGGCGATGTTTCTGTGGAACCTGAACTTTGCCATCCTGCTCGCGCGTAGTGGTCAACCGCTGCACGAACAGGCGTCGTTCGCCATTCTCAATGCCGATGGCAGTCCGCGTCCGGCGTTTATCGCCATTCAACAGTATCTCAGCGAGGCGAGAGGGGAGAGGGGAGAGGCGAGAGGCGAGAGGGGTAAGAGGCAAGGGATCATCCGTAGCGGCGTTGCACCGCACCGCTACGGTGCACGGCTGGTGTGACGCCCGTTACGGCAACGGTTGCGGGCGTCGCACCGCGATGCCCGTGCGACAGTATGGCTGAACGTCGAACGTTTTTGTCACACAAAGACGCAAAGGTTGCGGGTTAGCAAGTAGGGGCGCGGCGCTGGCGCGCCTACAGGGACGACGAGCGCCGGTGTTGAAGGTGGTCAATCATACAAACGCGCAAATGAGCAAAGGTTGCAGAATCGAAGGTGCAAAGTGAGCAGGTGGGAAAGGGGAAAGGTTGAAGGGTGAACATCTCTAACCCTTAACCCCTACCCTCTAGTTCTCGGTTCTCGGAGGCACACCGTATGGAGAACGACTTCGAACGCATGTCGTCGTGGTCGCCGGAAGAACTGCAACGATTGAACGAACAATTCGAGACCCAACCGCCCGAAGCGTTGCTGACCTGGGCAGCGCACATGTTTTGCCCCCGCGTCGCATTAACGTGCAGTTTCAGCGGTCCGTCGGGGATGGTGCTGCTCGACATGGTCGCCCGCTTGAACCTGGACATTCCGGTTGTTTTTCTGGACACCGATCTTCTCTTTCCCGAAACCTACGAACTGGTCGCTATCGCCGAGCGTCGCTACGGCATCCCGATCCGCCGGCGTCGCCCTGTTCTGTCGGTCGAAGAGCAGGATCGCCAGGAAGGACCACAGCTCTATGCGCGTGATCCGGATCGTTGCTGCCAGGTGCGCAAAGTGGCGCCGCTCGCTGAGACATTGCGCACCTATGACGCCTGGATCAGCGGAATCCGTCGCGATCAGTCGGACACACGCGCAACCATCGACCTCCTGGAATGGAACACGCGCTATAACCTGGTGAAGATCAGCCCTCTCGCCTTCTGGACCGACCGGCAGGTCTGGGCATATATCCATCATCATCAGGTGCCGTATAATCCGCTGCTCGACCGGGGGTATCCGAGCATCGGGTGTCTCCCCTGCACCCGTCCCGCCGATGCGAGCGATCCGCGCGCCGGGCGCTGGGTCGGGTTTGCCAAGACCGAATGCGGCCTGCACACGCCATGATTTGGCAGGCGCTCGCAGGTCTGGTACCATGCGCGGCATGTTGTGGAGCATCTCAGACCTGCACCTCTCCTTTGCCCGGCCCAAGCCGATGGATATTTTCGGCAGTCGCTGGAAGAACCACCCGGATCGTATCGCTGCCGCCTGGCGCGCGCGCGTCAAACCCGACGACATCGTACTACTGGCGGGCGACACCTCGTGGGCAATGAAATTGCAGGATGCACTCGTCGATCTGGAATGGATCGCGGCGCTGCCGGGGCGAAAGATCATCTCTCGCGGCAACCACGATTACTGGTGGAGTTCCGAACGAACCAACCGCGTGCGTCGATCAATGCCGCCGGGCATCGACATTCTCGAAGCAAGCGCCATCGACCTCGGTGATGTGGTCGTCTGCGCCACGCGCGGTTGGAATGCGCCGGAAACCCCCGGCTTCCAGGAGTCGGCGGATCGACCATACTACGAACGTGAACTGGCGCGCCTCGACCGGGCGCTGGCGGAGGCGCAACGCCTTGCGGAAGGCAAACGTCCGATCGTGGTCATGATCCACTTCCCACCGTTTGCGGCACGCCGTCCGACTGAATTTGCGCGTCGGATCGCCGCCGCAAAAGCATCCGCCTGTGTCTACGGGCACCTGCACCGTCCCGAAGATTGGGCGACCGCGACGCAAGGGGTGGTCGATGGCGTGTACTATCAGTTGACCTCGTGCGACTATCTGGGGTTTGGACCGGTGGCGGTGCGTGGGGTGCGCGCCGCCGAGGGATAGAATAAAAGTTCGAAAATCCTGGACAAAACCGCGACTGAGCGGTATACTGTACAGAGCAGATACGCAGGCAGGGCGGCACCCGGCGGCTTTCATGCCGCCGTTGATCATGTTCAGGAGATCGTATGGAAATCGGGATCGTCCGAACGCGCAACATTACCGAAGAAATGCGCAGCGCCTACCTCGATTACGCAATGAGCGTCATCGTCTCGCGTGCGCTTCCCGATGCCCGTGACGGATTGAAACCGGTGCAGACGCGCATTCTGTATGGGATGTGGGATATGGGCATCCGGGCGAATCAGCCCTTCAAGAAATGCGCCCGTATTGTTGGCGAAATCCTGGGCAAAATGCATCCCCACGGCGATAGCGCTGTCTATGATGCGCTGGTGCGCCTGGCGCAACCCTGGAATATGCGCTACCCGCTTGTCGAAGGGCAGGGCAACTTCGGCAGCGTCGATGGCGACCCGCCGGCGGCGATGCGCTACACCGAAGCACGCCTCACGCCGATCGCCGAAGAAATGCTCGCCGACATCGAAAAGAACACCGTTGATTTTCGCGACAACTTCGACGGTCAGTACCGCGAGCCGGTTGTATTGCCGGCGCGCATCCCCAACCTGCTGCTCAACGGCGCGGCTGGCATCGCCGTCGGTATGGCAACGAACATCCCGCCCCACAATTTGAGCGAGGTCTGTGATGCGATCACCCACCTGATCGATAACCCCGACGCCACGGTTGAAGATCTGGTGAAAATTTTGCCCGGTCCCGATTTTCCAACTGCTGGCATGATCCTCGGTACGGAAGGGATCATGAACGCCTATAGCACCGGGCGCGGTCACATCATTATTCGGGCAAAAGCGCACATTGAAGAAGCGGCGCGTGGCGCATTCCATATTGTCGTAACCGAACTTCCCTACCAGGTCAACAAGGCCCGCCTGCAAGAGCGTATCGCTGAACTGGCGCGCGACCGCAAGATCGAGGGTATCCGCGACGTGCGCGACGAGTCCGACCGCAGCGGGATGCGACTGGTCATTATTTTGAAGCAGGACGCGCAACCGAAGAAGGTGCTGAATGCGCTCTATAAGCACACGCAAATGCAGACGACGTTTGGTGTTAATATGCTGGCGCTCGTCGAGGGTGGGCGACAGCCGCGGCTGCTGACGCTTAAGCGCATGCTTCAGGAGTACATCGACCATCGCCGCGAGGTCATCCGCCGCCGTACTGAATTCGACCTCGACAAGGCGCGGGCGCGCGCCCATATCCTCGAAGGTCTCAAGATTGCGCTCGACCATCTCGATGCAGTGATTACGACCATTCGCAATTCACGCTCACGCGACAATGCGCGCGCGAACTTGATGAACGGGTTTGCCCTCAGTGAAGCGCAGGCGAACGCGATCCTGGAGATGCAACTGGGTCGGCTTGCGGCGCTCGAACGTCAGCGCATCGAGGAGGAGTACCGCGAGGTCATTCGACTGATCGGCGAACTCGAGGATATTCTGGCGAACCCGCGTAAGATTCTGCACCTGATCAAACAGGACCTTGCCGATCTGAAGGCGAAGTATGGCGATGCGCGCCGTACCCGCATCATCCCTGAAGCCAATGGTGAGGTGAGTGACGACGATCTGATCCCGGATGTCAAAGTGCTGATCACCCTCACCGACCGCGGCTATGTCAAACGCCAGTCGCCCGATGTCTACCGAACGCAGCGGCGCGGCGGACGCGGCATCCGCGGCGCCACGACCCGCGAACAGGACGTGGTGCGCCATATTCTCGCCGCCAACACTATGGACGACCTCCTCTTCTTCACCGACCGCGGCAAGGTCTATCAGATCAAGGCGCACGAACTGCCTGATGCCAGCCGCACTGCCAAAGGTTTGCCGCTCGTCAACCTGATTGCGCTCGAACCCGGCGAACAGGTCACATCAGTGCTGGCAGTGCCCGACTTCGAGAAGGCGGAATACCTGATTATGGCAACAGTGCGCGGCAAGATTAAGCGCACATCGATCAGGGAGTACAGTCAGGTGCGTTCCAATGGGTTGATCGCCATCGGACTCGAAGAGGGCGATGAACTCGGCTGGGTTGCGATGACCCAGGGGCACGAGGATGTGTTGCTCACCACCGCGCGCGGGCAGACGATCCGCTTCCGCCAGGAGGAGGTGCGCCCGATGGGACGACCGGCAACCGGTGTGATCGGTATTGCGCTCGCCGAGGGGGATCGGGTGGTCTCGATGGACCTGGCGCAGGAGAACGCGGCGTTGCTGGTGGTGACGGCGCATGGGTATGGCAAGCGCACCGATCTGGGAGAATACCCGCTCAAAGGGCGCGCCACCGGCGGTGTTATCACGATCCGACTCCGCCCCGGCGACGAGGTTGCCGTTGCGCATGTGGTGCGCGAGAACTCGCTCCTGACCATCATCACCGAGAGTGGCATGGTGATGCGCACCGAAGCCAGCGGCATTTCGATGTTCGGGCGCAATACCCAGGGTGTGACCATTGTCAACCTGACATCGAACGACCGCGTGGCAGCGCTGTGCGTCGAAGCGCCGGACGAGAACGAGGAGCGGAGCGAGCGCGTGCTGATCGACCCGACCCAGGGGTGACGGTTATTTCTGTAACGGCATCTCGTTGTAGGTACACGTTCGCAGCGGAAACAAAGAACGGCTCGCGTGACGGTTATTTCTGTAACGGCATCTCGTTGTAGGTGCGCCCCTCCAGTTCACGACCGGTCCGGTCCTTCCGCACCCCGCCCCACTGCTTGAAGAAGAAGGGCGTCTGCGCACGACGACACTGATCCAGGATCGAAAGCACCCATTCCTTGCGCATCGGGCGCGCGCCCGGACCAGACTCGCCGCCAACGATCACCCAGTGAATGCCGTCGAGCGGCAAATCGTTGAGCGGACCCAACAGCGGCTCGCACGACAGGAAACGCACATGCGCCGGGACGGTTTGGAGATCGTGAATCCGGTGCTGCACGCGCTGATTCTCAACGCTGACTCCCATCCAAATATTCGGCGTCCAGTCGAGACGCGGCGCCATCTCGCGCAGGCGTGCACTGCGTTTGGTCAGGATCTGAAACGTATGGTGGGGGCACTCGTGCATCACGGCAAACACGCGCTGGATGAACTCCTCCGGTACATCGTCGTGAAACAGATCGCTCATCGAGTTGACGAAGATCATCCGCGGCTGCCGCCAGCGCTTCGGCAGGTCGAGCACGGCGGGATGCAGCCGGATGGCGAAGCCGTCGCGGTAGCGGACGCTGCCCATGGCCTGAAGCCGCAACGCAAGGCGCTCGGCGTAGCAGTGTTTGCACCCGCTGCTGACCTTTGAGCAGCCGGTCACCGGATTCCATGTCGCTTCGGTCCACTCGATGTGGGAGTGTTCAGCCATGCTCACGTGCTCAGGATATGTTGGGCGATCTTGATAGCTGTCTGTGACCCCTTTGGATTGCCCGACGCAAAACAGAGCAAATAGAGTGGATTATGACGAGAATTGCGCAGGGGCAAGGGATTTTCTGCCACTCCGTAGAAAACCGTTTTCAGTCGTTCGACGAAGAAACGCCCGATCCGTTCAAAATCAGCCTCTTTCTCACAGGACTCTTCCTCGCCAAAGAGCGTGAGCTGGTTCTTTTGAACATAAAACGCGCTCTTCCAAGCATCCGTACCGAGAATTCTGGTCAAAGCATCAGCCCACGCGCCGGTTGGCGGCGCTTTTCTCGTCAGCAGACGATTGACCGCTACACCCAGGGGAAACAGAAACCATAGATCTATTGCTTTAGTTCGAGCCAATGCCTCGATCAAACCCCAGGATACCTGCATGCCATAAGGATCAAGGAAAACCACGGCGCGAGAATATCGCCAGTCTTGCTCAGCACACCACTGCGTGAGATAGTTATTGGCATCCTCTTTGACAATCTTGATCTGTTTGTCAGGAAAATCGCGTTTGAGTTGTTGCAGCGCCTGCTCCCTTTTCGAATCGCGTTCGATAAGCAGGTATTGCTTAAACGGCGGCTCGACTCCGAGCGCAATGCGCGCGCTGCCGTCGAGAAACGCAGCCGCTTCGGGTTGTTCCAGTTCAGGAAAGAGGGGCAATTGATCATTCGGTTGCGTCTTCCGGTCGCGGTACCCTGTTCCGGCAAAGGCATCCACATAAATGGTTTTCAGTTTTCGTGCGCGCTCATTCTTATTAAAAATCGTTGTGTATGCCGCCAGGTACTTCCGCAATCGCTCTAACTTATCGTCTGTCCAGTCACCGCCAAAGGTATGAGTGGTCATACAGTTGTTCCGATATGTCTAGCACAATTGTACTGCAACATATACGATAGGTCAACCATCTTCCACCTCTCGCATGTTCGTCACCCCTCCCACTGCTGCCAGCATATCACCCAGGGCGCCGTGGTGTCGTGCGCGTGCGCGATGATCGCGCCGGGGCTGGCGGTGTCGCCAATATCGCGCATCAACGTGGCGATGGCGTGCATCTCACGACAAGCAGCGCACCGCGTCGGGCAGCGCCTGTTGCAGTCCATCGCTCGAGTGTTGACCGATAGGGTCGAAACAGGTGTGAGAGATTTTTTCGATTTCTACGTTTCCATGAGTGACGTAAGTAAAATATGCGCTGTTCGACCGAGAGGCGCTTTGAGTGGCACATATGGGGGTTGATGCATGGATATCAGTCCAGACGCGCTCATTTTTCAAGTTTCACTATTCGAGAAAGATGAATCAATGCTCGTTGAAGCAGCGAAACAAGACCGGGCTGCTTTTGGTGTATTGTACTATCGCTATGCCTCTCGTGTCTATAAGTACTTACGAACGCGCCTCGACAATGATGATGACGCAGCCGATCTTACACAACAGGTTTTTTACAGGCTTTCACAGCGCTCCCAAAATACAAAAATTGCGGAGTCCCTTTTTCTGCATGATTGTTTCGTATTGCCGCTAATGCTGTCACTGATGTTAGACGTCGCAAGCACTCAACGATAGAATTGGAGAAAATTTCTGATTGGGGTTCTGGGGTATATGATGGTTATGGCGGGTATATACTAAAATATGAGATCAATGATCCAAAAGAATCTGTTGAAACGCTGAATCTCAGGCTGGAAGCAAATGCTCTGCAAGCTATTGAGATTATGCCAGCAACGAACGAGACGCGAACTTTGATCATCCATCATCCGTTCGTGTACGACTTCACCGTCGGAATTACCCGAAGATAGATAGAAAATCTCCTGGTGCATCATCGCAAGATGTGCTGGAAGTCGTATCTTATCCGCCAGAATACGAAAAGGAGGAACACCATGACTCTCAAGCCAACGCTGTTCACCATCATCATCGGGTTGTTGCTGGTCATAAGCGCTCTCGTGAACACAAGCGAATCGCGTCTCTCGATAAGCAATGCACAAGAACAGGGTGAGCACTGCGTCGTGTATGCCGAAGCAACGGCGCCTGGAAGCAGCGCTGCGCCGGTCGCCTGGCGCGGGTGCTATCCGACCTTTGAAGCCATCGCGGTTGCAACCGATGGACGTGTGCATCTTCCTCCTTCAGCCTCGCCTGATGATTTATCGGACGACATGCTGCATAGCCAATCAGCAACCGATGTACACCCCGCACAAAGCAGCTTTGTGCTCACTATCGAGTATGACGACACCAACTATAGAGGCGCATCTCTAACTACAACCGGCATGATGCCCTGCCCTTCGGATGGATCGGCGTTTCTGCTTCCGTCTCTTGGCGCCTGGGACAACCGGATAGAGTCGGTGCGACTCTATAGCAACTGTAATCGGGCATTTCATTATGAAAATGAGAGTTATGGCGGCAATTACGGTGATTACCGCTCAGATACGCCTGATATGACTTCTATGCGCAATCAGGCCTCGTCGCTCAAGATATGTCAGAATTGTCTGGCCCGGTAGACTTCGACGCGGCAGGATCGATGTTCACACGATATGCACGAATACCCGCATTTCTGATAGAATTATTCGACTACTGATGTCAGAAAGGAAGGGATGCAGAAAGTTGCCTGCCTTCCTTTTCAGTGCTTTCACTGCTGTTGAAGACGAAGCCTCTTGCACTGCCGGGTGCTGCGCTTCCTTCTCGCACCGCACACGTGTGCGGATATGGTACAATGATGCTGTGCAGAATTGCCTGACCGCCACACCTGTCCTGATAACCGGACGCGCCAGGGAGGACCCGCGCTGACCCAGACGACCATCCCCGCCGAGCCGCCGGATGCGGCGCCCGCCGACGATCCCTTCCGCTATGGCTGGCGCTTCGTGCCGCGCCCAACTCCCGATGATCCCCATCACCTGGAACAGGTTCCGCTGACGCTCGAGGACGTCCTGCACCCTGAAACGGGAGATTTCATTGTGCACAGCGGCCGCCACGCGACCGACCGGATGTACCTCACCGCCGTGCTGCGCGCCCGTCTGGAGGAGGCGGGGGTCGCCATCGTCCTGAGCGATGTGCGCATTGCCTGGGACATCCCCGACCTGCGTCCGCACGGACCGGATGTGATGGTCATTCCCGGCATCCGCGAACGGCAGGACTGGAGCACATTCGAGGTGGCGGTCGAAGGCGCGCGTCCGGCGCTGATCATCGAGATCACCTCGCCGGAGACGCGCGAGAACGACCTGGAGCGCAAGGTGGAGCACTACGCGCGCGCGGGGGTGGCGCAGTACGTGATTGTGGACAATATGAGTCGCGGCGGTCGTGAGCGACGTCTGCGCCTGCTTGACTATCGGTTGGAGGGGGATGCGTACCGGCTGTACCCGCCGGACGCAGCAGGGCGGGTGCATCTGGTGATCGCCAACCTGTGGCTGGGTATCGAGCGGGATCACGTTGTCTGCTACGACGAACGCGGCGTACCGTTCGGTAGCTACGCGACCGTCGTGCGGCAGGCGGCGGAGGCAGCAGCACGAGCGCAGCGGGAGGCGGAACAGGCGCAGCGGGAGGCGGAAGCGCGCGCAGCGGAAGCGCGGGCGCGCCACGAAGCCGAGGAACGGGCGCAGCGGGAGGCGGAACGGGCGCAACGTGAAGCGCAGGCGCGCGCCGAAGTTGAAGCGCGCCTGCGCGCCCTCGAAGAAGAACTGCACCGATTGCGTCGGGGGGGTAGAAGGGGGCGGGTCTCAGACCCGCCCCCTCTATGGACAGGTCTCAGACCCGTCCATAGAGGGGGCATGGGGCTGCGGTCGGGTCTGCGACGTGGCGGTGCGGTCGGGTGTGTGACTCGGTCGGGTTGCAGACCCGACCGAGGGTCGGGTCGCAGACCCGACCCTACTGCTGCGGTTTCAGACGTACCCATGCGGCCGGGTCTCAGTTCCGCCCCTGCTCACGCCGATGGTGAGCGTGCGCCCTTCATCGAGTTCGAGCGAGGTAGTGTGGACGTGATCCGGCGGCGCGCAGAGCCGCAGGTCGTCCGCCAGCGTCTCTTCGCGCACATAGTCGCCCCAGGCGCGCAGCATCGCTTCCACTGCGGCATCACCGTCGGCGCCGCCAAGGAAGACGATGATCCGATCGCTAATGGCAAACCCGGCGTCTTTGCGCGCATCCTGGATGTTGCGCACCAATTCGCGCGCCAGCCCCTCCATCGTCAACTCCGGCGTCAGGGTTGTGTCGAGCGCCACAAGGACGCCGCCATCTTCCGCTACCGCGTACCCTTCTGGCGAACTGCTCTCAACCAGCACTTCTTCTGGCAGCAAGTCAATCGCCTGCCCTTCGAGCGTGAGTGTAATGGTTTCTCCGGCTTCGACTGCCTGCGCCGCCGCGCGTGCCGCATCACCGGTCAGATCGCGGAGTGCTGCGGTGATGGCAGGCACCAGTTTTCCATATTTGCGACCAACCAACCGCAGGTTGGGCTTGAGGCGGTACTCGACCAGCGTGGCAGTGCTGTCGAGGTAGCGTACCGCTTTGACGTTGAGTTCGTCGCGCAGTTCCGCCTCGAAGCGCCGCAGACCTTCGAGGGCGGTCGGGGTTAGCGCGCGCACCCACAACTCGCGCAGTGGTTGGCGGACCTTGATGCCTGCCGCGCGTCGCGCCGCGCGCCCGACTGAAACGGCTTTCAGCAACACTTCTGTATCTGCCACCAGGCGCTCTTCGAGCAATGCTTCGTTGACCTGTGGCCACGCGACAAGATGAACGCTCTCCGGTGTATCGGTCTGCCCCTCGTGCCCTTCCAGCCCCACCAGGTTGCGGTAGATCGCCTCGGCGACGAACGGCACGAAGGGCGCTGCCAGTTTTGCCACCGTGAGCAGACAGGTGTAGAGCGTCGCATATGCCGCCTGCTTGTCGCGGTCGTGCTCGCTCTTCCAGAAGCGCCGCCGGTTGCGTCGCACATACCAGTTCGACAGTTCATCGACAAAATCCTCGATGGCGCGTGCTGCCGTTGTAACATCATACGCCTCGAAAGCATCGGTCACGGTGCGCACCAGGCTGTTCAACCGCGCCAGCGCCCACCGGTCGATGGGAACGAGGGTCGCCGGATCGAGATGCTGATCAACGCCGTCCTTCGTTGGCGTCCAGCCATCGAGATTGGCATAGGTGGCGAAGAATGCGTACGTGTTCCACAGCGTCAGCAGGAACTTGCGCAAACTTTCGGCGACCAGCCCTGCCGAGAAGCGGCGCGGGCTGCCGGGAGGCGCGGCAGTGAACAGATACCAGCGCAGCGCATCGGCGCCGTGCTCGTTCATCACCGTCCAGGGATCGACGACATTGCCGCGCGACTTGCTCATCTTCTGACCCTCGGCGTCGAGAATGTGCCCCAGGCAGATGACATTCTTGAATGCCGGACGGTCGAAGAGCAGCGTGGAGATGGCGTGCAGCGTGTAGAACCAGCCGCGTGTCTGATCAACCGCTTCGCAAATGTAATCCGCTTGCTTCGCCAATTCGTAAATCTCGGTGTTCTCCATCGGATAGTGCCACTGCGCAATGGGCATGGCGCCAGAGTCGAACCAGCAGTCGGCAACGTCGGGGATGCGGCGCATCAACCCGTGCTGCGGATCGACCCAGGTAATCTCATCAACATAGGGACGATGCAGTTCCAGGTCCTTCAGGGTGCGCCCGACTTTCTGCTCCAGTTCCGCCAGCGAGCCGATGCATTCGGCGTAGCCGTCTTCTGCCATCCAGATCGGGATGGGTGTGCCCCAGTAACGCTCACGGCTCACAGCCCAGTCGATATTGTTTTCCAGCCAGTTGCCGAATCGCCCATCGCGGATGTGCTCTGGCACCCAGTGGATCAGCAGGTTGTTCGCCACCAGGCGATCTTTCATCGCGGTTGTGCGGATGTACCACGAGCGTTTGGCATAGTAGAGCAGCGGCGTATCACAGCGCCAGCAGAAGGGGTACGAGTGCTTGACACGCCCGCTCCTCAGCAGCAAGCCGCGCGCCTTCAGGTTGCGCGTGATGTCGGGGTCCGCCTGTTTGAAGAACTTGCCGGCAAAGCCGAGCGAGGCAAACTCTGGCAGCACATTGCCTGCCAGATCGACCGAAAAGAGGGTCGGCAAGCCGTACTTCCTGCCGATCTCGAGGTCGCCATAGGCCGGCGCGATGTGTACGATGCCGGTGCCATCCTCCAGCGACACGAAATCATCGGCAACGACCGTATAGGCGCGAGACCAATCCACCGTGTCACCGGGCGCGGGAACGCCGTCGAACAGGTTCTCGTAGCGCGTGCCGACCAGATCGGCGCCCTGGAACGTGCGCTCAACGGTCACGCCGTCGCCAAGAACGCTGTGGAGCAGCGCCTCCGCCAGCACGAACCGTTCGCCGTCGTGTGATACGACGACATACGCGGCGTCGGGCTTAACAGCAAGCGCCACATTTGCGGGAAGCGTCCAGGGGGTCGTCGTCCACGCCACGAACGATGCTCCACGCAACGCTTCGTGGCTCGTCTCGCGCACGCGGAACTTCACCCACACACTCGGATCGTCTACATCGTCCTTGAAGCCGAGCGATACTTCATGATCCGAGAGAGATGTGCCGCAGCGCGGGCAGTGCATCGAGACCTTGTAATCGCGGAAGAGCAAGCCGCGATCCCATAACTGACGGAAGATCCACCAGAGCGACTCGATGTAATCATTTTCGTAGGTGATATAGGCGTCTTCGCTCACCCAGTAGGCAATGCGGCGCGTGAACTGGCGCCAGTCCTGAATATATTCCCAGACGCTCTGGCGGCACTGCGCATTGAACTCCGCTACACCATATTTTTCGATGTCGGGCTTGCCGCTGAAGCCGAGTTTCTTTTCGACCTCGATCTCCACCGGCAGACCGTGGGTGTCCCACCCTTCGCGTCGCCCGATGATCTTGTAACCCTGCATAGCGCGGTAGCGGCAGATGACATCTTTGAAGATGCGTGAGATGGCATGGTGGATGCCGGGACGACCATTCGCCGTCGGCGGTCCTTCGTAGAAGACGAACGGCTTATCGCCAGATTCCAGACTGCGCTCGACAATCTGCTTGCGCTGCCACAGATCGAGAATCTGTTCCTCGAGTCGCGGAAAGTTGACCCTGGTATCGACAGGCTGAAACGCCATGCGCAACCTCCTTGCCAACAAAAAACCCCCGCCCCTCAGCAGGGACGAGGTGAGGAAAACCCCGCGGTACCACCCTGATTCAGCCGATGCGTCATCGACTGCACTCATTAAGGCGCTATCACGCCTCCGCCGGGATAACGGTCGGCGAGACCGGAGCAGACTACTGGCGCGCAACAGCAGCGTTCGCCCCCCGGCTCAGGAGTGATCTTCAGCGACCAAACACAGACGCGCCTCACACCACCCGCGCGTTCGCTGACCGGTTTGCTATCGCCTACTCGTCTCCGTCACGGCCTTTGCACTGTATTATACCATAGAACCAAGAACCAAGAACTGAGAACCGGGCGCCTCACGGCGACCGACATCGCGCACGTTTCCCGTCTGCCCCTGGCGGGATGCGAGCCAGGATGGTGACAGTCACATCCGCAGGGGTCGGGCAGGTCTTCAACCTTCACCGCCCCACGGTTCCGATCCGGTTGCAGCGGGGCGAGCGGGGTCACGCGACCAGTCGCTCCAGGAGCCTTCGTAGAGGAGTGTGTTCTTCCAACCGGCGCGTGCGAGCGCCAGGATGGTATGTGCAGCGGTGACGCCAGAGCCGCAGTAGCAGACGATGGTTTCGGCACGGTCGGCGCCAAGTGCAGCGTAGCGCGCCCGCAGTTCCTCCACCGAACGCATCCGTCCGTCGGCATCGACATTGTCGGCGTATGGCGCAGACACTGCTCCCGGAATATGACCTGCGCGCGGGTCGAGTGGTTCGGCGATCCCCTGGTAACGTTCCGCTGCGCGCGCATCGAGAATCAGCACGCGCGGATCGCGGCGCAACACATCCACAGTATCAGCATCCACTACCATCGCCCGGTTTGGGTGCGGGATGAACATCGTTGGCGGCGGCGTCACCTCGCCTGACTCGACCGGCAAACCGGCAGCGACCCACGCGGGCCATCCGCCATCGAGGAGCGACACGCGCTCGTGCCCGAAGTAGCGCAGCAACCACCAGAGACGCGCTGCATACGCGCCACCGACGCTGTCGTAGGCTATGACATGCGTCTTGGAACCAATCCCGGTGCGCGACGCGACAGCGGCGAAGGCTTCCGGTGCGGGAATGGGATGGCGTCCTGGTCCCTGAAACGGCGGGGCGGAAAGATCGGTGTCAATGTCGAGATATACCGCGCCGGGGATGTGCGCTTCCAGATACTCTGTGCGCCCGCGCCCCGGCTCCAGCAGATACCAGCGCAGGTCGGCAATGCGGATATCCGGGTCATTCAGGCGTTCTGCGAGCCAGTCGAGAGATACGAGATGGTCAGTAGTCATACTTAAAGTCCCTTGAGGTCGGCATACGTTCGGACCGATAGCCAGAAGCGCCCCCTGATGAGATTTGGCCGCAGCAATCGATTAACGGCGAAGACTTCAAGGGTCGGGCATATTCTCACCTGCAACCCTCCTGCCTCACACCTCTTACCTCTCGCCTCATACCGCTGCAACCCTCCTGCCTCACACCTCACACCTCACACCTCACACCTCTCGCCTCACACCTCACACCTCACACCTCTCGCCTCACACCTCTCACCGCAAATCGCCGCGGATTTCGCGATCGCTGCGCAGATACCAACGGTTGACGTCGGCGAAGCGCCCCTCGCGCCCCATGATCAGGCGCGGCGAAACGGCTTCATCAGGCGCAACAGCGATGATGCTGCCAAGGTCGGCAACGGTGGCATGAATCAGGAACGGTTGATACAGCATAATCCCCGGCGCCAGATCGACCCAGCGTTGCTGAAATTCGTTGTAGAGCGCGGCGCGGTCAGCGATGTCGTAGATTTTACGCGCGTTGTAGAGCAGTTCATCAATGTCAGCATCGGTCAGACCTGTGTAGTTCCGTCCGCGTTCCGCCTGGCTCGAATGCCAGAGTTCAAAGACGTCGGGATCGGAACCGAGCCGTTGCCAGCCGTGCAGCGCCATAGTAAAGTCGTGGGTTTCCAAACGGCGCTGGAGATCGCCGGACTCAACCTGCTCGATCACAATGCGCACGCCGATGGCGCTCCACTGGCGGGCGATCTCTTCTGCTACCGCGCGCCGTTTGGGAGAACTGTCGGTCAGGAGGGTAAAGGCAAGTCGTTGACCGTTGCGTGCGCGAATGCCATCGGCGCCGGCGACGTATCCCAGCGCATCGAGTGCGGATACGGCTCGTGCGGGATCGGGTTCGTACCACTGCACATCAGGCGCTTCAGCCCACCATCCGTGCAGGATCGGCGTATCAAGCCGTGCGACCTGACCGTTCAGCACTCCGGCGATCAACGCATCCTTATCGAGCGCCATCGCCAATGCGCGGCGCACGCCAATCTCAGTGAGCGGACCATCGCGTAGATTGAAGGTCAGGACGGTGCAGGCATCCAGCAATGCCTGTCGGCGCACCACATTGCGCGGCAGGTTCACATCCGCCAGGGCGCCGGTGCTCAGGAAAGCAAGACCCTGAATGTCACCGCGCGTCAGGGCTGCGAGCGCATCCTGTTCGGTGCGGAAGAACCGCAGTTCAATCGTTTCAATGAACGGCGGCGAACCAAAGTAGGACGAGTTGGCGCGCAAAAGAGCATGTTGATCATCTCGTTCGATCAATCGATACGGACCGGCGCCAACCGGCAAGCGGTTGAATGCCATCGCCTCCCACTGTTCCGGCGGCGTATCACGCAACAGGTGCGCCGGCAGGATCGGAAAACCAGTCAACCTTAAGAAAGGCGCAAATGGAGAGTCAAGGCGGAAACTGACGCTGCGCTCTCCGGCGCGATCAACCAGAACCGTGCGCCAGAAAGCGGCGACATTCTGATCACCGGCAAACGCAGGACCCTGCACGGCGCGCATCGTGAACAGCACATCATCGACCGTCACCGGCGCGCCATCGTGCCAGGCGACGCCGCTGCGCAGCGTAAAGGTGTAGACCGTCCCACTGTCATCGACCGTCCAGGACTCGGCAAGCGCCGGCATGGGCAATCCATCAGGACCGGGGCGTGTCAATCCCTCAAAGATCAGGCGGTGTAGATCGGCAGCAACCGGATCGGCGGCAGGATCGACCAGCAGTGGATTGAGATGCAGCGGTGCGCCGACGACCCCTTCGACATAATCACCGCCTGTCAGCGGACGGGCGACCGATGCGCGCGTCAGCGCCAGGTAACTCATGAGGAGGAGCACGGTCAGGGAACTGATCGCAGCTATCAGAATCTGCCAGCGAATGCGGCGAGCCATGGATTTAGCGAGGAAAGTGATCGCGCGCGCCCTGAACACCAGGAGCAGACGCGACTATGAGGAAGAAGCGCCCGGATAAGGCTGCCCGCCCTGTCCTGTTGAAAGCGATTTCGAAGCATCAACGTCACCAGATCGGCAGACTGGCAATCAGCGCCAGCAGGAGAAACACAACCGCGAGCGCAATTGTCGCCTGGTGCATCGTCTTCTCGATGCCGCGCTTTGTGCGATAGATGGTATCGCGCTGTTGCAATCCCGCCGTGCGCCCCTGCACAACCACAAGAAATGTCAATGCCGCGCTGACAATAATAAGGGCGGTGTAGAGAGCGATTTCCACGTTTTCGTCCTGCTGTTCCAGTCTCCGGTCACAGGGCGATATTATACCATCAGCGCGGCAGGATGCCAACTCAGTACTTTGGCACGCCGGGGTCCACCTCATCCGCCCAGCGGAGGATGCCGCCGGCCAGGTTTTTCACCTTGCGGAAACCGGCCTGGCGCAACAGGTCGACCGCGCGTGCGCTGCGCACGCCGCTGCGACAGTAGACGACCATTTCGACCGCACTGTCGAGTTCGTTCATCCGCTCAGCAAGTTCGTTGACTGAAATACGCACGGCGCCCGGCAGATGGCAGATCTCCCACTCATTTGCCTCGCGCACATCGAGCAGGAAGGGCGGATGATCGCTCTGCAACCATTCGGCGACTTCGGCCGGCGTGATCTCGATGGTTGCGTCGCGGTGCGCTTCTTCCGGCGAAATGCCGCAGAACTGCTGATAATCGATCAGTTCCGTGACGGTTGGGTGATCACCACACACCGGACAATCAGGGTTGCGACGCAATTTCAGTTCGCGGAAGCGCATTGCCAGGGCATCATAGAGCAGCAAACGCCCGATCAGCGGCTCGCCGATGCCGGTGAGCAGCTTAATCGCCTCGGTCGCCTGGATTGTTCCAATGACGCCGGGAAGTACGCCGAGCACGCCCCCTTCGGCGCAACTCGGCACCAGACCCGGCGGCGGCGGCTCAGGGTAGAGACAACGGTAGCACGGACCGCCATGCTTCGGCGAAAAGACCGTCGCCTGCCCCTCGAAGCGAAAGATCGAACCGTAGACGTTGGGTTTGCCGAGCATGACGCAGGCATCGTTCGTCAGGTAGCGCGTCGGGAAGTTGTCGGTGCCATCGACGATGACATCGTAGGGACGCATCAAGTCAAAGGCGTTCTCGGATGTGATCTGCGTCTCATACGTGGCGATATCGATGTGCGGATTGAGATCGCGCAAGCGCATCTTTGCCGACTCGGTCTTGCGAATGCCCAGCGTGGATGTGCCGTGAATGATCTGGCGTTGCAGGTTGCTTTCGTCGACGATGTCGAAATCAACCAGACCGATATGTCCCACGCCAGCAGCGGCAAGGTACAGCGCCAGCGGCGACCCAAGCCCGCCGGTTCCGATCAGGAGCACGCTGCCCTGCTTGAGTTTGCGTTGCCCTTCCATGCCAAACTCAGGCAGAATCAAATGCCGCGAATACCGGCGAATCTCTTCATTCGACAGAGAAGACAGTATCATCACTCCGCTCCATACCATGATAGTTATCGAACGCCGCCGGCGATTGCCGGAATAATACTGACGGTTTCGCCATCAGGGACAGGGGTTTCGATCCCCTGAAGGTGGCGAATATCCTCATCGCCGACATAAATGTTGACAAAACTGCGCAGCGTACCCTGCTCGTTGTACAGATGTTTGCCAAGTTGCGGGTACTGCTCGCTCAATGCAGCCAGAATCTGCCCTACAGAACCGGTTGCCAGCGCGACACTGGCGTTGCCGCCGGTGTACTGGCGCAGTGCGGTTGGAATCGTTACGGTGACTGCCATCGTGTGACCTCTTTGGAGAACTGAGAACGAAGAACTGAGAACCGGAGAGTAGGGTTGGCTTTCGATTTAACCTGTGCCCTGCCTTCTGCTCACCTTCCACCTTCAATCCGCAACCTTTGCGCCTTTGTGTGAAGAGCATTCAGCGTGGAACGTTCACCGTGTTCCCTCCTGAAACCTTCTTTCGCCCGCGATCAGGAATCGGTGCATCGCACTGATTCTACCGGAGGCGTTCAACCGTCTCCTCAGGCACAAAGCGCATTCCGGCATCATCCAGCGTCCAGGCGGTCAATTCGGCAGCACGCCCTTCGCGCACGCTCTGAATGAGGAATGCGAACTGCGAACCACCGCCAATGCCCTGCGCGCCGGTCAGGTCGCGCGGCGACGGGATTGCCGGATGGTCGGGATGCGAGTGATAGCACCCAACGACATCGAGGTTGCGCTCGCGCGCCATGCGTTCAGCGCGCAGATAATCGCGCGGATCGAGGTAGAAGCGGTCGCGCAGGGAATGATCCGCATCGGTTGGCGTCAACCCCACGTCAACCGTCCATCGATTGGGCGCCGGGAAGACGTCCTCTACTTCCATGCGCGATCCATCGATCCGCCCCAAGAGCAACCCAACGCACTCGTCAGGATAAGTCTCTTCCGCATGCCGCGCGATGGCGATCCGCATGTGCTCAGGAAGAACGATCATCATTTGGGTATTTTCCGGTCACGCACAATCCCTCTCTTCTAAGAACCTTGAGGTCAGGACACGTACCAATAGGAAACAAGGGACATTCTGCAGTGAGAAGCCGATCAGATACAATAAAGATTCGGATTCCCACGTGCAACTTTCAACATGCGTGTTTCACGTGAAACACTTTTTTTCAGGTCGGATGCACCCCCCATGTGTCGCGTTCAGATTCCCTCGCCGTCTCGTCCATCGCCGTCGTCCCAGAAGTGATCACTGAGGTATTTGGCGGCGCCATCGCACAGGATGGTCACCACGACTCCCCGGCGCAATTCACGGGCGATGCGCAACGCCGCGACGACATTCGCGGCTGCGGAGACGCCGACCATCAACCCTTCCACGCGCGCCAGGCGACGCGCCATCGCAAAGGCTTCTTCGCTGCGGACCTCAATGATCGCATCGGCGAGCGTCGGATCGTAGATGCCCGGAACCAGCGCCGTCGTCGCCATATGCTTGACGCCTTCGAGCGCGTGGTACGGTCCGTCGGGCTGAACGGCGAACAGGCGCACATTCGGGTTTTGCGCGCGCAGGAAGCGTCCCGTCCCCATAAATGTGCCACTGGTTCCCAGCGCCGCCACAAAATGGGTCACCTGGCCGCCGGTCTGCACCCAGATTTCGGGACCGGTGCTCTCCTCGTGGGCGCGCGGATTGGCAGGATTGTTGTACTGATCGGGGTAGAAATAGCGTTCCGGGTATTCCTGCACCAGGGCGCGAATCCTGCGGATCGCCGCGTCCATGCCTTCGAGTGGATCGGTCAGCACGAGTTCAGCGCCGAGGGAACGAAGAATGCGCAACCGCTCCGGGCTGGCATTAGCGGGCAGCGCCAGCGTCACCCGGTAGCCGAGCGCCGCACCGAGCGTGGCGTAGGCAATACCGGTGTTGCCGCTTGTGGCATCAGCGATGCGCATACCCGGACGCAACAGACCGCGCCGTTCGCCGTCGCGGATCATCCACAGCGCCGGGCGATCCTTAACCGAACCGCCGGGGTTGTACCATTCCGCCTTGGCGTACACCGCGACATCAGGCGGCAGATCGAGATCGATCCGGGCGAGACGCAGGAGCGGCGTATTGCCGACCAGATCGATCAGCGTCCTGCGGCGGTCGATGCGTTCTTCAAGCGCCACACGGCTCACAATAGGCTCCCCTTCGATAGGCGGCAATCGCCGCCTTCAGCGTGCGCAGCGCCAGCGTTGCACAGCGTGGACGTGTTTGGACCGCCTCACGACCGAGGAAATCGATCATCTCATCGAGGGTTATCGCCTCGATCTCCGCGAATGTCGAACCGATCACTCGCTCGCTCAGAATGGACGCCGCTGCCTGTGAGATGGTGCATCCCTGTCCCTCGAACGATATGGCAACAACCCGGTCAGGCGGATCAATCTTCAAATACACCGTCACCACATCACCACAATCGGGGATGCCGCCAGTTTGCGTTACATCAGCGTCTGGCAGTGAACCGCGATTGCGGGGATGTTCATAATGATCCAGTAGACGCGCGATGAGTGCCGTTCGATCCATCACATGTTCCGCTTTGCCAGTTCGCGCGCGGCGAGCCGTTTCAGGTATGCGAGCAGGTAACTGATGCCGTTCAGACGCTGTGGCGACAGCACATGCTGCAAACCCATCGCATAGAAGAAATCGCCAGGAATGGCGAGCACCATCTCTGGCGCGGCGCCTTCCAACCCTTCGCGCAAGATCGCCGCATATCCGCGCACAGTCGGCGACTCTTCGGGAACATCGATATGGAATATCAGACGTCCCTCGTGCGACTCTGCAGTGGCATAGACTGGAGTTGCGCATTCATGGACCTGTTCCATCGCGGCGCGATTATCCCGCCACCGCTCCGGCAATGGCGGCAGACGGTCGGCGTATTCGAGCAGCAACTCCAGTTTCTCCGCCCGGTCCGCCGCGCGGAACTCCTCGACAATCGCGCGGAGACGCGGCGGCAGACCGGCAGGTATGTCGGACACAGCCATACGCTTACTTCTCGATTGGCAGACCAACCGCATTGCCCCATTCAGTCCAGCTACCATCGTAGTTGCGCACGTTCGGATACCCAAGCAGGTACGTCAGCACGAACCAGGTATGGCTGGACCGTTCGCCAATGCGGCAGTACGCGATCACGTCCTTGTCCGGCGTAATCCCTTTACCGGCATACAGTTCACGCAATTCATCGGCGCTCTTGAAGGTGCTATCCTCACGAACGGCGCTTGCCCAGGGAATGTTGACCGCTGTGGGGATATGCCCGCCGCGCAGCGCACCCTCCTGCGGATATTCCGGCATATGCAGGCGTTCGCCGGTGTATTCCTGCGGACTGCGCACATCGACGAGCGCCGTACCCGGCTGACGGATATGCGCCAGCACCTGATCGCGGAACGCGCGAATAGCGGCATCATTGCGCTCAGGGGCGTGGTACTCACCTGGCGGGTAGGATGGAACCTCGCGCGTCAGCGGACGCCCTTCGGCGATCCATTTGGCGCGACCGCCGTTCATAATCCGCGCATCGGCGTGACCAAACAGCTTGAATACCCATAGCGCGTAGGTGGCCCACCAGTTGTGCTTGTCGCCATAGAACACGACGGTTGTATCGTTGCTGATCCCCTTCGAGACCATCAACCGCTCGAACCGTTCGCGATCCAGATAGTCGCGGATGATAGGATCGTTGAGTTCGCCGACCCAATCGATCTTGACGGCGCCGGGAATATGCCCCTGATCATAGAGCAGAATATCTTCGTCACACTCGACGATCCGCACCTTCGGGTCGTTCAGGTGATCGGCAACCCAGGCAGTATCGACCAGCGCCTCGGGGTGAGCATAGCCACTCATCAGGACCTCCCCTGTGCTATTCTGAAGTAGACCGCTCAATTTATTCAACTATATTGTACGTCTGGGGAGGGAAAGAGTCAAGCAGCGCAACCGCCTAACCGATCCGCACCAATACATCATCACCCTGGCGCTGCACCTCGAAGACCTCGATGGGCATCACTGCCGGGAGGGTCAGCGGGCGTCCGGTGCGCACATCGAAGCGCGAGCCGTGCAACGGGCACTCGACCGTACAATCGTCGGGATCGAAGAACCCGTCGCTCAACTCCGCATAGTCGTGCGAACAGATGTCATCGGTGGCATAAATGGTTTCACCGGCGCGAAACAGCGCAATGCGCCGTCCATTGTACTCAACCGCGCGCATACCCCCGTCGGGCAGGTCGTGGATGGTTGCAAGTCGAACAAAATCAGCCATGATGGTGAGATCCTCAGCAAACAGCACAGTGTATCAGGTATCCCGGTGTCAGAAGCGCACTGCGAGCATCTCCGAATAGTGGGCGTCGTTGTGAACCGTCGCGTGCTGCGGAGCATCTCCCCGTCCAATGGAAGAGCGCTTTGACGTAAGGATGCCGGAACGGAACTGCGGGTTATGGGCGTCCATTGGGCGAGACGAGAGGAGAGCGAGCTGGCAGACCGAGCGCTTCGAGGAGCGCCAGTGGCTCATTCTCCAGCCATCCGGTTCCGGCGTCGCGCCCGCTGGCGACCAGCACCGACGCAATGGGAGGGACGAAAATGATGTCAACCGTGCCCTGCCCCGTCACCAGACCTATCCGATCCAGTCTGCCTGAGCGCACCTTGACCCACAACTTGAGCGACATAATGCCAATTCGGGCGATGGAAGGCGCAGCGCGTTCGAATGCCGGATCGCTTGCCCACAGCACCTGACCGTTCAATGCGCAGAGCGCAGCCGCATCGATCCCGGGATTGCGGCGCAGCGCTGCTGCAATATGTTTGCCTGCGCGGGCGACGAGTTCGGGGGTTAGGGCTATCGGTTGCATGAGTGCAGCACCTCCAACGAGCGATGACCGGTAGTAACAACGGTACTATTGTACCACGTCGTTATGACCAGTGGAGCGCCAGATCAGGAGTGAGGGGCAGGGTGCGGAAGGTGCTCGCGGGTGACGGGTGTATGGCGTGGAGTTTGAGCGGGATGATCAGCAGGCGCAACTCAAGGTCATCAATCACGGTATCATGGTATCATGGTATACCCAATTACGTGTGAACATCCGGCATGGTCACCCCGAGCCGCGCGAGGGGTCGTGCGCGACCCGCGCAGATTCCTCGCTGCGCGCGGCATGACCCGTCGCTGCGCGCGGCATGACCAGCATGCGGCATCGTCAATCGTCATTGGTATTACGCAACACTGAGTAGCGCCGGGAAGACATGCCATGCCGTTCAGAGTTATCGTCGCAGACAACGTTCGCTTCATGGACGAGCGTGAGAACTACGAGTATGGAACCTTCGATGGACTCGAAGCCGCCATAGCGGCAGCGAAGCAAATCGTCGACGAGTGCCTGGAATCAGCCTACACCCCAGCAATGAGTGCGGCAGACCTCTATCAGCACTACGTGAACTTTGGGGAAGAGCCGTACATCATCGCAGAGGGGTTTTCTGGCGTCTTATTCTCAGCGTGGGACTATGCCAGGGAACGATGCGCTTTCATGTGTTCTCCCGACAGGGAAGGATCAGGCAATGAAGAGCAGAATGAAGCCGTGATGCCTGACCGGTCGTTCCAGCCGACGGCGCACTCGTCGCTTTGCTCCTCGGACCTTGTGGCTGAACCGGATCGTTCTGCGTTGGGGGGGATGCGTGGAGGTGCGATCGCGCTCGATGCAGCCGGGGTCACCTACGCTTCACCCGACGGTACGTCTCAGCGCGTCGAGTGGGCGGATCTCCGAACCGTCGAAGTCATCACGACCGATAGCGGACCGTTTGCCGAAGATGTGTTCTGGAGGCTGCACGGGGACGGTCCACCGCTGCTGATCCCGCAGTCGGCAAGTGGGTCGGACTCGCTGCTCGCCCGTCTCCAGGAGTTGCCGGGGTTCGACAACCGCGCCGTCATCGCCGCTATGTCGTCAGTCGGCAACGAGCGGTTCCTGTGCTGGATGCGATCCTGAGTCTTCTCTACATCGATGTCACCGGTTATCGATGCACCTCTCCGGCGCCACTGCTGCCGGCAATTGGGTTGCCGCAGTCGCGTGTGTAGTCGACCGTTACAAGGTCAACCTGATTGGACCGGGAACGATAGAGGGGGCGTGACGGTCGACGCTTCACCTACCTTGCGAAACGCACCAGTTTTCAGGAAAACCTACATCTCGCACAGTGCGGTTTGATCATCATACTATCATGCTAGCAAAACGCCCTCTCTCCAGTTCGGCGCCGGAGAGAGGGCAAAGATGTCAAGCGGCGCTGAGACGCGACAGTCGCTCTTTCGTTCTGTCACTCTCCTGAGCGATGCCATTTCGTCTCTTATCCGACCGACCCTTCCATTTCGAGTTGAATGAGGCGGTTGAGTTCGACAGCGTACTCCATCGGCAATTCGCGTGTAAACGGCTCCATGAAGCCGAGCACAATCATCGAGAGCGCATCCGCCTCACCGATGCCGCGGCTCATCAGGTAGAACAGTTGCTCCTCGCCGATGCGCCCGACGGTCGCCTCGTGCGCCAGGGTGCAGCGGTCTTCCTCGATCTCGATATACGGGATCGTGTCGGACGCCGACTTCTCATCGAGGATGAGCGCGTCGCAGTTCACATTGATCTTCGCGCCGGTCGCACCGGGCATGACCTTCGCCAGACCGCGGTACGTCGTCTTACCGCCATTCTTCGAGACCGACTTATTGGTGATACGGCTGGTCGTATCGGGCGCGATATGCACCATTTTGGCGCCGGCGTCCTGGTGCTGCCCTTTGCCGGCATACGCCACCGAGAGCACTTCGCCGCGCGCGCCGCGCCCCATCAGGTAGACCGACGGGTACTTCATCGTCAGCCGCGAGCCGATATTGCCATCGACCCACTCCATACTTGCCTCTTCGTAGGCGATAGCGCGCTTGGTCACCAGATTGAAGATATTGTTCGCCCAGTTCTGGATCGTTGTGTAGCGACACTTGCCGCCCTTCATCACAATAATCTCGACCACTGCCGAGTGCAGCGAGTTGGTGCTGTAGATCGGCGCCGTACACCCCTCGATATAATGCACCGATGCGCCTTCCTCAACGATGATCAGGGTGCGCTCGAACTGCCCCATATTCTCCGCATTGATGCGGAAATACGCCTGGAGCGGAATATCGACATGCACCCCCTTGGGCACATACACGAACGACCCGCCCGACCAGACCGCCGTGTTCAGCGCAGCGTACTTATTGTCCGCCGCCGGAACCACAGTGCCGAAGTACTTCTTAAAGATTTCCGGGTACTCCTTCAGACCGGTGTCGGTGTCGAGGAAGATGACCCCCTGCTTCGCCCACTCCTCGCGCAGCGAGTGATAGACGACCTCCGACTCATACTGCGCGCCGACGCCGGCGAGGAACTTGCGTTCCGCTTCGGGAATGCCCAATCGCTCGAAGGTCTGCTTAATCTCGGCCGGCACGGCGTCCCAATCGGTCTGCGGTCGCTCGCCGGCGCGCACGAAGTAGTGGATCTCGTCGTAGTTCAGTTCTGCCAGTTCCGGGTTCGCCCACATACCGGTCAGCGGCGTCGGTTTCTTGCGGAAGATTTCGAGCGCCTGCAACCGGCGCTTCAACATCCACTCCGGCTCTCCCTTCATCCCCGATAACTCACGAACGACCTTCTCGTTCAAGCCCTTGTCGGACTTGAAAATATATCGCTCCTCATTGCGGAAGGCGTACTTCGAATAATCGAAATCCAGATTTGTTGCAGTGACAGCCATTGGTTGCACTCCTCTCCCGAAAGATAGTTACAATTCATCATCATCGGGCGCATGACCCACGCCATACAACCCTGCCTTGAGCGTCTTGAGCGGAAGCAGCGCACATTTGATGCGCACCGGATTATGGCTCAGTGGAATGCCGATCAGCGCCAGGAGATGTTCTTTGCTGAACTGCTTCGCCTGTTCGACCGGCATCCCGACGATTTCATCGGTCAGCATCGAGGCGGACGCCTGACTGATCGCGCAACCGCGTCCATCGAAGCGCGCATCGGTGATGACGCCATGTTCGATCCGCAGATCGATCCGCACCCGGTCGCCGCACAGGGGATTGTGCTCCTCGGCGCTGACGTCGGGATGGTCGAGCCGACCGCGACGACGCGGGTGTTTATAGTGTTCGAGAATAAGTTCGCGGTAGAGATCGTCCATTCCCATCACCCGAACAGGGTGCGCGCCTTGTGCAGCGCGGCAACCAGTCGATCAACCTCTTCTGGAATGTTGTACAGATAGAACGATGCGCGCGTAGTAGCAGGAATATCGTAGTGCGCGTGCAACGGTTGCGCACAGTGATGCCCGGCGCGCACTGCAATCCCCTCACTGTCGAGCACTGCCGCAACATCGTGCGGATGCACGCCGTCGAGCGTGAAACTCACCGCGCCGCCGCGCATCTCGGTCGTTGTCGGACCATACACCCGCAGCCCTTCGACTTCGCTCAGGCGTTCAAGCGCATACCCCAGCAATTCGCGCTCGTGGGCGGAGATTCGATCCATGCCGATCTCTTGCAGAAAATCAACCGCCTCACCGAGCGCAATCGCCTCGGCAATCGCCGGCGTTCCCGCCTCGAAGCGCGCCGGAACGTCGGCGTATGTCGATTCGTGCAGCCCCACCACCCTGATCATCGAACCGCCGCCAAGGAACGGCGGCATCTGCTCCAGGATTGCACGCCGCCCCCACAGCACGCCGATGCCGGTCGGAGCGCACATTTTATGCCCGCTGAACGCCAGGAAATCGATATCGAGCGCCTGCACGTCCACTGGCATATGCGGTACGCTCTGCGCGCCGTCCACCAGCACGAGCGCGCCGCAAGCGTGCGCGCGCCGTGCAATCTCCGCCACCGGATTGATCGTTCCCAACACATTCGACTGCTGCGTAATCGCCACCAGGCGCACCCCTGCGAGTTGCGCGTCCAGATGGTCGAGCGCCAGGCGACCTTCGCCATCGATCGGCAGGAACTCCAGTTGCGCGCCGGTACGCTGCGCCAGCATCTGCCAGGGCACCAGGTTCGAGTGGTGCTCCATGATACTGAGCAGAATACGATCCCCCGCGCGCAGGTTTGCATCACCCCAACTGCGCGCCACCAGATTGATCGCCTCAGTCGTATTCCGCACAAAGACGATCTCGCGCTGGCTGCGAGCATTGATGAAACGCGCCACCTTGCCGCGCGCCCGCTCGAAGGCAAACGTCGCCTCTTCGCTCAGGCGGTAAATGCCACGATGCACATTCGCGTTGTAGCGCCGATAATACTCCTCGAGGCAATCGATCACACGGCGCGGCTTTTGCGACGACGCAGCGCTATCGAGAAACGCCAGCGTCTTACCATTCACCGACTGATTGAGAATCGGGAACTCCCGCCGCAGTGCGACGATATCGAACAGGCTCAGAGCGGCGCTTGCAGTCATGAGCGCACCTGCACACGCAAAAGCGGCAACGGCGCATCGGGTGTGATGCACCGTTCCACGCCATCGGACATCAAATCTTTGCCTCGATCATCTCTGCAATGCGCTGGCGCAGCGCATCGTTGGGAATGCGGTCGAGCACCGGCTCGAAGAACCCCATCACAATCAGATGGATGGCTTCATCACGCGGAATGCCGCGCGAGCGCATATAGAACAACTGCTCCTCATCCACCTCGCCGCTGGTCGAGGCGTGCCCCGCCCTGGCGACGTCGTTCGTATCGATCATCAGCCCAGGGATCGAGTCGCTGCGCGCCTTTGGCGAGAGGTGCAGTGCATGCTCCTCGAGACGCGAGACCGTTGCGCGGCTCTGATGTTCGATCTTGATCATCCCGTCGAAGGTTGTGTAACTCTGATCCTTGACGACGGTCTTAAAGTCCATATGCGCTTCAGTTTTCGCGCCGATATGGCGGAGCCATGGCGCCGTCAGCAGATTCTGATGATCACCGGCGAACGTCGCCGCCACCCACTCGACGCGCGACCCATCCCCTTCGAGCGCGGTTTCCGCCTCGATATGCTGGACGCGCGCGCCAAGATTGACGGCTGCCCACTCGATGGCCGCCCCACGCCCGACGCGCGCTTTCTGCGCGCCGATGTGGTACACATCCTCACCCCACGTTTGCACCGCAATAAAACGCAGGGTCGAGTCATTGCCAAGGAACATCTCGGTGACCGGCGCGGCAAATGCCTGATCGGACGCCGCAATCGAGTGATACTCCTCAACAAACGTTACACTAGCGCCATCATCGAGGATGATCAGGTTGCGCGGAACAATCGCCCCGCCGGGGATCGGCATCGAGAAGACTGCCGTCAGCGGCAATTCGACGCTGACATTCTTCGGCACATACAGAAAGACGCCGTCCTTCCAGAGCGCCGCGTTGAGCGCCAGGAACTTATGGCGCGTCGGCTCGATAGCAGCGCCGAGATGCCGCCGGATGAGCGTCTCGTGGGAATGAAGCGCCTGCGCCAGTGTGGTCAACACCACTCCCTGCTCCGTCAGGTCTTCTTCCTGATAGAGACTGGTTGCGGCCGTATCGGCAGCCGCGATCACCTGATCCGGCTTGAACTTCGACAGATCGGTGCGACGCCAGTAGGGTGGTTCAACCGAGGCGAAGAAGCGCCACGCTTCTGCGCGCTGCTCCGTCAGCCATGCCGGCTCATCCGCAGCCCGCGATGTCTCGATCACCAGGGCGTCGCTGATTTCGCCAAGCGGAGGAAACGTCTTCATAGTCACGCGCTTGCGACCTCCTCGCGGAGGAAGTCGTACCCCTTCTCTTCGAGTTCGAGCGCCAGTTCGGGTCCGCCCTCGCGCACAATTCGACCATCCATGAGCACCGACACAAAATGCGGCTTGATATAGTTCAGCAACCGCTGATAGTGCGTAATGACCAGCACCCCCATCTCAGGATGCTGCGCATAGAGCGTATTGACGCCCTGCGCAACGATTTTCAGCGCATCGATGTCGAGCCCCGAGTCGGTCTCGTCCATGATTGCCATGCTTGGTTCCAGCATTGCCATCTGCAAAATCTCGATGCGCTTCTTCTCGCCACCGGAGAAGCCCTCGTTCAGATAGCGGCGAGCGAAACTTTCATCGATGCCGAGCGCTGCCATCTGCTCACGCAGTTGCTTACGGAACTGCGCCATCGGAATGGCGGTTTCCTTCGGGTCCTTCCCCTCCTCGGCGCGATGCGCATTGATCGCAGCGCGCAGGAAGTTCGCCACCGTCACCCCCGGAATGGCGACCGGATACTGGAAGGCGAGGAAGAGACCGAGTTTTGAGCGCTCGTCCGGTTCGAGTTCGAGAATGTTGTGATCACGGTACCAGACCTCGCCGCCGGTGACCGTGTAGCCGGGATGTCCCATCAGGGTATACGCCAGCGTGCTCTTGCCGCTGCCGTTCGGCCCCATAATCGCGTGGATCGTACCGGCTTTGACGGTGAGATTGACCCCTTTGAGGATCTCTTTGTCTTCGACGCTGACGCGCAAATCCTTGATGACCAGATCGCTGTTCAATGCAGGAACTCCTGTGTGCTCAGTTTCAACGATTGAATACCCGGTGATGTGCGGCGCTACTCCGAAGACCGCGTAATCTGGAAATGACAATTGCGACGCCCTTCGCGAATGGTGCCCTCAATCTCCACCCGCTCGCCGAGCACCTGCTCGAGCATACGACGCTCCATGATGCACACGCCGGCATGCTCTTGCGCCACGTCGTGGTACGGGCAGGCGAACACCTGCAATGCGCCGTCCGGCGTCACTTCCACCGGAATGCCGCGCGCTTCGAGCGTGACACGCAGATGTGCCAGGCGTTCTTCCACATCATCGCCGACCACCTGCCCACGGTACTCTTCCGCCAGGCGTTTCCCGACCGCCTCGAGCAGCGCGTCAAGTCGCTCTTTCCCCTCGCGGCTCGCAATCTCGCGCAGCAGCAATGTGACCAGTGTATCGTACTCCTTCGGAAACAGGTCTTCGGCGCGGGGTGTGAGCGAGTACACCAGTCTTGGACGACCGGGACCGCCACGCGCCTGCCGCGTCGTCAGCAGACCTTTCGCTTCCAGATGCGCCAGATGCTCGCGCACCGCCGTCGTGCTGATACCCAACAACTCTTCCAGGTCTTTGATCGTCGCTTCGCCATGACGTCGCAGGTAGGTCAGAATCTTCCCTGCCGGCGTGTCTTCGGTATACTGCGCCAGTGTCATCGCATTGTTCCTCCACACTCATTGAGCAGTATACCAGACGGTTTATCTATTGTCAATAAAAACAGAAGAAACCGTGAATATTGAGAACGTTGACGCCAGGATGCAACGGCGCAAAGCCTGCACCAACACGTTCCGACATTCCTGGGCGCTGCGGGCTGAAGCCCTGGCTCAGGACGTGAAAGCCCCTTTATGATGTTGCACGCTTGTTTGTGTCGTACATTTGCTGCGGGCTGAAGCCCTGGCTCAGGAGGTGAAAGCCCCTCCGGGGCTTCCGATGTTGCACGCTTGTTTGTGTCGTACATTTGCTGCGGGCTGAAGCCCTGGCTCAGGAGGTGAAAGCCCCTTTATGATGTTGCACGCTTGTTTGTGTCGTACATTTGCTGCGGGCTGAAGCCCTGGCTCAGGAGGTGAAAGCCCCTTTCCGATGTTGCATGCTTGTTTGTGTCGTACATTTGGTGCGGGCTGAAGCCCTGGCTCAGGACGTGAAAGCCCCTTTCCGATGTTGCATGCTTGTTTGTGTCGTACATTTGGTGCGGGCTGAAGCCCTGGCTCAGGACGTGAAAGCCCCTTTCCGATGTTGCATGCTTGTTTGTGTCGTACATTTGGTGCGGGCTGAAGCCCTGGCTCAGGACGTGAAAGCCCCTTTCCGATGTTGCACGCTAGTTTGTGTCGTACATTTGGTGCGGGCTGAAGCCCTGGCTCAGGACGTGAAAGCCCCTTTCCGATGTTGCACGCTAGTTTGTGTCGTACATTTGGTGCGGGCTGAAGCCCTGGCTCAGGACGTGAAAGCCCCTCCGGGGCTTCCATATTCTGAGCGAGGGCTTTAGCCCGCAGCTCAGAAAACGCACGACGTGGCGGCGCAGGTTATTTCTTAATGTTCCATCAGCCACGGGCTATAGTCGCAAAGCCCGCCTGCGCGGGCTTGACCGGGCGATACCGGTCAGGATACGATAGATTTCGCGGCGCTCAACCGATAAATCAACGGAAACTTCCAGTGTGAAATCCTCTAAAGCCTGCCGGCGACATGCCCGACGGTCAACTCCTCGACGGCGACGTGCGGCGGATACGCTGCCAGACTGGCGATAGCGGCAGCGACGTCTGCCGGTTGCATCATCGCCGCACGGTTCCAATCGCCGGGAAGATCGTCCCACAAGCCGGTATCGGTTGCCGCCGGGAGCACCGCCGTCACGCGCACGCCATACGGTCGCACTTCTTCACGCACGGCGCCGAGCAACCCCAGCGCGCCATGTTTGGCGGCGCAATACGCCGACCAGTTGGGGAAGACCTGACGCGCCGCTACCGAGGCGACGTACACCAGCAATCCGCCGTTGTGCATGAACGGCGTTGCATGCTTGCAGATCAGGAAGAGACTCGTCAGGTGCACACGCACCTGCTCATCCCAATGCGTCTGAGTGATCTGCGTCACCGGTGCGACATATGCCCCGCCGACGCTGTGAACGAGCAGATCGATCCGTCCGGTTGCTATGGTCGTCTGTTCGATCAGGTGACGAATCTCATCTTCGTCCGTCACGTCGCATGGCGCGATGACCGCCGACGCGCCGGCCGCGCGGACGTCCGCCGCCACTTCGTCCAGGAGAGAAACGGATCGCGCCGCCAGGGTCATGGCGACGCCAGGCGCCGCGAGCGCGAGCGCTGTCGCCCGCCCGATGCCCCGGCTGGCGCCGGTGATGAGAATGGTCTTCATCTCCAAAATGCCCTTCCACGTAGGACCCGGTCTCATAGTAAGGGCAGGTCTGAGACCTGCCCCCCCGGAGCCGGTCGCGTAGTAGTAAGGGCAGGTCTGAGACCTGCCCCCCCCCGGAGCCGGTCGCGTAGTAGTAAGGGCAGGTCTGAGACCTGCCCCCCCGGAGCCGGTCTGAGACCTGCCCCCCCGGAGCCGGTCTGAGACCTGCCCCCCCGGAGCCGGTCTGAGACCTGCCCCCCCGGAGCCGGTCTGAGACCTGCCCCCCCGGAGCCGGTCTGAGACCTGCCCCCCCGGAGCCGGTCTGAGACCTGCCCCCCCCCGGAGCCGGTCGCGTAGTAGTAAGGGCAGGTCTGAGACCTGCCCCCCCCCGGAGCCGGTCGCGTAGTAGTAAGGGCAGGTCTGAGACCTGCCCCCCCGGAGCCGGTCTGAGACCTGCCCCCCCCGGAGCCGGTCGCGTAGTAGTAAGGGCAGGTCTGAGACCTGCCCCCCCGGAGCCGGTCGCGTAGTAGTAAGGGCAGGTCTGAGACCTGCCCTTACTGGGGGCAGGTCTGAGACCTGCCCCCACGACGGGATCATCCCCGCTCGATATGCGCCATGAACTCACTGCGTGTCTTCGGATCATCGCGGAAGACCCCGCGCATCGCGGATGTGACCATGGTGGCGCCGGCTTTCTTGACACCGCGCATCACTGCACACATATGAACGCCCTCGGCGACGACCGCCACGCCCAGTGGTTCGAGCCGCTGATTGATAAAATCGGCGATCTGTACTGTCATCCGTTCCTGCACCTGCAAGCGCCGCGCGAACATCTCGACAATGCGCGGAATCTTGCTCAACCCCACGACTCTGCCGTTGGGAATGTACGCGACGTGCACCCGCCCCATAAAAGGAAGCATATGGTGCTCGCACAGACTAGAGAACTCGATATTCTTGACCAGCACCATTTCATCGTAGCCGACGCTGAAGACCGCTTCGTTGATCAGCGCGTCGGGATCAATATGGTACCCGGCAGTCAGTTCCGCGTACATTTTGGCGACGCGCGACGGCGTCTTCTGCAACCCCTCACGTTCAGGATTTTCGCCGATCTGCTTCAGAATGACTCGCACGGCGTCTTCAATCGCTGCGTCGGAATGATAACTCATTCCTTCAAGTTTGCCGCGTCCCTGGATGATCAGGGTTTCGTATTCGCGCTCGTCCACGTCTGCGAGCGCATGGTCGTGGTGTCCATTGTTGCCATTGTGATATGTCATAAGATTTGTTCCTCAATAGATCTGGCACGGTGAGAACACGGATTTACGCGGCAATCCGTGGGTTTCCCTTCAGCGGTTATGTCGGGTATGCGGCAGTGCTGCGCCCGGTCCGGTATATTCGAACACATTTTTGCGCGTTTCCCACAACTTCAGATGACGCAGACGCCCCTCGAAGCGCGGCGCGAGTTCCTGCCACAGATAGATCACAATATTCTCGGCAGTGGAAGGCTGTGTGGCAAACGCTGCAATTTCACGGTCGAGATGCCGATAGTCGAGCCGGTCGAGCACACTGCGCACGGTCCGGTCCATTGCCGTCAGGTCGATCACCATGCCGGTTTCAGGATCGACAGGACCGGCGACGGTCACCTCAAGCGTATACGTATGCCCATGCCCGTTTGGATTGTTGCACTTGCCGTAGATCGCCAGGTTTTCTTTATCGGAAAGCAAGGGCGAGTGCAACCGGTGCGCAGCAGAGAAGGCATACATGCGCGCAAAGGTTGTCTCCTCCGCGCCATCGTACTCTGCCCACAGGTCACTTGTTTCGTACAGGCGCAACCGCGCCAGGCGTGCTGTGTGCGGCAACCGTGCCGCAATCAATCGCCACAGCACCCGCACAATGTTCTCGGTTGTCGGCAGTTGCTCACAAAAGTAGGGCGTATCCTCATTCAGATGCTTATGGTCAAACTCTTCCAGCACCTCCGACACCAGCGCTTTGAGTTCGGTCATATTCATCACCATGCCGGTGCGCGGGTCGAGATCGCCGGTGATGGTTACATCGAGCGTATAATTGTGACCGTGTCCATACGGGTAGGCGCATGGTCCAAAGACACGTTCGTTTTCCTCAGCGCTCCAATCGGAACGCCAGTAACGATGCGCTGCTGAAAACTCGAATCGACGAGTCGCATAAATCATGGAAATTTCTCCTTCTCTTCAGCCCCACAGGGCTGATATATCTGGTCGCATGGCGCACGCAATGGATGCCTCGCTTCGCCCGCGAGACACGATAGCCGACCTCTTTGCTTCTCGTTCGGGGAGTCGGTCGAGACCGGGGACGCATGATTGTCGCGCGCCGTATGCTGCGCCTGTATAACAATACACTTTTTGCACGGGTTTTGTCAAGAATAGAGGGTGGTGTGGTTCTTTGGCGATGCTGTTCTTTCAAGGGTGGCTTGTAAGGGCGCAAGGCAAGGAGTGAAAGGGGTGGCATGTTCCACGTGCAACGTGAAACGTCCCCAATCCTTGAGGTCTGTGCCGTGGGTCGGGTGTCTGCCGTCGAACGTCGCGTGCGGGCGGAACCACCCTATGCCGGGGACGCCGCCTGCCTCAAGGCTCCTGGTGCGAGGCACGGAGCGAGGGGCGAGGAAAGTCCCGCTTCCCCTTGTGTCAGCACCCGCGTGTCTCCCTCCCCGGTCTCATGGTTCAAAGGCGGACAGCACGCATGAGCATAGTTTTGCCCTCACCCTCTGCCCCGCTCCCGCGCGCGGGAGCGGGGAGACCACGATGCGCGCCTCGCTCCGCTGCCGCCGCGCCGCCGTAACCCCGCGCGCGGGGGTCCGTCCCGCTGGGGGGCGGCGAGGTGCGCGCGGGGGTTCGGTTCGCCAGTAACCCCTCCGCTTGCGGGGGAACGGGTGGCGCGCGTCGTCGGGGCTTGAAAGGCGATGCGTAATACCAATGACGCTTGACGATGCCGCATGCGTGTCATTCCGAGCGCAGCGACTGGTCATTCCGAGCGCAGCGAGGAATCGGCGCGGGACGCGCACGACCCCTCGCGCTGCTCGGGGTGACCATGCCGGATATGCACCGGGAATTGGTATGAGAGGGGCGAGGCGCGGAGTGCGAGGCGCGAGGTGCGAGGCGCGAGGCGCGGGGTGCGAGGCGCGAGGGGCGAGGCGCGGGGTGCGAGGCGCGAGGGGCGAGGCGCGAGGGGCGAGGCGCGAGGCGCGGGGTGATGCCGGTGATGATTGACGATGCCGCATGCGTGTCATTCCGAGCGCAGCGACTGGTCATTCCGAGCGCAGCGAGGAATCGGCGCGGGACGCGCACGACCCCTCGCGCTGCTCGGGGGTGATAATGCCGGATGTGCACCGGGAATTGGTATGAGAGGGGCGAGGCGCGGAGTGCGAGGCGCGAGGTGCGAGGCGCGAGGCGCGAGGGACGAGGCGCGGAGTGCGAGGCGCGAGGCGCGAGGGACGAGGCGCGGGGTGCGAGGCGCGAGGGGCGAGGCGCGAGGCGCGAGGGGTGATGCCGGTGATGATTGACGATGCCGCATGCGTGTCATTCCGAGCGCAGCGACTGGTCATTCCGAGCGCAGCGACTGGTCATTCCGAGCGCAGCGAGGAATCTGCGCGGGACGCGCACGACCCCTCGCGCTGCTCGGGGGTGATAATGCCGGATGTGCACCGGGAATTGGTATAACCCCCCGCTGGCGGGGAGCGGGGGGCTTGCGCCGCGCGGGGGTCCGTCCCGCTGGGAGGCGGCGAGGTGCGCTCGGGGGTTCGGTTCGCCCTTTAGAAGGACCCCACAGAGGACGTTGTCGTTGATCGTAGCGAAGCGGGCAGTCGATCATTCTGGCGACCGAAATCAGACGATGCAACGTTTACGCCTGATAGAGAAACCAACACGTAAGAGTCCGCCCCAATTATTTGAAAGAGCGCTTATCGAGGGCGGACTTCATCCGTTCGAGACCTTCCATAAGCAGTGCGCGTGGGCAACCAAAGTTGAGGCGCACGAATCCCTCGCCGCCGGCGCCGAACGGCACACCATCGTTCAGCGCAACTTTTGCTTCACGGCGGAAAAATTCGTAGGGATTGCCCTCGATGCCTGCTTCGCGGCAATCGAACCATGCCAGATACGTGGCCTGTGGTATGGTCGTTTTAACCTGCGGCATCCGTTCGATGACGAAATGCGTAACAGCATTGCGATTCGCAGTGAGATAGGCGCGTAGATCGCTTAACCAATCGTCGCAATCGCGGTATGCGACTTCCATTGCCGCCAGCGCAAATGAGTTGAGCCAGGGCACGATCCCTTCCATCGCCGCCATCAGGCGTTTCCGCAGATTGGGGTCGGTCACAATCGCAAAGCTGGCTTTGAGACCGGGAATGTTGAACGTTTTGCTGGGCGCCATCAGGGTGATAGTGCGTTCGGCAATTTCAGGCGCAAGCGTAGCAATTGGCGTGTGGCGCGTATCGCCGAGCAACAGATCGCAGTGAATCTCATCAGAGCAGATAATCAGATCATGCTGCTCGCAAAATGCTGCCATGCGGAGCAACTCCTCGTGGCTATACGCTTCGCCGGTTGGGTTGTGCGGATTGCACAGAATGAAGAGGCGCGTGCGGTCATTCACGACTGCTGCCATGCGCTCATAATCCACGCGATACCCGAATGTGCGTCCATTCGGAACGAGCGTCAGTTCCGCCATCTGCACCACCCGTCCCTGATTGACCGGAGCAGTGAGGAACGGCGGATAGACCGGCGTCTGCACCAGTACGCCGTCGCCGGATTCGCCGATGGCGCGGCAGACGGCATTGAGCCCGGTCACCAGGCTGGGGATGTAGACAATCTGATCCGGCGTGATGTCCCAACGATAGAGGCGGTGTATCCGCTCGCAAATGCACTCGCTAAGGGTTGGTGACGGTAATTCATAGCCGAAATCGCCTCTATCGATGCGGGCATGCAGCGCGGCAAGGATCGGCGGCGGCGCGGGAAAGTCCATATCCGCCACCCACATGGGGAGGACATCGTCGCCATAGAACGTCCACTTGATACTTCCGGTGCGGCGGCGATCAAAGACCTGATCGAAATCGTGCGGCATAGATGGCATGGTTCCTTTCGTTCTACGGTATCTTTTGGGCAGCTGGAGCGATTCTTTCTTATAAAGGGCGATAGCAACCACCGAGGTGCAGCGCACCGGTGCATGCCGGTGTTGCGATGAGAGGATCATACCTCGTGTACGCCCGCCCGACAGCGCCTGGGAAAACATATTGTACTATAACGCATGAGAAACCATGACGTTATTCTACGACTTCAGTCAGGAACGCGCCTTCCGGTGCGAGACTGCTCAATGCCGTGCAGCAAAGAAGGAGCGAAGGGTGGCGGCAAAAATCCTGGTTGCAGACGATAACCCGGCCATGCGTGAAGCGATTGTCCGCTTTGTTGAAGCAGAAGGATATGTCGCGCTGGCGGCGCGCAACGGGCGCGAGGCGCTGAACCTGGCGCTGGCAGAACTGCCAGACCTGGTGCTCCTCGATGTCACGATGCCGGATTACGATGGATACGAGGTGTGTCGTCGGTTGAAGGCAGATCCGCGCACGGCGCTGATACCGGTCACTATGCTGACCGTGCTCGATGCCCCAGAACATCGCTGGCGCGGCATCGAGGCTGGCGCCGACGACTTTCTGACCAAACCGTTCGATGAGCGTCTGCTCCGCGCCCGAATTCAGTCGCAATTGCGCACAAAACGCCTGACCGATCAGCTCGAACGCACCGAAAGCGTGATTTTTGCGCTGGCGCTGGCGGTTGAGGCGAAGGACATGTATACTGAGGGGCATCTCTGGCGTCTGGCGTACTACGGTGAACAACTCGCAACCGCCGCCGGATTGGGGCACGACGTCAGGCGCGCTGTGTGGCAGGGCGGATTGTTGCACGACATCGGCAAGATTGGCGTGGCAGACAGTATTCTGCGCAAGCCAGCGCCGTTGACGCCCGAAGAGTACGCGCAGATCAAGCAGCATCCCGAGTGCGGCGCGCGGATCATCGCTCCTATGCGCTTTGCGCGTGATGTAGCGCCTATTATACGCGGGCACCATGAGCACTGGGACGGCAGCGGCTATCCGTATGGACTTCGAGGCGAAGAGATTCCGATTGGCGCGCGGATCATCGCTATTGTCGACGCTTACGACGCTATGACGACGGATCGCCCATACCGCAAGGCACTGTCACCAGAGCGTGCCGTTCAACGACTGCGCGCCCGGTGCGGAATCCAGTGGGATCCGAGTCTCACGGCACTGTTTATCATGCTGATCGAGCAAAAACGATTGATCGTGCCAAATGATGCTGGCGTGACGCACCATATTCCTGTGGTGTAATACCAATGACGATTGAAGATGCTGCATTCTTGTCATTCCGAGCGCAGCGAGGTGTCATTCCGAGCGCAGCAAGGTGTCATTCCGAGCGCAGCAAGGTGTCATTCCGAGCGCAGCAAGGTGTCATTCCGAGCGCAGCAAGGTGTCATTCCGAGCGCAGCGAGGTGTCATTCCGAGCGCAGCGAGGTGTCATTCCGAGCGCAGCGAGGTGTCATTCCGAGCGCAGCGAGGTGTCATTTCGAGCGCAGCGAGGTGTCATTCCGAGCGCAGCGAGGAATCTGCGCGGGTCGCGCACGACCCCTCGCGCCGCTCGGGGTGACCATGCCGGATGGTCACAGGTCATTGGTATAACGTGTGGATTCGTCGGCGAACGCTCGTGTCGCCGCTGCACCCGCCTTCCCGGTGCGGGCAGGGCGCAGACCTGTCCCTCCAGGCTTGCCTCTCCCGCTCCTGAGTGCGTGGGCGTTCGCGCTGGCCACCGGCGGCCACGGGTGACCGGCAACAACCCTCACGGGCGCGAGGATCGTGTGCGGGGACGCGCCAGCAGTGCGAATGGTGTACGAATGACACGAAAGCGCATGACGAGCGGCGCGGGTGCGTGGGCGTCTGCGCCTGTCACCGGCATCTCAAAGTCGGGGACATTCCCGCCTGCAACCTCTCCATGTTCAACGTTCAACCTTCAACGTGCAACGTCCCTCTCCCGTAACCGCCAGATAACCCACAGGCTGGCTGTGCCTGCCAGCGTGACGATCACCTCGGGTATCAGGATGGCTGCCGTTCCCTGCAACATAAACGCTGGCGCAACCCCCACAGCCAGCAGGTTGACGAGCGTATGGGTGGCGATTGCCACCCAGAGCCACCAGATCTGTCTGCGGCGAAAGACTTGTGCGACCATTACCGAAAGCGCCACGTGGAACGGAAGCGTCCAGAGACGTTCCCATGCCCCGACAAGCGGCAACCAGTCGGGTTGTGCAGCGATTGCGGCTAACTGCTGGCGCGCCAGTTCACGCTGATCGTCCGTCAGCGGCAGCGTCGCCAGATCGACCGCGCTCAGCGCCAGCAGATTGATCAGCCCCAGCAGGGTCAGACCGGCGACCAGCACTATCGACTCCAGACCGCCATGTCCCAGACCATACATCACAGCGCGCGACCATGTTTTTTCTTCGCGGAACAGCCAGCGATACCCCACATACCGTCCAATTTCTTCCGCAAGGCCAGCGGTCAGCGCCAACGCTGCCAGCCAACTGAAGAGCAATGGGCGTGATGCCTGCAACTGTGGCGCCAGCGCTCTCTGGATTGCCAGCACAAGCGGAACGCGGGTAATCAACTGGAAGAGAAGAAAAATGATGGCGCCGTAAGCGAAATAGCGCCAAGAAACGCGCAATCTGCGGCTGACGAACCATGCTGCCGCCAGAGGAAAGAGCGCCTCGAACAGGACTGCAACGATGGTTGCAGCGACTCGCCCGGAGCCGATCTGAAAGGTTGGTTCCATTCAGCGCAATGTCGTATACATCACTGCCAGCAGCATCAAACTGCCAAGCGCGCCATACTCCCAGATCACGCGGCGAGTCAGCGTTCCCTCGAGATGCCCCTGCAACAGACCGGTAATGATGTAGAACAGCGCTAAAAGCAAGGCGCCGCCGGTCAAAAACGATGCCGCCCAATAATTGAGCGCCCACGTCGCCTCGGCGAGCGTCAGACCGACGAGCAGCGACAACACGAACAGGTGGCGTCCAGAGGTCAGCGACAGCATCGCATATGCGAGAAGCGTTGCACTGGCGCCGATGAGAGTAGCGGAGTATAGCGTGCGCATGCGAGCATAATAGATTGCGCTGAAGACCCCGAATGCCAACAGCAGCGCCATCGCCTGGAGCGCCAGTCGCGCGCCCTGCCGCACGTTGGCGCGGCGGTCGAGTGAATAGTGTTGCGCTACCAGCGTGCCGAACAAAAACCCGCCGGCGGCGATCAGCACCAGCACGAACGCCAGCGTTTCGAGGCTCGCACTGAAGAGACGAAAGAAGGCAAACGACGCAATGATCGCAAACGATGGCAGAATCCAGAAAGAGGGGGCCAGTTCAACCTGCACAATGCCCAGATGGATGGTTGGCAGTGATCGCGTCTGCATCTGCGGATGCGCGCGAATGAAGATGTCCGCGCCGGCGCTGGCAATCACCACCAGTGAGGCGATCAACAGCCACGAGACGGTAATGCTGGGAAAATCGCCACCGAACCGCGCGCGCAGAATATTCGGATTGATGTCAATCAGAAAGACGACCGCCAGCCCAAGGAGCGCCAGCAACACCAGCGACACAATCCGATCATACCGGGGTGCAGGATTCATACCCTTCCAACCTCAAGCCTGAGTCCAGTCGCGCAGCGCCTGAAGCAGCAGGCGCACACCGACGCCCGTCGCACCCTTCGGTTGATACGCTTTGGGTTTCGAGTCGGTCCATGCAGTTCCGGCAATATCGAGGTGCGCCCAGGGATAATCGCCGACGAAGGCATTGAGAAATGCCGCAGCCGTAATCGCGCCTGCCTGACGCCCGGTCGCGTTGCGCACATCGGCGATCTCACTTTTGACCATCTCGCGGTACGGTTGCCAGAGTGGCAGTTGCCAGGCGCGCTCGCCAGCCGCTTCACCGGCGCGCACCAACCGCTGCGCCAGCGCGTCGTCATTTGCAAACAGGCCGATGGCATGCGGTCCGAGCGCCACGCTGATCGCGCCGGTCAACGTCGCAAGATCGATGATCGCCGATGGATGATAGCGTTGCGCATAGGTCAGAACGTCTGCCAGCACAATCCGCCCTTCGGCATCGGTATTCAGCACTTCGATCATCTTGCCGCTAAGGGTTTTCAGAATATCGCCGGGGCGATACGCCGACCCGCCGGGCATATTTTCGGCTGCCCCGATCAACGCCACTACGTGGAGCGGCAGACGCAATTCCGCGATTGCGTGCAGCGCGCCGAGCACGGCTGCCGCACCGCTCATATCCATCTTCATTGCGTCCATGTTCTCGGCGGGTTTGATCGAAATGCCGCCAGAGTCGAACGTCATTCCCTTTCCCGCCAGGCAGATGGTGGGCGCATCGGCATACTGCGCCCCATAATCAATCACGATGAAGCGCGGCTCATTCACCGATCCCTGCCCAACGGCAAGAATGCCGCCGAACCCCTGTTCTCGCATCTCTGCCGGACCCAGCACCGTGATGGGCAGGTCGAACGCTACGGCAAGTTCACGCGCGCGCTCTGCCAGGCGCGCCGGCGTCAGGTCATTCGGGGGAAGGTTTGCCAGGTCGCGCGCCAGGTTCACACCGCGCGCAACTGCTCCGCCGCGCGCAATGCCACGTGCAGCTTCATCCACGGCATCGACCGGCGCCAGCAAGGTCAGTTCATCGACTTCGCGGCGATCCTCTGGCTTGAGGTCGCTCTTATACTCCAGGAAACGGTACGACCCCAGCAGACTGCCTTCGGTGATGGCGGCAGCAACGGTTTCAGGCGTCTGTTCGGAAAGAACAGGTATCACAAAAGCGAACCGATCGACCTTCAATTCACGCGCGCGCTGGGTTGCTATCGCTGCAACTTCACGCATCTGATCGAGATCGGGTGCTGAACGCTTCCCCAGACCGATCAGCAATACCCGCCGTGCAGGAAGCGCACCGCGCGGGTAGATCAACAACGTCTGTTTTGCCTTGCCCGACCAGTCGCCCGGTTCAATGAGATCGTCCAGTGGCGATGGCAGTGACTCCTCTTCCCACAATCCAAGAACCAACAGGTCGGTTGCAGTGCTCAGAGGATCGCCAGCGGTAACCGTTACGCGCATCGAAGAACTCCGTGTGCCGTCAGTAGAGCGCAGATATGCCGTTGTGGAACAACATTCAAACACTGCTTCGAGAATGGAGAGATATTATACCATGGCAACGTTCTGAGTCTGTCACGACAACGCCCGATACAGGCGATTCATTGACATGCCTCATCGGGCGTCGTATACTCTGCGTCAAGCCATCCGGTTCTTTGCATCCAGTTCAGGCTCAAACGGCAAAGGGGCGATTATGATCAGCGATCAGTTTCGTGTGCCGGGAATATCCTGTCAGCACTGCGTCAATGCCATCACCAAAGCGGTCAGTGCGCTGCCTGGCGTGCGTCAAGTGGTTGTCAACCTTGGCGATAAGAGCGTGCGCGTTGATCACGACCGGCAGGTGACTGCCGATGATCTGATTCGGGCGATCAACGACGCCGGATACGATGATGTAGCGGTGCTGGTGTAGTGGTCTGGGTAGAGGGTTGACGCCTGCCTTCCATCAGCCCTCTACCCTGGAACCTTGCTGCCGTAGCGAGTCCCTTACGCCAACAGGGATGGTGCTGTTTCTCATATATCGGCTGTGACCGGACCTCCCTACGCGCTATTGCAGTGGAACGTCGTTCGATACAGGCGACGCCACGTTCGGCAGGGCGAAGCGCATCATTCGCACATTCCCCCGATCCACGACCACCACCGAGCCGTCGGGGGCGAACGCCACGCCGCACGGCAGGTTGACCGATGCGGCGTCGTTGCCGCTTCCTCCCCACGTCAGCAACCCTACGCCGTTGTCGTCTGTCAGCGTCAGCAGGTTGCGCACGGGTACGCTGACGATGACCCGCCCGCCCCGTGCAGCAATAAAGGGGTCCTCATAGGTCTGCGGTTGCCAGCCAGGAACGCGCCAGGTGGCGTAGGGTAACGGATCGACTCGTCCATCTTCGCCACGCGCAAACGCCTGCACCCGGCTGTTCCATGTATCAGCGACGAACACAGTGCCATTCTCATCGACGGCTACGCCGATTGGTTCGTTGAACTGCCCGGCGGCGCTTCCGTCGTAGCCCCACTGATACTGGTAATTGCCGTCGCTATCGGTGACTACAATGCGTTTGTTGCCGGTGTCTGCGATATAGACATTCCCTTCGGCATCGACGGCTACCCCGCGCGGACCGAAGAAGTCAAGCGGTCGGGCAAGGTTCTGTTCCTGCGAGCCGCCGGTCGGCGACGCGCGTCGACCATCGCCAAAATCTTCGCGCCCGACGCCCCAACTGGAGAGGAACCTTCCCTGCGGGTCGAGTTTGACGATCCGTGCATTCCAGGTATCGGCGACGTACATGTTTCCGGCGGCATCGACGGCTACGCCGCGCGGTTCGTAGAACTGTCCATCGCCGTTGCCGAAACCGCCAATAGTGCGGATCGGCGTCCCCGACGGATCGAAGACGATCAGACGGTGATTGCCGCTGTCCGACACGATGACGTTCCCCTGCGGATCGACCGCCACGCCGCGCGGTTGGATGAGTTGCCCGGGTTCACTGCCGAATTCGCCGAAGATGTCGGTTGCCACGAGTTTGATGACGCTGCCGGTTGCAGCGACAGCGGGTGCATCACCGACGCGCGCGAGGTCGCGCCGCACCCACACCGACATTTCGCGCCCGTCAAGGCGCAGCGGCGGCGGCAGTTCCCGATAGAGCAGGTACTGTCCGGTGTTTGCCCAATGGGAACTATCGAAAATCCAGAAGATCGGCGCCCAGACCGGCGGCGCGTCCTGTGGTTGCAAGCCGGGGCATGCTTTCGCAATATCTCCGGCGCTGCCCGGATAGGCGAAGTAGAAGCGTTTGTAACCGGCACTTTGCGGGTCGCATTTGTTTCCTTCGGGAAACCACCAGTTCAGTTTGGTGTCGTACAGGCGCACATAACTCGCTTCGAGCGCCTGCTGCGCCGTGCTATTCAGACTCACGCGCGACACCAGCACCACCGGCGCCAGAATGCGCTCACCGGCGCCTTGCGGCGGATCGACGAGAAAGGTATCGGATGTCGCAGAACGGAAATCATCGGAGGAGCGCGTCTCCAGGCGTGTGAAGTCGCGCAGATACCACTGATAGGGCCATGCCAGGCTTCCCTCGCCATCCTGCGCCGGATCGCCGCGATCCATGATCAGTGGCATCGACAGACCACCGGTTGGGTCGTTCACACCGCGCGCATTGCGCGTCTGACTGATCGCCAGGTCGCGGATTTGCGCGACGATCAGCGGAATGTCGGGTGTGCTCTGGGTATAGATCATCGGTTCGACCGGCGTATCCGGGTGGTCATAGACGACCAGCCATGTGGCGCGCAACGTATACGCACCCACCAGCGCTGCAACGGTCAGCGCGCAGAGAGCCAGGGTCGCTCGCACACCAGCCCATTGACCGACGCGGACGATCAGGGAGATCAATCCGCCTGCCAGCGCAAGCAGCAAGACGCCCTGGAGCAGATTCGTCTGCGCCTGCTGCCCAACCGCAGATTGACCGAAACGCCAGGAAGCGACGGCAAGCGCAATGAACAGCAGTGTCAGCGCCGGCGGCGCGAGCCATGCGCGGCGGTCGAGGTCGCGCCAGTTCAGGCTTGCGCCCAACCGCGCCAGCGCCCAGGCCAGCAGCAGGTTGGCGGGCAGTGCGATATGCGCATTGAGCCATGGCATCTTCTCACCCGCCCATGAGAATGCCACGAATGAGCAGAGGAACCAGAAGGCGAGAAACAGCGGAAACAGCGCAGTCGCCGGACGCCCGATGAACGACATGTGCGTATCCGCGCTATCCGGCGCAAGCCCGGCAATGTTGATGTCGTTGCCCGATGGCGTGTTCGCGCCATCCGGCGTAAGCCCGGCAACGTTGATGTCGTTGTCCGATGGCGTATCCTCCCGATTCGCAGCAGGCTGCTTCTGGCGATGGAAGCGCACACCACGGGTGAACAGGTAAACCGTCGCCGTCAGACCGCCGAAGAACGCCAGCGGCTCATAGAGCGACATTAACATCAGGTAGTAGTACCATGGCTGATCGCCGCGCGCAAATTCCTGCTGCGATCCGAGCCAGTATGCCAGACCGGCGTACAACCCGGCGAAGACGCTCTGCATATCGGCGAAGAAGGCGCTGTAGAGCACAACAAAGATCGATGCCAGCATACCGAGCGCCACCCAGAGTACCGTGCGCTGCTCCTGCCAGAGTGCGACGAAGCGCGGCACACACAGCGGTGTCGGATCCCACACGCGCGACATGATCAGCCCGCCGCTGGCAACCGTAAAGAAGAGGAGCGAAATGCCGTCGGCGCGCAGCGTCGGCGTCAGGCGCCCATACCACAGCCCGGTAATGATGCTCAACTCGACTAGTGCTGCAACGCCGGCAATGCTGCCCAGCGCAATTGTCATCGTGCGACGTGGCAGCAGTTCGTACAGCACCCGGATGATCAGAAACCAGCCAAAGATGAACCCCAGGATGTAGTAGAGTTCGTGGGTTGCCAGCGCCAGTGCGATGCCGACCGCCAGCAGGTACAGATAGCGCGGTTGCGCAGTGTCGAGGTAGCGGAAGAAGCCAATAACGATCCAGAGGGTCCACAGCACCATTAATCCATCGTGACGGGCGAATCGGGTGTAGTAGAGCAGCGTCGGCGTGAATGCCAGCAACACGCCTGCCAGCAATGCGCCGCGTGTTCCCAGATAGGGGCGCAGCATCCAGGCGGAGGCGACGAGCGCAATACCAGCCGCCGCTTGCGGCAGGCGCGCCTGCATATCGCCGTCACCGAACAGAAAATAGGAGAAGAGGGTGAGCACATAGAGCGATGGTCCGTGATACACCGGGTCGTAGCAGTAGGTCGCCGAGGAGCGCCCGCCCCAGCAGATGAAGCCGCCCGCGCCGGTGTAGAACTTCCAGCTCATCCAGGCGTGGATCGACTCGTCGTGATGGAGCGCCATGCGCTCCAATCCATACAGGTGCGCAATCACGCTGGCGACCAGCAGCAACGCCAACAGCAGCACATCGCTCGACAACCACGTCAGGCTCAACGGACGGTCCAGCCCGGCATGCGCTGCGGCGACATCGCGGGGATCACGTGAAAGTATTGCCATCGTTCATCCTGCCAGAACTACCCATGCATGACCCGATCCGTAGAAATCCGTCTCGACCCGCATGCATCGCTGTTCTATCACATGCCGTGCAAGCGGAGTCTACCGCTCGCCGCCGAACCCCAACCCCATCTCCGGCGCGATTTCGGGACGCACCGCGACGACAAAGTCGGTTGAGCCGAGCGGATGAGGCGGAACGCGGTACAACACATACTGCCAGAATTGTTGCGAAGTGCGCGGGTCGAACGGTTGGCGCAGCATACGCATCAACAGCGACGATTGCCTGTCGACCGGCGCTGTCATCCAGTCGCGCGGCAGGCGGTAGGTCTCTTCTTCCGGGAACCACCAGCGCAACGGGTAGCGCTGAACCAGAAACCCTTCCAGAAACCGGCGGTTCTGCTCGTTCTCGTAGTTTTCGAGCAGCATGAGCACGGCAATCACATCGTCCCCCGGCGCGCGCTGCAAGAGCGGCGGTTGTTCCTCGGCGCGGGCAAAACGGATATGGTACCAGTCCCACACGGTCTCGTTATCGTACCAGACGGTTGCAGTCGTTGCATTGCTGCGACGGCGGAGCGCTTCATCGAGCCGGTCGATCACCCGCTTCACATCCGGCGACGTCTGGGTGTAGATCATCATTTCGCGCGGTATGTCGCCATAGCGGAAGCTGAGTTGATAGGCGCTGCGTAGCGTGTACGCGGCGACGATCAGCGTCACACCCGCCGCCAGCGCGCCGGTCGTCCAGCGCCGACCGCGCAGCACCCAGGCGCCTGCCGTGAGCAGCGCCATCAGCACCATCCAGAGTGGCGCAATCCACGGCGTTAATGCTGCCGGTTGCGCATCGGCGCGGATGGTCACGGTGATCAGGAGCAGGCAGTAGATGCTGATAACCGTCAGCAGCCCGAGAAAGATCGGGAACGGGCGAACGATCCGGCTCAGAGAGAAGCCGTTACGCTCCGCTTCGGCGGTGATGCCGCGGCGCCACCACACCAGAACGCGCCCAGCCGCCCATGCGCCCAGTAACGTCAGCGGCAGCGCAACGTGTACTGTCAGCCAGGGCATCTTTTCGCCCGCCCACGAATAGAGCGCAAATGTTGCGATACTCCACCACGCTAGCACGAGCGGCAGCCAGGCAACCGGATCGTCGCCACTCGAAGCCCTTTCGTCATCGGCGCCAGATTCGCGCCCATCGGCGGCAGAATCTGCATCACGGTTCCTGCGCATCACCCGCCGCCACCCCAGCACCCCCGCCATTGCCAGACCCACCACACCCCACATGATCAGCAGCGGCTCATAGATCGCCAGCAGCACCGCGTAGTAATGCGGCGGCTGCCCACCGCGCTCAACTTCGTGCTGCGCAAGCCAGTAGAGGAGCGAGCCGGTTGTGCCGGTGATCACCCCGGCAGTGTTGGTGAGGAAGGCAGTAAAAAACAGGGTATAGACCAGGAAGAACAATCCGCCGGCAATGAGCAGGCGGCGGTCCCGTCCCAGACTTGCGAACGTCGCTACCGTTGCGTCACCGCCGGCACAGGCGTGTTCCCAGATTGTCGCGCCGGTCGCATCGCGTCGCCGCCAGACGACCCACCAGAGCGCCGCCAGCGTCGCCAGAACGAGCACAAGCCCGGTCAGAATCGCCGGATGATTGACGAACTCGCCGAGTTTGATGAAATACAACCCGAAATTATCGTCTGGCTGATGGCGGACGCACAACGCATAATTGTTGTCGAACGTCGCCAGTGGGGACCAACCGAAGATCGGTCCGGGACGCGCGACGCGCATCGGATTAGGGGGCGGGAAGGGTTGTAATTCACTGGGACAGATATACGGTCCGGCGACCCGATTGACCGTATCGCTGCTCGGAAACGGACGTTCCGGGTACCCCGGCAGCCAGAAGACGAGCGCCACGACTGCGACCCCCAGCGCTGCCAACACTGCTGCGCCCGGCTTCCACACCTTCCAGAAGAATACCAGCGCAACCAGTGGCGCGAAGATCGCCATGTACAGGAAGAACGTCTCCATCGTCACGAACATCAATGCCAGCGACAGTGCGACCACATACAACCACAGCGGGCGGCGGGTCGTCGCATAGCGCACCGCGCCGATCAGCGCCAGCAACTCAAACAGAATCGTATAGGGGTCGTGACGGATGAAGCGCGCGATGTACATAAATGCGGGTGAAATGAGGATATAGACCGACGCCAGCAGCGCCGCGCTGCGCCCCAATTCGCGGCGCAGCAGGTACGGCAGCATCACCAGCGCGATGCCGAACAGCGCCGGACCCAGGCGCGCGGTTGCGTCGCTGACGCTAAAGAAGAAATAGATCAGCGCGCCAAAAAAGTAGAGAAACGGCCCGTGCAGCAGCGGGTCGTGGACATACCCTTCGCCACGGAAGACCAGCCAGGAAAAGTAGGCGTGCAATGTCTCATCGTGATGGAGTGCACGGTCACCAAGCCCCCACAGGCGCGAGATTACCGCCAGCAGAAGAATGGCGAGATAGGCGGCCTGTTCGAGCGAGATAATCGCGGCATGCGGGCGCGTCGTTGCAGGAGTTGCACTGTCGCCAGGCGGTGCAGCGACCTGTGGCGGAAGTTCGGCAATCGACATGTTCGTAGCTCAATGACCTCCGGTATTCAGCCACAGCGAGATTGTACACGATACCTTGCTGCGACCGCAACTCACGGGGTCACGAATATGCCAGATGGGTGAGGCGCACCAGGTCGATCAAATGGATGGCGTCGTCATCGACCCGGATCAATCCGGCGGCGCGAAAATCGCCGAGCGCTTTGGTGACCGTTTCGCGGTGTGATCCGATCAACTCGGCGAGTTGTTGATGCGTCGAGCGCACAGTTGGCGGCGTATCGCGCTGTTCGGTCCACAATCCGAGCAACGCCGCCGCCAACCGTTGTGGCACGCTCTTGAAGGCAATGTCGGACAATTTTCGCTCGATGGCGCGCAACCGCTGGCCCATGACTGTCATAAACCGCAGGGCAAGCGATGGTTGATTGCGCAACGCCCGGCGCAGCGTCTCACGATGAACGGCGCCGACGGTGCATGGTGTGACGCTGATCGCATAACTGTCGTGGTACGCTCCTTCCGCAAGCGTCACTTCACCGAAGACTGCGGGTGCATCGAGGATCAGGATGGTGAGCGCGCGGCCTTCGGGCGAGATAGTGTAGAGCCGAACCCGACCCCGGTAGAGCAGATACATCTCTGCACCTGAATCTTCCAGACCGTAGAACACGTACCCGGCGGGTCGCTGAACTGCCGCAATCTCACCGTGGATGTCGCGCAGCGCCGACATCAACTGCGGAAAGAGCGCCGCATCGGTAATGACATCGACCGGCGGTGGCGGATCATGCGTGGTCACGCTCAGACTCCAGTTCGTGAAGGTGCCAGCAGTCGTTATGAGTGATTAACTGCCACTCCATCCGTCCATCACGGCTCGTCATCTGGCGCCAGTGGGTGATAGCAGTGTTCTGCACGTGGAACGCATTTCGTCCGCGTGCGTGCGGTCCAAGCCCCAGCATGAAGAGGAACGACACTTCGACAATGCCGCCGTGGCACACAGCCACAATGGTCTGCCCGTGATGGCGGGTAATCAACCGCTCGAGCGCTGCCGATGCGCGAAACTGAAAACCGGCCCAACTTTCACCGCCGGGGGCGATGGGAGTGAAATACTCTTTGAAAAACAGGCTCATCTGCGGAAAGCGGGCGCGCGCTTCGTCGATATGCATTCCATCCGCCTCGCCAGGACGCAGTTCCTGAAGGTCGTCGTCCCAGTGAATCGATAGATTGAGCGCCTCCGCCACAGGCTCAGCAGTCATGCGGGCACGCGGCAGGGTGCTGGCGTACAGGACATCAGCGACAATCTCGCCGCGCGCCAGGCGGCGCGCCAGCGCGTGAACCTGCGCAAATCCCCGGTCTGTCAATCCCCGGTCGCCGCGCATTCCTCCCATGATCGGTTCAACATTGGAAAATGCCTCACCGTGGCGGATCAGATACAGGTTGGTTGTCATCATAACCTCGAATTTTGCCGCCAATGTAAGGGGCGAGTGTCAGACCCGCCCTCCGTGGGCTGCGAGCCGGTCGGGTGGGTGTATCTCGCCGTTATCTACGATCGCCTGGCGGCAATCAGCGTAAACGCGCCCCGCCACAGGATCATGATCGTCAGCACGGTGATAAATGTCACCAGCGCAAACGAGAGGGGGATGGTCGTCTGCCGGATCAGGGCGCGCAACCCAAGACCAATGGGCCAGGCGACGAGCCAGGTCAATGCGGTGCGCGTCAGCATGCGCGGCGGCGCTCCGGTGACATCGGCACGATAGGCGCCGATCAGCGGCGCAACGGCAAGCCACCCAACGATGAACGGCGCTGCCGTTTCCGCCACCTGCGCCAGTGCCGTCAATCCGGCCTCCTCGCCGTGGCTGGCGCGCCCGATTGCCGCGAAGATCAGCAGCGCGAATACATCGCCGAGCGCCAGGGTTGCGGTTCGGCGTCCGATTGCAGTTGCCGAATGAGATTGTTCGTGGATTGCCATCGATATATCTCTCCCATGCGCGTTCGATGCGTCCGACAGCAGTATACCACAGGCGCGCTCCGGTCGGGCGGAATGGTTTTTTCGCGTGGGGCTACCAATGACGATTGACGATGCCGCATGCGTGTCATTCCAAGCCCTTCGCTTCGCTCAGGGTAAACGCAGCGCGGAATCGGCGCAGGTCGCGCACGACCCCTCGCGCGGCTCGGGGTGACCATGCCGGATGGTCACAGGTCATTGGTATTACTCGCTGTCCCACGTTCAACATGCACCGCTTTCCTTCACGCAACCCCTGACTTCAACCCTCGCGCTTCTCCACCAATGCGAGATACATCTCGCGCGACGCGATGGTCGGGTCCCTCGCCTCGCGCTTCTCGCCCCCTCCTCGGACCGTCACAGCAGATTTGGTGAACCACAGAGACACAGAGAACACAGCGGGAACCACGTTCGTATGGTTCAAGCGGCCCGCTTGACCCTACTTATACCAATGACGATTGACGATGCCGCATGCGTGTCATTCCGAGCCCTTCGCTTCGCTCAGGGTAAACTCAGCGCGGAATCTGCGCAGGTCGCGCACGCCCCCTCGCGCTGCTCGGGGTGACCATGCCGGATGGTCACAGGGAATTGGTAGCATGTGCGGGCTTGCCCAAACACCCACCCGTGAGAACTTCCCTCAACTTCGCAAAGCGGAAATGTACTTCAGGCGTCTATGGCTTTACCCGAACACCCACCTATGAGAAGTCGTCTCAGCCCCGCCGCAGAGTGATAATCGTCGCTTCAGGCGGGCAGAGGAGTCGCAGCGGCGCGCCGCCAAGCCCGCGCGATACGTAGAGGGTCAGTCCATCGACCTGATACTCGCCGATAATGTAGCGTTTGCCGTAGCGTGGCAGGGTGAACGGACCAAGGAGAGGGAGGCGCAGGTGCCCGCCGTGTGTATGCCCCGACAGTTGCACGTGAATGCCGACGTGCGCTGCACTCTCTGCCACGTCGGGCGCGTGTGAGAGGAGCAGTTTGAAGCCATGAGGCGGCACGCCGCGCAGCGCCTGCCGCAGTGATGGTCGCCCGTCCCACACATCATCGATGCCGATCAGCCAGAGATCGCCGCCGTTCCACGACAACCGGCGATGTTCATTAAGCAGCAGCGGGATGTTTGCTAGCGTCAACGCAGCACGCAGATCCGCCAGACCTTCCCAGTGGTCGTGGTTGCCCGGGACGGCGTAGACGCCAAGCGGTGCGCGCAATCCGCGCAGTAACCGTGGCACATCGGGGATTGCCCAGTGATGCGTGACGATGTCGCCGGTAAGGACGATCAGCTCAGGGCGTTCGCGCTGCATCTGTTCGACGCCCCATGCCAGATTCGTCTCACTGTAGCGAAACCCGAGATGGCTATCGGTCAGATGTCCGATGCGCAAACCGTCGAGTTCTGGTGGCAGCGCCGGGAGGCGCATGGTGACGCGCTCCAGGATCGGGCGCGCCGGTTCGCCCAGCAGCATATGACCAAGCGCCGCAATGCTGAATGCTCCTCCCGCAGCGATGACGGGCCAACCGAACAGACTGATCCCCGCCAATCCGACGGCGGACGCCACTGCGCCAAGACCGAGCCACCCACGGTTGATATGCAGTTTCGTTGCCTCGATTGTCTGGCGTCCACGCAGGGGCCGACGTTTCCGCGGGCGCACTCTGAGCGCGTGTGGTTCGTGTGGGTGTGTTTCGATGGGTACGTGATAATCCTTTGCCGGGATGAACCTGGTTTTCGATGCGATCAGTAGCGTCATACGCGATACTCCAATGGGTTTTTGCGGGTTATAGATTGCACGGTGTTCGTGTCTCTCCTCTGGTAGTTTAAGGGCGAACAGCACGCATGCGCAGAGCGGGCATGCATGGCGTTGGGATGCGCCGTTGTACCCTCACCCCCTGCCCCTCTCCCGCAGGGAGAGGGGAGACCAACGCGCGCAGCGGGACGCCTGCGCAACGAGGCAAACCCGCCGCTCCTGCGCGCGGAAGCGGAGAGCTGGCGCCGCGCGCGGGTCGTCCCGTCGTGGGTGTGCGGGGTGCGCGCGGGGGTTCGGTCCGCCCTTGAACCTCCGGCAGGGGGAGGCGAAATGGTGCGGTTGTGATCTCGTGTTGCGAATGTATGAGCACACACAAGGGTGCAGAGATTCTGGGCATGAATGTGCGTTGATGATGGCTCGTTTTTCATCTTTCACCTGTGAACCACCCGGCGGGCGCATGCGGTTCGGTGGGCGCCCAGGAGAGGCGCGACCCTGTCTGCCCTTGCACCTTCAACGTTCAACCTCTCCCGCCCCTCGCCTTGTGTTCCTTGTCTTTGCCCTTCCCCAACATACCACACAAAGTTTACAGTTTGATGATCACGCACTGACATACGATGCCATCAATCTGTCAGATTAATCGTTGATTGCATGCGCTATACTCTGTCATATGTACGACCGATACGACAAAGATACATCCAATCGACAGGCGCGCCGTCGCGCATACACCGGCGACACCATCGCCATTCGGCGCGCACGAGTTGCGACGCCTCCCGCCCGGTGCAGCGCGTGGCAACGCATCCGTCGGGTACTGATGCTGAGCGGTGTGCTGCTGATCATCCTCGTCGCTCTGCTCTACTGGCAGTTCGCTGCCGCCGTCGCGCCGCTGAGCGTCGCCGATGCGCGACCATTCCCCCCGCTCAACCCGCCCGGCACGGGGATCAATGTCCTGCTCATCGGGGTCGATGAGCGTCCGGATCACCCGGAAGAAGGGGTGCGCAGCGATACCCTTATCGTTGTGCATCTCGACACCATTGGTCGGCGGGTCAGTCTGCTCTCCATCCCGCGCGACACGCGCGTGGATGTGCGTGACATTGGTCCCACCAAGATCAATGTCGCCTACGGGCGCGGCTATACGGCTGCCGAGAAACTCTACGGCGAGACGACAACGCCAGCGCAAGGGGGAATGGCGCTTGCTGCCGAGACGGTCGAGCGGTTTCTCGACCTTCCTATTCATTACACAGCGCAGATCAATTTCGACGGTTTTGCGCGTGTGATCGATGCGCTCGGCGGCGTGACCATCGACGTACCGCGCCGGATTGTCGATGATGCCTACCCGACTCCCGATTTCGGTACGGTGCGCATCGCGTTTGAGCCTGGTCCGCAACGGATGGATGGGGCGCGCGCCCTGATCTACGCCCGTACCCGCCACGCGGACAGCGACTTCGGACGTGCCGAACGTCAGCAACAGGTCATTCGCGCCATCATCGACGAACTGCGCTCCCGTGGTCCCATCGGTGCAGCATTGCTGGCGCCAGCGCTCGGTCGGGCGCTCGATGGCGCATTCGCCACAACTCTGCCGCTGTCGCGCCCTGATATGCTGCTGGGTATGGCGTGGATCGCAACCGGGATCGACCCGTCGGCAATCGGGCAGTATCGCATCGCACCCGATACTGCGCCCAACTTCCGCGAAATCGGGTCCGACATTCTTTGGGACCCAGAGGAGGTGCGCGGGGTGGTGCGCACCTTTCTGGCGACACCCGATGTCGAAACCGAAGAGGCGCGCATTCAGGTGCTGAACGGCGCTGGCATCACCGGACTTGCGCGGCGCGTCAGCGGTGAACTTGAGTCGGCAGGGTTTACCGTTGTGCCCGCCGCCGATGCGCCGCGCAGCGATGTGCTCCGCACTATCGTGTATGATGTGACCGGCAAACCCGCCACTGCCCGCCGCCTGGCGGTGCTGCTGAACGCCGACATCCGGCGCGGGTCTCCCGATGGCGTCAATCCGACGGTTGACATCGTCGTAGTGCTGGGGCGGGATCAGGTGAAGTGACTTCCATGCAGGAGCGTTCTGATGACTCGCGAGTACGATGTAATCACATTCGATTGCTACGGCACGCTGATCGACTGGGATGGCGGCATCCGCAGCGGGTTTGCAGCATCCGCGCGTCGCGCCGGTGTCGAGATCGATCTTGACGCTGCGCTTGCCGCCTATCACACCATTGAGCCACAGGTCGAGGCGGGTGAATACCGCCCCTACCGACAGGTGCTGGCGGAGACCGCTCAGCGCGCAGCGGCGATGCTTGGTTGGCCTATGGACGACGACACGGCGCAGTTCTTTGCGGCGACGCTGCCGCAGTGGACGCCGTTCGACGACACGAATCCGGCGCTCGAGCGGTTGCACGCCGCCGGGTATCGCCTTGGCATCCTGTCGAACGTAGACGACGATTTGCTTGCAGCAACGATCAGGCATTTCACTGCACCAATCGACCTGATCGTCACCGCGCAGCAGGTTGGCTCCTACAAACCGGATACTGGCCATTTCATTGCTGCCCGAGAGCGGATCGGCGGGTTGCGCTGGCTGCATGTCGCGCAGAGCCACTTCCACGATGTCGTCCCCGCCGCACGCCTGGGATTGCCGGTTGTGTGGGTCAACCGCAAACGCGAACCGTTGCCGCCAGACGGTCCCGCACCGCTCGCCGAAGTCCCCGATCTCCGGGCGTTTGTGGAGTGGATTGAGGGTCGGGGGTAGGGATGCCTGACCTTCGGTGCGTGTCATCCTGTCTGCTCCGGCACCCGCGTCGTGCTGTGCGACTGTGGTTCCCTGGTTTGGACCTCACCTCTGATCGCCGCTGCTGAGGGCGAAGGAAGCGCCTCCTGCCGGTAGGGGCGAGTTGCCCTCCACCTCTGCTCTCCCATCCCTGGCCGGATGCAGTGGGAAAGTTTCCGACTCCCGAGAGGAGAGCAGGAGGGGGTTATACCAAATCCCTGTGACCATCCGGCATGGTCACCCCGAGCAGCGCGCGGGGGCGTGCGCGACCCGCTCAGATTCCGCGCTGCGTTTACCCTGAGCGAAGCGAAGGGCTCGGAATGACACGCATGCGGCATCGTCAATCGTACTTGGTACTACTGCTCCGGCGCACAGAAACTGTTGCGCGACAGATGCGTCTGCACTGCCCGCTTCACCCTTTCACCTTCTCGCTGTCCATCTTCAATGCCCGATACACCGCGCCCCATTCATCGAGGGTCACGGTTTCGGCGCGGCGGGTGGCGTTGATGCCGGCGGCGGTGAGCGCGTTCAGGATTTTCTGTTTGTCGGTTTTCATCCCCATGGCGGCCATTCCGCCGGGTAGCGCGTTTCCCAACTGCTTGCGCGGATGGAGGAACCCGGCTTTGATCAGGCGCAGCAGCGCCTCCGGTTGATCGGGTACAACGGCAGGTTGCGGGCGAATCCGCAACCGCAGAACGGTCGACTCGACTTCGGGTGTGGGAAAGAAACAGGAAGCCGGGATGCGCGCGATGATCTCGGGTTCGGCATAGATCTGGACAGCATGCGCCAGGACACTCAGATTGCCGGGGCGCGCGCAGATGCGGTCGGCGACTTCGCGTTGCACCAGCACGACCATCAGCGCCGGGCGGAGCGGGTTGCTGAGGAAGTGGCGCAGCGCTGCTGATGTGATGGCATAGGGAAGATTGGCGACGACCTTGTACGGTCGGGCGCCGGAGGATGCGTCGGGGTCGTGTTCTGCGAGGATCGCCTCTGGTGGTAGGCGCAACACATCGCCCTGGATGATCGCCAGATTGGAGAACGCGCGAAACTCGGCGCGCAACCGATCCGCCAGGCGATGGTCGAGTTCGACGGCGATGACTGCGCGGGTGCGGTGCATCAATTCCCACGTCAGCACACCCAAACCGGGACCAACTTCGATGACTGTATCATCAGAGGTCAATTGGGCAGCGTTGACAATCTTCGCCAGTGCAGCGCCGTCGATCAGGAAGTTTTGCCCCATACTGCGGGAAGGGCGCAGGTCCAGAGCGTGGAGCGCAGCGCGGACGCGCGCGAGGGAGAGGTAAGGATTCGCAGACGTCATTGGAGTGGCACAATCACCTTCCACGTCGTGCCTTTGCCTGGCGTGGAGGTCACTTCGGCGACGCCACCCATCAGTGAGGCGCGTTCCTCGATGTTCAGCAAGCCGAACGAACCGCGCTGATCGTAGCTGGCACGCACCTTCTCGACATCAAAGCCGCGCCCGTCGTCTTCAATGATCGTTTCGAGCGTCGTTGGCGTCTGGCGCAGGCGCACCCAGATGTGCTGCGCTTTTGCGTGTTTCAGCGCATTATTAACTGCTTCCTGAACGATGTTGAACAGCGTACCCTCGACTTTCGTGTCGAGTTGCGCATCAATGGTATCGGCTTCGAGAATGATTTTGGTCGGATTGTCGCGGAAGCGCTCAAAGTACTGTTGTAGCGTCACATCGAGACCCTGCGTTTCGAGCGCCAGCGGACGCAATTCGAACAGCATCGTGCGCACATCGTGAGTGGTGCGCTTGGCGAGTTGTCCGAGTTTGTCGAGTTCGGGCAGGACGCGCGCCGGGTCGCGTTCGAGCAGGCGCTTGATAAACTCGACGTTCATCGTGATTGCCGCCAGCGCCTGTGCCGGTCCGTCGTGCAGGTCGCGCGCCAGTTGATGGCGCACCTCTTCCTCTTTCGACAGGAGTTTCGTGCGTTCCTGTTGCAGATCGTAGATCAGTTGGGCGTTCTGTAGCGCCACCAGCGCATAGGATGCCAGCGCCGCGAGTTTCTCGACCTCTTCGTGTCCAAAGGCGCGTTCGTGGTCGCTGGCGAAAACCATGACCCCGTATGTGTTCAGTCCGAAGCGGAGCGGCAACAGGCAGGCGGTGCGATGCCGGTGCAGCGATGTGAACGCCATCAATTCGGGGTCATCCCGGAAATTATCCAGCACCACCGGGTCCGAACCGCGTATCGTTCGCCCGATGGCGCCGGGTCCGATCGTTACAATGCGTTCCTGGTCGTTGGGGTCCAGCCCGCGCGACGAAGCGACGAACAGTTGATTGGTCTGCCCGGTGGAGAGGAGCACCATCCCACACGTATACGGCGCCAGTTTCTGGCTTTCGTCAAGCGTCACTTCGAGCACGTTCTGATAATCGTTGGTCGTCGCCAGCGTATACGCTGCCTCATACAGCGCGCGCGTCTGATCGCGGTAGGCATTCGCCTCACGCAACGCCTCAGCCGCCTTCTCTTCCGCCAGCGCCACACTCAACCGGTTGCTGGCGCTCCAGCGTTCCGCCAACCCCCCCGTAATCCAGGGAATGAACACGAGCGCCAGCGCGCGCAACGTCAGCCCCACATACCCGAGTGGATCGGACGGAATCGAGCCGTTGCCCGGACCAATGCGCGCGATCAGATAGGCTCCGATGTACGCGAATGCGGTGATCAGCCCGGTTAGCAAACTTGCCGACGAATTCAGGCGGAATGCCGCATTGACGAGCGGTAGCAGGAAGAGCGGATAGAGAATCTCGCGCGGATCGGGGTTGAAGAGCGTCAGCAGCAGCAATGCCAGAATATCGACGGCAAAACTGAACCGCAGGAACGCCGCAATTTGCGGAATAAACACCATAATCGTCGCCAGCGTAGTGAAGACGACGTATCCCCACATCACGACGATCATCGGGCTGTGCGCAGCAGTGGGGGACCAGAGCGACTCACCGGCAATCAGTTGAACAATCCCGATGAGCAGGATAGTCACGCCCCAGCGCGATAGATTGTAGAAACGGTCGCCGCCGATCATCTGGCGTTGCAGAGAAATCTTCGATGGGAGCGGGATGCGCTCTGCTGCGTCCATGATGTGTTGCCCCGAGCGTAGATTGCATGGCGCATTGCGCCGGTTTGAATAATCCCAATCTGCCGTTATTGCGCGGTGCGTCGGCAATAGCGACTGCGTGGCGCGCCCACAAAGGAACGCTCACCAACGGCGTTTGTTCGGCAAGTCCACATTGTGCATCGTCTCTTTCGGGTGTCAGGACACCCAAAAATCCCTCTCAAGCGATGCCGGGAAGGAAGTGGAGGTACAACACAAAAGGCGTCGAGACGCTCACACATCACATATGAGGGAGCACCGCTGCCAGAGCAACGGGCATCCCTCCACCTCTCGCACATGTTCTGTGCAATCGTCATTGTCGCCGCAAGACCTACATCTGCTTGAGCGTTGCGATTGACGAACTCACCGCTTCGGCGCTCTTTCTCACCAGCGCCATTTCCTCGTCGTTCAACGGCAGTTCGAGCACCCGTTCGACGCCGCCGGCGCCAAGGACGCACGGAACGCCGAAGTAGATGTCGTTCAATCCATACTCGCCTTCGAGGTAACAGGCACACGGCAACACGCGCTTCTTATCGCGCAGGATCGCCTCGACCATCTGTACGGTCGCGGCGCTCGGCGCATAGTAGGCGCTGCCCGTCTTCAGCAGATTGACGATTTCGCCGCCGCCTTTGCGTGTGCGTTCAATGATCGCGTCGAGCCGTTCCTTGCTGATGAACTCGGTCACCGGAATGCCGCTGATCGTGGTGAAGCGTGGCAATGGCACCATTTCGTCGCCATGCCCCCCCATCAACATCGCCTGAATATCCTCGACCGACACCCCGGCTTCCATGGCGATGAACGTCCGGTAGCGCGCAGTATCAAGGACGCCTGCCTGCCCCACAACGCGGTTCTTGGGGAAGCCGCTCACCTGCTTCGCCAGGTACGTCATCGTGTCGAGCGGGTTGTTCACCATAATGATCACCGCATCGGGCGAGAGCGGCGCCGCCTTGGAGATGCAGTCGCGCGTGATGTCGGCATTGACGCGGATCAGGTCTTCGCGGCTCATGCCGGGTTTGCGCGGCGCGCCCGAGGTCACGATAATGATGTCGGAGTTTGCGGTTGCAGCGTAGTCGTTTGTGCCGGTGATCTTCACATCGAATCCCTCGATGGGTCCGGCCTGCAACAGATCGAGTCCCTTGCCCTGCGGCACGCCATCAATGATATCGACCAGCACCACGTCACCCAGTTCCTTGGACGCGATCCAGTGAGCGGCGGTCGAACCAACGAATCCCGCACCGATGATCGAAATTTTCGGTCTCATGACTCCTCCTCTTCAACAAGGTTATACCAATCACCTGTGAACATCCGGCATGGTCACCCCGAGCAGCGCGAGGGGTCGTGCGCGACCCGCGCAGATTCCTCGCTGCGTTTACCCTGAGCGAAGCGAAGGGCTCGGAATGACCAGTCGCTGCGCGCGGCATGACCAGCATGCGGCATCGTCAAGCGTCATTGGTATTACACCCTCGGCGCAACCGTAGCGACTTCGTGAGTAAATCCAACCACTTTCGGGCGACCATCCTCAGTTCGTTGACGTCTCACCCTGCACATAATACACGATGAGAGGAGCGTTGCTTGCGACAACGGTGGGTGAGACGATTGTCGGGCGCGAGACACGGACGAGAGCAGGATCAACAGCAGCAAAGATCGTTCGGCGATGATGTGATTTGGTTGGCGCATGACCTGCTGATAGTCATGCCGACTACCGCCTGCGTCTCATGGGCTGATACCAATGACCGGTGACCATCCGGCATGGTCACCCCGAGCAGCGCGAGGGGTTGTGCGCGACCCGCGCAGATTCCTCGCTGCGTTTACCCTGAGCGAAGCGAAGGGCTCGGAATGACCAGCATGCGGCATCTTCAATCGTTATTGGTATGACATCACGTGCGCCTGATGGCGCTGTTGGCGCGCTGCCGCAATCGCGCGAGCGCTGCTGCCAGATCGTCCGGCAGCGGCGAGGTGAACTCGACCCATGCGCCGCTCGATGGCAGCGCAAACCCCAGGCGATGCGCATGGAGAAACTGGCGCGTCAATCCAAAGGTTGCGCGCGGACGCTTCGGTCCGTAGAGCGGATCGGCGAGCACGGGGCGATTGCGCGAGGCGAAATGCACTCGTATCTGATGGGTTCGTCCCGTCTCCAGACGCGCCTCGATCAGCGCATACTCCCCCAGTTCTTCCAGGACGCGCCAGTGGGTGCGCGCCGGTCTTCCGCCGGCCATCACCGCCATGCGCACCCGGTCGGTCGGATGGCGCGCGATGGGTGCATCGATCACCCCCCCAGACTCATTCATCCGTCCTTCGACGACCACAAGATAGATTTTTAACATGCGACGCGCCTGCTGTTGTGCCTGCAACGAATGCAACGCGCGGTCGTTGCGCGCCGCCACCAGCAACCCCGACGTGTCGCGGTCGAGCCGATGCACAATGCCGGGGCGCAGATCGCCGCTGATCGCCATCTCAGGATAGCGCGCGATCAACGCATTCACAAGCGTGCCGCGGTTGTGACCGGGTGCGGGATGCACAACTATGCCCGCAGGCTTGTCGATCACAACGACATCATCGTCCTCGTACACAATCTGGAGCGGGAGCGCTTCGGCGACCAGACCGACGGGCTGTGGTTCCGGCAATTGCACGGTGACGACATCTCCGACGCGCACAGGGGAGGCTGGACGCACCTGGCGATTGTTGAGGAGCACGCGGGCGTCTTCGATCAAATGGCGAGCATAGGTGCGCGAGAGATCGGGCACTTTCCCGGCGATGTACCGGTCCAGGCGATGACCCTCATCGGCAGCCTCGACGATCAGTTGAAGCAGTTCACCATGCACCATGTCCTCGCTCGACCCTGACAATGCCCTTTACTCGGTTCTTGCGTGTGCGGCTGCGCCGTCTACCTTTGCCCGTCATACGCCTGCCATCTCTCCCGCCTCTCGCCCTGCCCTTAATGACAGACCGTTGCACTGCGTGTCGCGGCGCGCCGCCTCTGCGTCGCTCGTATCTCTTGCCGCTTGCCCTGCGCCCCCCTCTTCCGCCCCTGTTCCGCCTTGTCGGTGCGACTGCGCTCTACGGACCGGGTCTGCGCGGGTCCTGATTAAGGAGATCGTTCAAGAGCGCATCGTCGGAGCCTGCTCGCCGTTGATCGCCATCGCCGGTTAGCAGCAGGAAGAGCGCCAGCACAGCGACGCCAACGGTAATTGCGCTGTCGGCGACATTGAAGATGCCGGGGAACCAGTGTACGTGCACGAAATCGATGACATAACCAAAGCGCAACCGATCAATGATATTCCCGATCGCGCCACCGACGATCAGCCCAAGGCATACCTGTGAGATGAGGTGTGGTCCGGGCAGATGATAGCGGTAAAAATACATCGCGCCCAGGCTGATAATGAGCGACGTCGCCGTGAAAACATGCGAGAAGCCGGCATCGAACATTCCGAACGCAATGCCGGTATTATGAATCAGCGTCAGGCTCAGCCAGTCGCCGATGAGCGGGCGGGATGTCCCTTCGACCGTGCCCAAAGTGTTGAGCACCCATGCTTTTGTCGCCTGGTCAAAGGCGAGAATTGTTGCAGCAATCACAGCCGGACGCAACCAATAACGTTGCAACTCGTGCCGTAGGGTTGTGCGCGAATTGGTCAATGCTCTCTGTCGCTTTCTGAAAATCAGGGATAAGGGGTTAGGAGCGAGAAGTCAACCATCTTGTCTTCCACCTCCAACCTCCCACCTTCTCGCCTCTTACGCCCCACGCCTCTCCCTCACAGCGCCGGTCTGTCAATGAGCAGCGCCACTCCGCTGACGTTGTTCCACAGTCAAGACCTCTGGGATCGGGAACGTGCAATGTGCAAGGCGGAACGCGCCCCATCTGACCGCCTTCCACCCGCCCCCTCCCGCCTTCCGTGCTCCCTCTTCCTTTGCCGGACCCTGCTATCCACCAGGAACACGAAGATGTGCCCGGGGGCAATGCCACGTTCCAATCTGCGACCTTTTCACCCGTCATCTTCCTGCGCGCCGCGTGCCACGACACCACGAACTTGCCACACGTCGGCGCGCCCTGTATGACGACCTTCCCCCCTTCGCGCCGCTCGTCCCTCGCCGCGCGCCGCGCGTCTTGCGCATGAACAGACAGCCCCCTGTGGAATCGCACCGAACCGCAAGGGGCTGTTGGCGCCCGCCCGTCCACAGATGCGCCAGGAAGACTACCAGCGCCGGGCGCGCTCACGCGCCGCCTGGCAACGGACACACAGCGTTGCATATGGGAGCGCCTCCAGTCGTTCAAGCGGGATAGGTTCGCCGCAATCGGCGCAGATCCCATACGTGCCTTCATCGATGCGACGCAGCGCGGCGTTGACCTGTTCAAGCAGATCACGCGCATTGCTGCGCAGAGCGAGGTCACGTTCGCGCACCAGCGTTTCCATCATCTCTTCGGCAACCACATTTCCGATACCGGCGCTCTCCTCACGACTGGCGCGTTCCCGCTCCAGTGCGGCGATCTCGGCGAGTAATGCGTCGCGCTCCGCTTCGAGTCGCTCTCGTTGTGCTGCGAAGATCGTCGTCGATGGCATCTTCGCCGCTCCTTTCTCGCCAACAACAAGATAGGCTCGGCAGCGTCTTCTGCCGCACCTGCACCCATCATCCAAACCACATCCATGCCCCTGGCATGGATGCCCTGTTTTGCACACCGTTATTATACCACGCCGCAAGATCAAACGCGGTTACGCTGTATCCACCGAGCGATAACCGCCAATGCCGCCAGGAGTAAACGTCTCCCCCAGGCTATGCAGCAGCGTCGCCACGATGAGTAACTCGCTGCGCAACACATCGCGCAGCGCTTCCGAACTCCGCTGCCCCCAGAGATCACTCAGATCGGTCACATTCGTGCCGATAATCTGAACATACACGGGCGATGGCTTCTCATCGATGCGGTAGCCGCGACGGATTTCGACGGCGATATAGTCCGCCGGCGGGGGGAAATCCGGCGCAACGCGGCGCAGCGCGGCGCGCACTGCGCCGTTGAACGCGCGGATCAACTCAGCATCGCTACGATCAACCGACCGAATATCGACGGTGTAGGTCCATGCCAGTTCGAGCGGACCCGGCGCGATGTCGCGTCCTTCCGAATACAACTGGTGCGCCGCCGTCCAGACCAGGTTGAGTTCGACCCATGGCGGCGACCATCCCTCGCCGATCGGTTCAGGATGTTCGGGGAAGAGTTCAGCGCGGTAAGTGCGATCCAGCGTCTCCGGTTGAATGCTCTCGATCACGGCATGTTCGTGCAGACCGGCGATCAGCCAGGCTTCTTCCAGCCCTGTTGCGAGTTCTTCGTAACTGATCAATGCCATCCCCCGTGGTATCAGGAGTCGTACCTGTTATTGTACCGCCAGGCGTCGTATACGACAAGCGGCGTCGAATGAACGGTGTGTCAACGTTTGCGCCTTTTCAAACAATCCGCTGGCGTGTTACAATATTGATACAAATTGAATTATGTGGCACTGATGGGCTGTAGAGGGGAGAAAGCGTATGAGCACAGAACAGAACAGGCGCCGCCGCCGGGCGACGTATGTCTGGAAGCCTGAAATGATTCGCGCGTTGCGAGAACATATGGACCTGACTCAACGCGAACTGGCAGATCTGCTGGAGGTGCGGCAGCAGACGATCAGCGAATGGGAAACCGGTCTGCATACGCCGCATCGCTCGACCCAGAAAACGTTGAGCATGGTGGCTGAGCGCGCCGGTTTTCCGTATCTGCCCCAAACCGCCGAAACGCCCGCTGATGGCGATGGTGCACAGCACAATGGCGAGGCGCCTGCCGAGCGCGTCGATGCCGGCGGGGCAGGCGCCAACAGCGATTGACACATACACGTTTCCGTGTTAGAATAGATCGAAAAGAAGGGCGCAGTCGAAGCGTCCTTCTTTTTTACCGGATTTACACGAAAACGTGTGGAGGTGCCATGCCGCGTCGTCTTTCCCTGCCGTGTGACCGTCTTTGCGCCATGTACGAGGCGGGCGCCACCACGATCACGCTGGCGCGCCTGTATGATTGTCATCCGGCCACCATTGCGCGCTACCTGCGGCAATGCGGCGTAACGCTTCGCACAGGGCGTTTTACCGCCAGGCCATTCGACGAGGCGCTCTTCCGTCGCCTGTACCTGGAAGAACAACTGCCGCTCACCCGGATCGCGATTGCGCTCAACGTCTCGGTCAGCACCCTCGGCAACTGGCGCCGTCGGCTCGGCATTCCGCCCCGCCGACGGCGCGCGTGAGGGGTGCGTCACCCCTCACGCTGTGCCTTCGCCGTGATACGGCGCGCAGCAGCCGATGTTCCGAGCGCAGCGAATGGAAAGCATTGTGCTGCGCCCTCCACCGCTCTATCGCGTCGTGCAGGGTCACAATCGCGCAGGCATCGCAGGGAATCCGGTTGCCTGTGAACGGTTTTGTGGCGGACCTGTCGCGCTTCGCGGCAGTGTCGGGCTATGCGACGACGTGAACAGACGGCACTCGACAGGAGAAGCCGCATAAAGGCGATGCTCCCATTGGCTCGAATATGTTGCCGGCGATGAGCGCGCAGAGCTCACCTGCGCACAGATGAGAGAAGCGGCAAACTCCCATTGGCTCGAATATGTTGCCGACGATGAGCGCAGAGTTGCGTTCAGGTGATCGTCGCCTGTCGCTGGCTGATAGCCTCATCGCTGGCAATTGCGCGTGAGCATGACGCTGCGCGCTGACCACAGGACGACACAGCGAGGAATTGGACAGGGTAATACCAATGACCGGTGACCATCCGGCATGGTCACCCCGAGCCGCGCGAGGGGTCTTGCGCGACCCGTGCAGATTCCTCGCTGCGCGCGGCATGACCCGTCGCTGCGCGCGGCATGACCCGTCGCTGCGCGCGGCATGACCAGCATGCGGCATCGTCAATCGTCATTGGTATAACGTAGTCCAAAGCATAGCAGAAGCGCGCTGATCTGGCAGCAGCGGGCAAGGGAGCGTCGATGTAGTGAATGATATATGCGCTCTTGCACACTTCGGCGGTCTGTGCCAGATGCCTGTCGGCATCGAGAAACGCATGCACCATGTGATCGGGAAAGCGCACTCGATTGAGTGTCGGAAACGCATTTCTGAACACATAGGCATGATGCAGGTGATCCGGCAATCCGGTCACGCACACAATTGCGCCAGAAGGAACATCTGTCAGGGTTGAGTCCATCCATGCGAGGGCGCGTTCCATTTCGCGCCCCGCCTGGCGCCACCAGTATGCGCGGTATGAGGCGACGCCTGCGTGCGTTCCGATCAGCAGGATCAGCGCCGTAACGCACAATGCTCGCCGCTCTTCAGCCACCTGCCAGACTGCACTCCATCCCACGGCGATCATCCAGGCGATCCCGATCGTTGCCATGAATGCGGTGCGACCGGTGGCAGTCAGGAGGACCGGGTGCAACGCAATGGCGCTCCACGCTGCGGCAAACAGCAGGATGCGCGCCTGATGGCGGGGGATGCGCTGGCGCGCCTGCCAGCCCAGCCATCCCAGCATACCCAGCGCGCCCGTCGCACCGGTCACGGCGACGAATGGCAGAACCGGTTGATCCCGCCAGAGAGGGAGCGATGTCAGATAGCCATAGTTGTCCGGCAGCGCGAAGAGTCCGACTGCCAGGTAATACCCAAGATTGATGGCGATCCGGACAGGATCGATCTCAACCGGATAGGGCGAACCGGTCGAGAGGCGAAAGGCGACGAACAGCCCCTGAATTGCCAGCAGCGGCGCCACCGGCGTGAGGCGGCGGAGGCGTTCGCGCCATGTCTCTGCGTTTGCATCGAGCAGATCGTAGACTGCAAGCGCAACAGGAAGGAAGATGGCGGTTTCTTTCGCGCCAATAGCAAGCACGTAGCATACGACCGTCAGCGCGTAATATCTGCCCGGCGCCGGGGCAGTGCGGAATGCCAGATAGATCCGCAGGCTGAGCAGAACGAACAACCCTGCCAGCAGTTCGTTCGATGCCGAGACCCACAGTATCGGTTCGGCGTGCGCTCCGTGAACGCTGAAGAGGATGGCTGCCAGCATCCCAATATCGATACGTTGTGTCATTGTACTGATAATGTCGGCAACCAGCGTTGTCACTGCGACGTACAGCACCAACGCGACAACGTGATACCCCATTGCCTCGAAGCCGAAGATTCGGGCGCAGGCAGCGATGAAGAGGTCGAACACCGGACGATACCAACCGCCGTGGGTCGCAGTGAGGAGGTGCGGCAGGTCACGGAGCGACAGATCGAGGTTGCGCTGGATCACAGCCCAATCATCAGCCAGCAGCGCATTGGTGAAGCCGGGGAGGTAGAGAGAAGAAGCGCCAAGGGATGCCAGCGCCAGGATGATCAAGCGACGGATCATCTGTGCGGTTGCATCCTGCGCACCAGAAGGTTCAGAACCCCAAGGAACACCGCCGCTGCCACGACGTGGAAGACGATCAGGATGAGATAATCGGTCCCGGTTCCTCCCATTGGCATCGCCGATGGATTGGCGGCGCCCGCCAGATTTGGCGCGAGCGACACAAAGAACGCGATGACGCCGATAATGTTGTAGGTTCGGAGCGGATTGGCAGCGACACGATTGACCACGGCGAGCACTCCGATGCCGATGAGCGTAAAGAAGAGCGTAAAGGCAATGATCGGTCCGAACGTCAATGGCATGAAATCCGGCGGCAGCGGCATAACTGCCCCAAGGATCAGGCGAGCGACGACATTTGCCGCAACCGCAGCCAGTGCCGCTGCGCCGCCAGCTCTGAGTAACGTTGCGTTTGAGAAGCGTGTCTGTGCAATTGTGGACATATTACAGGTTTCCTGGTGACTGCACGATGCGGGTGGAGCACGCAAAAGCGATTTTTTTCTCCCGACTATTATATCAGATGCCAGGCGATGGATGACCCCCTGATCTCAATGCCCGGCTCTCACACACAGCGATGACCAGCGGACGTGGCTGTTATCACAAGGGAGCGACGTTCTCCTGAGCGTCGCCCGGTGGTCGGTTGTGTTCCGGCGCATGGTGGGAGGGTGCGCACGGATAGGCACAGATTGCGACGGATGGGTGCGGATGGGGGGAGGGTGCGCACGGATAGGCGCGGATGGGGCGCGCCGTCGTGTCCGGTTCTCAGTTCCTGGTTCTCAGTTCTCAGTTCCCGATTCTCACGCCTACCGATTCGCATCCAGGCATGTCTGTATCTTGCGGTCTGCAACCGCAAACGCCCCCTCGACGGACGCCAACCCGCGCACTGCGGCGTTGAGCGCGTCATCGAGAGCCGACGCCACCGGACCGGTGTAGACGCTGCCGCATGCCGTCGGGTAGCGCGGCGGTGCAATACCTGCCTCGCGCCCGATCACAAACGCGCGCATGTTCGCCGGTGGCGCGGGCAGTTGCATCATTGTCGGATCGTTACTCAACGACAGGAGCACCGGCGTGCCCAGATGTGCAGCCGTCAGCGCACGCTGCGTTTCTGGAGCAATAAAGATTTTCACAAAATCCCATGCCAGTTGCGGATCGCGCGAGGCGCGCGTTACGGCGAAGCCATACGTGCCGATGCCGGTGAAGCGTCCTGCCGGATGGCTCGGAACCAATTGCACATCCCAGGCGAAGCGGTCGCCGATCTGATCGCGGTACCGCTGCGCAACGCCGGCAAACGAAAAGAATGCAGCGCACGTCTGATCCACGAAGCAGTCGCGTCCGCCAGAAGCGGGTGGGGCTGCGATTTTGTGCGTGAGCCAGAGATCGACATATGCCTGCAACCCTGTGAGCGACTGCGGCGAACTCAACGTTGATTGCGTTCCGTCAGCGCTGAGCGCATCGCCGCCAGCGCCGCGCACCCACGGCAGCCAGTAAACCCACCAGGCGTAGCCGTTTAGGCTGGCATTCGTGAAACTCAGGCAATCAACCCCTGGCGCCGCCCCCTGAAGGCGTTTGCACGCTGCGATCAGATCATCCCATGTCCAGTCATCGCGCGGCAGCGGCGCGCCGGATTGTTCCCAGAGCGAACGGTTGTAATACATCTGAATGGTTTCGAGCGATACCGGAATCATGAACAGACCAGGGCGCTTGCGGGATCGTCCGAGTTCCAGCGCCATCGGATGCACATCTGCCAGGTTGACGCTGTCGTCGCCTCTGGCGAATTCTTCCAGATCGATGATTAGATCAGACTCGAGCAGCGACTCGGTCAGCATATCGATCAGCCAGACGACATCGGGAACGTTGCCGGCTGCGGCGCTGCCTCGCAATTCGCTATAATCGCCGCTGCCGTCGATGAGTTCAATCTGCACGTCGGGATGACGACGGCGAAACTCCTGGCTGACAATCTCAACCACCCCCTCGATAGCGGGGTCGCGCACAGTGTAGACGCGCAACACGCGCGGCTCAGGCGTCGGAGTCGGCGGCGGCGGTTCGAGCAACCCGCACGACACCAGGAGCAGGGAGGACAGCACGACCAGCCATCCCCGGCGCACCAACACAGGCCACTGCATAGCAACTTCCTTTCACCTCGACCTGAGCCTGCAAGAGACGTCGTCGTGCTAACGCAATGTATCGGATCAGAAACGCGGATCACGATGGCGCTGCGGTCATGACGAGCAATCAATGCATGGGTATCAACCTGTGGAAATCCGCGTTCCATGCTCTGCCAAACTGCTCTTGCAGCAGCAAATCCCTGGTTGATCGCTTGGGCGACTATTCCATCGAACATTATAGCAGAAGCGAGCAGGCTGCCGTCTTTCGTCATGGTCATTCTCCAATGACGTTTCGGGCGCCGATAACGCCGTCTTTGAACGGTGTGTTCCACTCTGGACGCTGGCGGATGGTTCGGAACGCGGGCGGTCAAGCCGTTGCCGAACGCATCGTCACGCGCCGATTTGTGAACGCCTATCGGCTCACACTGTGGCATAGCAGTGGCGCAATGCTATTTCATGATTGCCCCATAGCGCCATGTCATGGTATGATGACGCAAAGCGGCATGCATGCACACTTCCAGGAGGACGGTCATGGACGACCACATCACAGATGATCTCCCGTGCTATGGGTTGTATATCAATGGCAGCTGGGTCGATGCCGAAGGCGGCCTGATGCCGGTCAACGAACCGGCGCGTGGGCGGACGATGGCGTATGTAGCGCGCGGCTCGGCAGCCGATGTGGATCGCGCCGTGGCAGCAGCACGTGAAGCGTTTGATCGCGGTCCCTGGCCCCACACTCCCGGTCACGAACGCGCGCGCATCCTCAATGCGATTGCCGACCTGATCGAAGAGCACACCGCCGAATTTGCCGAACTCGAGTCGCGCAACCTTGGCGCCCCGCTGCGCAAGACGACCTTTGTCGATATTCCGTGGTCGGTCGAGCATCTGCGCGTGTTCGCCGAACTGGCGACGATCCATCCGTATGAGGCGCTGCCGTGGACGGATATTCCCTCGGTGAGTTGGAATTTCGTCTGGCGTGAGCCGATCGGCGTTTGCGGGCAGATTGTGCCGTGGAACTATCCGCTTCTCATGACGATCTGGAAGATCGCACCGGCGCTGGCTGCGGGGAACACTGTGGTGCTCAAACCAGCGTCCTACACGCCGCTGACAGCGCTCATGCTGATGAGACTGATTCACGAAGCCGGGTTGCTGCCACGCGGCGTGCTGAATATCGTGACCGGTCCGGGGGCGGAGGTTGGTGACGCACTGGCGCGGCATCCCGGCGTGGACAAGGTGTCGTTCACCGGATCGACCGAAACCGGGCGTCATATCATGCGGTTGGCGAGCGATACGATCAAGCGCCTGACCCTCGAACTCGGCGGCAAGTCGCCGAGCCTGGTGATGCCCGACGCCGATCTCGAACTCGCCACCGATGGCGTGCTATTCGGCGTCTTTTTCAACGGCGGGCAGAGTTGTGAAGCAGGAACGCGCTGCCTGGTGCCAGAAAGCCTGCACGACGAGTTTCTCGAGCGTCTGGTGACGCGCGCCCGCTCGCTGCGGATCGGCGACCCGCTCGATCTGGAAACCGACCTGGGTCCGCTCGTTTCCGAAGCGCAGTGCCGGATCGTCGAGGAGTACATCGATGTCGGCAAGCACGAAGGCGCGCGCCTGGTGACCGGCGGCAAACGCGCACGGATCCCCGGTTTTGAGTATGGTCCATTCATTGAACCAACGATCTTCACCGGTGTGCAGAACGGCACACGCCTGGCGCAGGAAGAAATCTTTGGTCCGGTGCTATCGGTCATTCCGTACCGGACCGTGACGGAGGCGATTGAACTGGCGAATGCCAGTCGCTATGGGCTTGGCGCCGCCGTCTGGTCACGTGATCTTCAAGGCGCGATTGAGGTCGCCAAGCGCATCCGCACCGGTACTGTCTGGATCAACGACCATCACATCATTCTGCCGCGTGCGCCATTTGGCGGCTACAAGCAGAGCGGCATCGGGCGCGAACACGGTATCTACGGCTTGATGGCGTACACCGAACTGAAGCACATCCATGTCGATCTGATGCAGAAGCGCAGCGGGCGCGTCTGGTGGGACGTGCTCATCCCGCAACGCGATCAGAGTGAGGAAGCGGGGTTGTAGATCGGGGATCAGAAGTGGTAACCAATGTTTGGGAGGGCGTTTGAGATGCGGATGGGTCGCGTCTTGGCGCCCTCTTTCCGTTGTCGCAGTCGCAACGTATCGCTGTGCCAGACCAGTTGCCGCAGTGATGATTACCGATCAACGCCTCATGCTGGCTGAGCGACCGTTCGCGGCCACTGCACGACTTCCCAAGCCGCAGTGATGATTACCGATCAACGCCTCATGCTGGGGATGACCTTCGCCTCAGAACAGAGATGGTGTATACTTCACATCGTGCGAGACAGGCGTGCCAACACATGAACAATGACAAACGCGCAGCCCATTGCCCACTATCGCATATCTGAGCACGCTCGAAATGAAATGAGTCGTCGCCAGATCAGCGAGAGCGAGATCACCAGCGTTCTGGCAGCCCCTGAACAGGTTGAAATCGTGCGGGAAGGTCGCGCAGTCTATCAGTCACGCTTTCAGATTGGTGATCCGCCCAAACTCTACCTTGTCCGTGTTTTTGTCGACGTTGATGTTATCCCGCCTGTAGTCGTCACAGTTTATCGTACAAGCAAGGTTGCGAAGTATTGGGGGAAGGAATGAAGGTCATCTATGATCGCGAAACCGATACGCTGACTGTCATCTTTGCTGACACGCTGGTTGCGGAGAGCGACGAGGACAAGCCTGGCGTGATTCTTGATTACGATATGGCTGGTAATCTGGTGTCCATCGAGATTCTGGACGCTTCGCGTCGAGTTGCGTCGCCAGAGCGTATCGAATATCAGGTGACGCTTCCGACGCTGTGAGTCGTGTGCTCTACCACATGGCGCAGAGAATTCATCCACATGCATTGCCAGCCCGCAACTTCCAGAAACATGTCGCTCCTTTGAGGTCAACCTGGTTCAGGACATGCTGGAAGAGATCGTCTCTCCACAAGCGCTTCAGCCAGAAAACCTACCCCTCTGCTCCATAAACGCTTCGGCAGGAAAGCCTCTTTAATGGGCGCGCTGGTTGAGCGCCGTACATAGACGTTCTCCGGTCATTGTACACCTGACAGGACGGTTGCCCTTAATGGACTTTGAATAATTATTCCGCTATCCGCCTTGTGGCCCGGCGACTAAAGTCGCGAGCTACGGGAAGCGAAGTTCGCCTGCGCGGGCTGGACGTGGCGATACCGGATTAATTTCTCAAAAACCATTACTTCCACGCTCGCACACGCCTGCGCCTGCTTTCCGACCGTGCGCCCTGCCGTCGCACAGCGCCTGCAATTAATCCATTGCAGACTATTGACAAAACCTGTGCGATTATGGTAGACTATTCCTGACCGTTCGGTAAAGTGATACAATAGAGGCGGAAAGGAGTGCGCACAACCGTTCAGTTCCACAAGCGCAGTTGATCATCCATGCAAGATATCCTGAACGAACCGGCATACGGTCCCACCGCAGCACGCATTCTGATGACGGCGACGCGGCTCTTCATGCAGCGCGGCTATAGCGCGGTGTCGATCAGCGACATTGTGCAGGCTGCCGATGTGACCAAGCCAACGCTGTACTACCACTTTTCCGATAAGGAAGAGTTGTTCGTGCTCGTGGCGATCCATATGCTGGCAGAAATGTACGCAACGATGCGGCGCGCCATCGCCAATCAGCCCGACACGCGCGCTCGCCTGGTTGCGCTGGCGCAGGTGCTGCTCCATGAACCCAACAGCGACACGCGCATGATGCGTCATCAGGCGCGTGAGCACCTGAACCCGGAGCGTCAGCGTCGCCTGGCTGAAGCGTTCAAACGCTACATGGTCGATCCGTTGCGCGAGGTGATGCAGCAGGGGATCGACAGCGGTGAACTGCGGGGACGCAGCGCCGATGATCTGACCATGCTGTTCCTGGGTCTGATGGAAGGGTTCCAGCGCCAGACGGCGCCGCCGGTCGAACCAGAGCGCAGCGACATATATCAGTCGATTTCGACCGACCATTTCTCTGCTGAGACGCTGGTCGATCTCTTCCTTTACGGCACTGCCGCGCGTTAGACTGCCCCGACGGGCGATTGCTTTCGAGACGCCTTTTCGCAATTGCTGTGGAAAGGCATAGGTGAAGTTTTGTTCAAAGGAGAGACTCGTGACTTCTGTTCCACAGGCAAAACCTGGTGTACGGTTTCCCCGGCCTTCGCTGCCGGTCATTATCGCGGCAGTATTAATAGTTGCTGTCGTCGCCACTCTGGTTGTGCCACGGCTGGCGGGCAGCGGCGCCGATCCGCTTCGGGGTGGCACGCCGGTCACCATTACCCGTGAAACGCTCATTGCCGGCATCAGCGCCACCGGACGCATCGAACCGCGCCAGGAAGCGGCGCTTGGTTTTACCCTCCCCGGTCGCGTCGCCGACATCCTGGTCGCCGAAGGCGATCTGGTTCAGGCCGGTGCGCCGCTGATCCGGCTCGACAGCCGCGAAGCCGAGGCGCAGATAGCGTCGGCGCGCGCGGCGCTGGCGCAAGCAGAAGCCGATCTGCGGCAGTTGCAGGAGGGCGCAACGCCGGAAGAAATCGCACAGGCACAGGCGCAGGTCGAATCTGCACGGGGTGCGCTGGCGCAAACCGCTGGCAGTGTTACAAACGCCGACATCGCCGCAGCCCGCGCCCGTGTCGAGGAGGCGCGCGCCCGCCTGAGCGCCCTGCAAGGGGCGCCGAACAACGATGAATTGACGGCAGCGCGCGCGGCGCTCACCGAAGCGCAGGCGGCGCTTGATCGGCAGCGCAGCGCTCTTGCAACCGCCAAGATCGATGCCGAACGCCAGGTGTTCGAGCGCGCCAATCGTTTGCGCGATGCGCAGACTGCCTTCGCCGCCGCGCGCGACAATCTGGCGCGGGTCGAGGCGGACGGCAAGGACCCGTTGACCGGCGCGCCACTCACCGATGCAGGCAAGCGCGCCTATGCCGATGCGTTCGCGCAGGCGGAGCGCGCTATGCAAGATGCGGAACGGGCGCTCAATCAGGCGCGTATTGCCCACGAAACGGCGCGCCAGAACGAAATCACCGGACTGGCGGAGGCTGAGGCGCGCGTCGCAACCGCACAGGCAAACCTCGATGCCCTGCTTACCCCCAACCCTGATCGCATTGCTGCTGCGCGCGCGGCGCTGGCACAGGCGGAAGCCGACCTTGCCCGCCTGCTCGGCGAGCAGCGTCAGGGTGCGCTGGCAGCGCAACAGGCGAACCTTGCGGCTGCCGAAGCCAACCTGGCGCGCCTGACTGCCGATCCGCGCGCAACCGATCTGGCGCGCGCACAGGCGCGGGTGGCGCAGGCGCAGGCACAGCTCGACCTGGCGCAGATCCGGCTTGATGATACAACCCTGAAAGCGCCCTTCACCGGCGTGGTCGCGCGCATCACCGTGGCCCCTGGCGAGCAAGCCGGTCAGAATCCGGTGTTGACGCTGATCGACGTAAGCCGTTTCAACGTTACTGTGACGGTCGATGAAGTAGACGTAGCGCGCGTTGCGCCCGGTCAGGAAGTCGAAGTCCTGATCGATGCCCTTGGTCCGCCGCCGCTGACCGGCGTGGTGCAGCGCATCGCACCACAGGCGACCAATGAGCGCAATGTCACTGCCTATGAGGTGGAACTCGAAGTGACGCCCGGCGAACGGCCAGTGCGCTCGGGTATGACCGCAAGCGCCACGATTATCACCGCGAAGCGCGAAAACGCAATCAGCGTTCCGGTTCAGGCGATCCGTGAAGAGAATGGCGTGACCGTCGTGGATGTGATTGTCACCAACAACGGGCGCACAACTCTGGTTGCGCAGCCGGTCGAGGTTGGCATTCGCGCTGGCGACCGGGTCGAAATTGTGAGCGGATTGCAGGAAGGGCAGCAGGTGCTGTTGCCCGGCGCTCGATAAGACTAGATGCCATGTCCTCTCACCGGCGCTCAGACCTGTGGGAGGACGCAAGGAGATACAGAACCATGCATCCTGAGACAGAATACATTACTCCGGTCGGAGCGATTGATTTCGTGACCGAGCCGGTGGTGCGCATTGAGCATGTGACGAAGGAATTCATCACTGGTGGCAATCGCTTCCGCGCGCTCGACGACGTATCGCTCGACATTCATCGCGGCGAGATGGTCGCTATTATGGGTCCGTCGGGCAGCGGCAAAAGCACGCTGATGACGATCCTGGGTCTGCTCGATGTGCCGACGTCGGGTTCCTACTGGCTCGACGGGCAGGACGTCAGCAAACTCGATCGTGTGCAGCAGGCGCGGGTGCGCAACCAGAAACTCGGTTTCGTCTTCCAGAACTTCAACCTGTTGCCGCGGCTGACCGCCCTGAAGAATGTGGAACTGCCGCTCGTCTACGGGCGTGTCGGTGCGCGCGAGCGTGAGGAGCGCGCCCGTCAGGCGCTTGAAGCCGTTGGACTGGGCGCAAAAATGAACAACCGCCCGAATGAACTCTCTGGCGGTCAGAAGCAGCGCGTCGCCATCGCCCGTGCGCTGGTGAGCAATCCGGCAATGGTGCTCGCCGACGAACCGACTGGCGCGCTCGACACGCGCACCGGCGCGGAGATCATGGCGCTCTTTCGGCAGTTGAACCGCGAACAGGGCATCACCATCGTCATCGTCACGCACGACCCGGAGATCGGCAAGCAGATGGATCGGGTCATCGGGCTGCGCGACGGGCGGATAAGCGAGAACATTTTGCAAGAGTATTACCACGTTGTTCCGGCAGCGGAAGAACTGGAGTTGCCGATGCGCGAAAAAGAACCGGTCGCAGTGCCGGTTATCCGCACAGAACAGGAGTAAGCGCCCGTGTTCAAAGAACTTGCACTCATGGCGGTTGACAGCCTGCGGGCGAACATGTTCCGCTCGCTGCTGACGATGCTGGGCATCATCATCGGCTCCGCCACGCTGGTCGCCGTTCTGTCGCTCGGCAACGCATTGCAGAGCCAGGTCTTCGAGCGCTTCGTCGATCTGGGCACGCGCCGGATTGCGGTGCTCCCCGGCGATCCACAGGCGCGTGGCGCGCGTGATATTCCCGGCTACGGTCTGCTGTCGATCCAGGACTATCGCGCGCTGGAGCAACTCGTGGCGCGTCATCCGGATGTCTTCCGCACCATCGTTCCCGAAGTCTCGCTCCGCGTGCAGGCGCGTTTCGGCAGTTCTGCCGCCAACCCAACCGTCGTTGGCACAACGAAGGACTACCAGTTGGTACAAACCGTGCCGGTGCAGTATGGCCGGTTCCTGACCGACGACGACGACCGGCAGGCGGCGCGAGTGGCTGTGTTGGGCGCGCTGATCGCCGAAGACCTCTTCGGCAAAGAGAACGTGAAAGATGCCATCGGCAAGACTATCGAGGTCAACGGACAACCGCTCCAGGTTGTCGGCATCTTGCGACAACTTGGCGGACCTTTCTCTTCCGATCAGCGTATTCTGACGCCGGTCAGCACGGCGCGGTTGCGCATCGCCGGCAGTCAGGACCTGCCTGGTCGCGGGTTGCAGATGAGCAGCATTCTGATCAGTTTGCAGAGCGAACAGATGGTGGCGCGCGGCGAGGCGCTGGTGACTGCGACATTGCGCGCAACCCGCAATGTGCCCGATGGCGCAATCGATGATTTCCGCCTGAACCTGCCGACGCAGGCGCTCAACGTGCTGGCAGGCATCAACGGCGCGATCACGGGGTTTATTGCGCTGGTCGCGGGCATCAGCCTGGTCGTCGGCGGCATTGGCATTATGAACATCATGCTGGTGGCGGTTACCGAGCGCACCCGTGAAATCGGCGTGCGCAAGGCGCTTGGCGCCACCGATAGCGATGTGCTGAGTCAGTTTGTGCTGGAAGCGGTCGCCATCAGCGTGGCGGGCAGTCTGATCGGCGTGACCGGCGCCATTGGATTGGTGACGCTGGTTGGCGCGGCTGCCGGGCTGTCCGTGTCGATCTCGTGGGTTGCCGTTTTCCTGGCGCTGACCTTTGCGTGCGCTATCGGCGTCGGCTTCGGCTACTATCCGGCGCGGCGCGCGGCGCTTCTCCTGCCAATCGAAGCGTTGCGGTACGAATGAGGTGAGAGGTGAGAAGGGAGAGGGGAGGCGAGAGGATTGCAGGTTGAAGGTGGGAAGGTTTGCCGACCTTTGGGATCTCAGACGTGATTCCTGCCCGTGCCAGAGCGTTATGTTGGTGTGAACGGGTCACGAGAAAGTCGCGCACGCGACCGACCTCAAAGGTCTGCGCCGTTGAACGCGGCGAAAGGTAACTGTCACCACCAGGTTGCCAGCGCCTGCCTGATCGTCGCGCCGCGCGGCGGGTGTGACGGGGCAGGCGGGGAATACCAGCGGTAACGGTCACTGCGGGGAGACCGGTTCTCAGTTCTCAGTTCTCAGTTCTTCCTACGAAATCACCCGCAGCGCATCGAGCACCGGCAGAAACACCTGCTCATACATCTCATCGCGATTGCCCGGGTCGCTGATCATCAGCACCAGCAACGCACGACCGCCGTCCTCTGTCAGCGCAATGTCGGTCGGTTGTCCACGGATCGTTGCGGTGTAGAGTTGCCAGGCATAGCGTTCGCTGCGGTACTCACCCGCCGATTCAGGCTTGCTATCCAGATCGAACTGCTGGTCTAATCTCGCCAGCATTTCGAGCGCCGAAAGCGGCGTCCGCATCTGAACGATGGCGACATCACCTGACGGACGGCCATACACGCCCTGCCCGAAATTGGTCCATCCCTGCGGCGTGACGCCGGCAATACCCGCATCGCTATCGCGGAACGGGATCATGCGCACCGCCGCACCTTCGACATCGAACGCCGGTCCGCCGAGCTGCGCCAGACACGCCGCGTCCGGTTGGCGCTGCGGATTATCGAGAAACGCCAGCGCCATGCTTAACGGGCAACCGCCATCGAGAAGAACGCCGTGACCCGATGATGGGAACTCGAAGAAGAAACCGTTGCGCAGCGTCGCCACTGCTTCTTTGCCATCATCCGGCGGCGTCGCCGGGTCGTAGGTTCCGGCGAGGATAAGCGCAGGAATAGCGCTGCGCACCGGCTGATTTTCGATTGGCGGCGCCACACCGACACCCCAGGCGTTGCAGATGTCCCAGAACGCCGTCATATCGAACACGTCCTGCTGATGCGGAAAGGGTTCATCCGCCTTTGCCATCGCCTCGCGCGTCTCGAAGAGAATCTCATCATAGCAGCGTGAGGAATACATCACTCCATAACTGAAATAGTCGCTCTGCGAGACATTGTTCATGATCAGACGCACCCACAGACTGAACTCATTCTTCTGCGCCGCACCATAGATCGCGCGCGGCAGCAGCGGAATGATTTCCGTCGAATACATCGCCTGGAACAATGTGCTGATCAGTGTATCGCCGTTGATCAACACCTCGTAGGTGCGTCCGGTAAACGGATCAACACCGGGCAACGTCACCGGTTGCGTATTGAGTTTCTCTACCAGGTCATAGAACACCCGCTCGAGGTCGGGGTACGCCGCATTGCAATCCGGGTCGGCGGCGCAACCGCGAAACAGCGTCTGAAAGGCGCGCTCAGCATCGGCCGGCGTCTGCGACTCATTGATCTGCGGCGGGCGCGTCGAGTCGAGCACCACGCTCCGAATGCCCTGCGGATACTCGCGCATGGCGGTGAGCGCCAGGCGCGTGCCATACGAACTGCCGATCAGGTTCCACTGTTCATAGCCGAGCGCCAGGCGCAGGTCCTCCAGATCGGCGGCGCCGGTGAGCGTATTGTACTGCGCCAGATCAATGCCTTCCGCAACCAGGCGTTCGCGGCATTTGAGCGCCGCTTCGCCCCAGAGACGCGAACTTTCAGCAGCGCGAACATCCATCGGCAGCATATCAAAACTGAGTTTCGTCAGCTCAGGGCACGCCAGCGACGGAGTCGAATAACCGGCGCCGCGCGGGTCGTACAGGATAAAGTCGCGATTGGCAAGGAACGGTCGAAACCAGAGATCGAACACTAATGGCAGGCGCTCCAGCGCATCGACGCCAGGACCCCCTTCGAGGTAGACGATGGGATCGGGGGGCGGGTCGGGGCGGGTGCTGCGAAAAATGGCGACGTGGAGGCGCACTTCTCTGCCATTATCGGGTTTCGCGCGATCCTCCGGGACTGTCAGCCAACCGCACTCGACCGAGACACCGCCTGGCGGCGGAAATTCGCAATTTGCCGTTTCATAGCGTGCAACCGTCCGCACCGCCGTCGCCGTTGGCGCGACCGTAGACCCCGGCGCCGCGGTCGGCGCCGGAACCGGCGTTGTCGTCGGCGCGCCGAGCAATGCTTCGGCGCCCGGCGCCAGGGTTGGCGTCGGATTCGATGCCGACGGAACCGCACACGCGCTCAAGAAGAGCGCGATGATCAAGAGAGCAAACCGCAGGTGCATGAATGCGTTTCCCTTCTCCGCCATTCGTTACGATGTCATATTTTTGTACATTGTACCGTAATCGGGCGGAACGTGGGGCATCGTGGATGCAGAGGGTGCAGATTGAAGGCGGCAAAGGTTGGGAGAACGAACGCGCGACCCTTAATACCAATGACGATTGAAGATGCCGCATGCTTGTCATTCGGCGCGCAGCGACGGGTCATTCCGAGCGCAGCGAGGAATCTGAGCGGGTCGCGCACGACCCCTCGCTCTGTTCGGGGCGACCATGCCGGATGGTCACAGGTCATTGGTATAACACGAAAACACCAAGACGCCAGGATGCAGAAGGGGTATCGGCAAGCGAGCGCAGCAGCGCGTGCCGCGCTCCGCCCCCGCTCACCGACCGCCCTGCGGGGATCGCCACGCCGCCATCGCATCGCCAGCGGAACGTGACCACGCGACAGGTCATCAGCCGACCAACGCCCTGCGCGTGGGCGCAGGCGTGCCGGGCAAGAAAAAAATGTTTCCCTTGACAACCCGGACCGGTAGACAGTATACTTCGGCCAGAGCAACCGACCGAATTCGGGTTGCCGCCGATGCCGGCGTTGCAGGCGTATCGCTTTATGGAGCAGTAGGTGAATACTCTTCGGCGACGACGGAGGCAAGAACGTTGCCCCCAGTTGCAGGCGTATCGTTTTGTGAAGCAGTCGGTGAAATCCGTCGGAGGATGCAATGAACCACCGAACCATACTGCGCTGGTTGCTGGTCGTGTCGGTCGTGGGGGGGATCCTGTGGAGCGCGCAGACCGGTCACACCGCACCAACGCCAACGACCACGGAACCGCCATCAACAACCACGGAACCGCCATCAACAACCACGGAACCGCCATCAACAGCCACACGTCTGCATACATCGTCCTTCTCTCCGTTGCAGGGCGTCACGGCCATTGCCGCGGGTGGCGCGCACACCTGTGCGCTGACGAGCAGCGGCGGGGTGATGTGCTGGGGCCGCAACGGGTTTGGGCAACTGGGCGACGGGACGACGACCGACCGCAGCACGCCGGTGGCGGTGAGCGGGCTGACGAGCGGGGTGACGGCGATTGCAGCGGGTTATGCGCACACCTGTGCGCTGATGAGCAGCGGCGGGGTGATGTGCTGGGGCGACAACTGGTCTGGGCAACTGGGCGACGGGACGACGACCGACCGCAGCACGCCGGTGGCGGTGAGCGGGCTGGCGAGCGGGGTGACGGCGATTGCGGCGGGTGATGATCACACCTGTGCGCGGACGAGCAGCGGCGGGGTGATGTGCTGGGGCGACAACTGGTCTGGGCAACTGGGCGACGGGACGACGACCGACCGCAGCACGCCGGTGGCGGTGAGCGGGCTGGGGAGCGGGGTGACGGCGATTGCGGCGGGTGGCTCTCACACCTGTGCATTGATGAGCAGCGGCGGGGTGTGGTGCTGGGGCGACAACTGGTCTGGGCAACTGGGCGACGGGACGACGACCGACCGCAGCACGCCGGTGGCGGTGAGCGGGCTGGCGAGCGGGGTGACGGCGATTGCGGCGGGTGGCTTTCACACCTGTGCGCGGACGAGCAGCGGCGGGGTGATGTGCTGGGGCGCCAACTGGTCTGGGCAACTGGGCGACGGGACGACGACCGCCCGCAGCACGCCGGTGGCGGTCAGCGGGCTGGCGAGCGGGGTGACGGCCATTGCAGCGGGTGACTCTCACACCTGTGCGCTGACGAGCAGCGGCGGGGTGTGGTGCTGGGGTTACAACTTCTTCGGGCAACTGGGCGACGGGACGACGACCGACCGCAGCACGCCGGTGGCGGTGAGCGGGCTGGGGAGCGGGGTGACGGCCATTGCGGCGGGTGACTTTCACACCTGTGCATTGATGAGCAGCGGCGGAGTGAGGTGCTGGGGTCGCAACAAGGACGGGCAACTGGGCGACGGGACGACGACCACCCGCAGCACGCCGGTGGCGGTCAGCGGGCTGGTGAGCGGGGTGACGGCGATTGCAGCGGGTGATGATCACACCTGTGCGCGGACGAGCAGCGGCGGGGTGATGTGCTGGGGCGACAACTGGTCTGGGCAACTGGGCGACGGGACGACGACCGACCGCAGCACGCCGGTGGCGGTGAGCGGGCTGGGGAGCGGGGTGACGGCGATTGCGGCGGGTGGCTCTCACACCTGTGCATTGATGAGCAGCGGCGGGGTGTGGTGCTGGGGCCGCAACTCCTCTGGGCAACTGGGCGACGGGACGACGACCGACCGCGGCACGCCGGTGGCGGTGAGCGGGCTGCCGAGCGAGGTGACGGCCATTGCATCGGGTGGGGTTCACACCTGTGCGCTGACCAGCAGCGGCGGGGTGATGTGCTGGGGCGCCAACTGGTCTGGGCAACTGGGCGACGGGACGACGACCGCCCGCAGCACGCCGGTGGCGGTCAGCGGGCTACCGAGCGGGGTGATGGCCATTGCAGCGGGTGACTTGCACACCTGTGCGCTGACCAGCAGCGGCGGGGTGTGGTGCTGGGGCGCCAACTCCTCTGGGCAACTGGGCGACGGGACGACGACCGCCCGCAGCACGCCGGTGGCGGTGAGCGGGCTGCCGAGCGGGGTGACGGCCATTGCAGCGGGTAGCTTTCACACCTGTGCGCTGACCAGCAGCGGCGGGGTGTGGTGCTGGGGTGCCAACTGGTCTGGGCAACTGGGCGACGGCTCGTACACCGATAGCAGCACGCCGGTGGCGGTCAGCGGGCTGCCGAGCGGAGTGACGGCCATTGCAGCGGGTCGCTTTCACACCTGTGCGCGGACCGGCAGCGGCGGGGTGTGGTGCTGGGCTTCCAACAGGTATGGGCAACTGGGCGACGGCTCGTACACCGATAGCAGCACGCCGGTGGCGGTCAGCGGGCTGGTGAGCGGGGTGACGGCCATTGCAGCGGGTGTGGTTCACACCTGTGCGCGGACGAGCAGCGGCGGGGTGATGTGCTGGGGCGCCAACTCCTCTGGGCAACTGGGTGACGGCAGACTGCTGTATCGCACCACGCCGGTGGATGTGGTGGTGGTGACTCTGCCGAAGGTCTACCTGCCCCTGGTTATCAAAGGGTAATGGAGGCATCGGGCAGCAAGGCGGTCCCAGGATCGCCTTGCTGCCCGGTCAAACACAGGGTGCGCCCAACCCGCCAGCCGATACGCTCCGCTCGCTCCGGCGCTGCGGCTGAGATCCAAACCGTTATGCCGCCAGATGGAAGAGATACTATGATTCCAGGATCAGACCAAGTAATACCAATTCTCTGTGACCATCCGGCAAGGTCACTCAGTCGAATCGGGTTGCTCGGCGCCAACACGTACAAGTAATACCAATTCCCTGCGACCATCCGGCATGGTCACCCCGAGCAGCGCGAGGGGTCTTACGCGACCCGCTTAGATTCCTCGCTGAGTTTACCCTGAGCGAAGCGAAGGGCTCGGAATGACAAGCAATCTTCACTGGTATAATAGCCTGTCCATATTTCGGTTGCCAGTGCGGAGTATCCCTGCGTAGTCGTTTGGTTGGCAACTGAAGTGCGCAGTCCAATGGCGCCAGCGCCACCCCCTTTCTCTTCCTCTGCTGTGCCGAATAACGCGCTCAGGATGGCAGGTGAAGAGGCGAGAGAGTCGCGCGAGACACAGACGAGTGGTGAGCGGCAAGCGGCGTGAAGCGCAGGGCGCGCCGCCTGGATGTTCGTTTATTCGCTCCCCTATGCGTTGACAACCCAACAGTATAGTGCCGGAATAACGCACCGCAGCATGTGTGCTATAATGTCCCTCTGTCGCAGCGGAGCGACTGCCTCACCGTCGAGTCGGTTATCAGGTCTGTACACCTCCATGGAGCGGAGAAAGCGCCAATGGACCGCATTCTCGTGGCTGAACCGATTGCCGAGGAGGGGCTTGCCCGGCTCCGCGCCGCCGCGCGCGTCGATGTCCGCACCGACCTCGACAAAGCCGGTCTGATCGCTATCCTTCCCGAATACGATGCCCTGATCGTCCGTAGCGCCACGAAAGTCACTGCTGACGTGCTGGCGGCAGGAACCCGTCTGCGCGTCGTCGGGCGCGCGGGAACGGGTGTGGACAATATCGATCTCGATGCGGCCACCCGTCAGGGGATTATGGTCGTTAATGCGCCTGCTTCGAACAGCGTCGCGGTTGCAGAACTGACCATAGGATTGATTCTGAGCCTTGCGCGGCATATCCCGCAGGCGCATAGCACCGTGGTCGCAGGGAAGTGGGAACGCAACCGCTTCATGGGATTCGAGGTGCGCAACAAAACGCTGGGTCTGGTCGGGTTAGGACGCATCGGCGCAGAAGTGGCGCGCCGCGCGCGTGGGCTGGAAATGCACGTCGTCGCCTATGATCCGGTCGTTTCGACCGAACGCGCTCTGCAACTCGGCGTGACCCTCGCGCCGCTCGAAGAGGTGCTGGCGCAGGCGGATATCGTGTCGCTCCATGTGCCGCTCATCGATTCGACCCGCAACCTGATCAATGCAATGCGCCTGGCGCAGATGAAACGTGGCGCCTACCTGATTAATGCGGCGCGTGGCGGCGTGGTGGACGAAACAGCATTGCTCGAAGCGATCAATGGTGGTCATCTTGCCGGCGCTGCGCTCGATACCTATTCGACCGAGCCGCCGGTCGGCAATCCGCTCGTCGGACATCCGCGCGTGATTACGCTCCCACACCTGGGAGCCTCCACCGTCGAAGCACAGGCGCTGACCGGCGTCGACGTCGCCGAGGGGGTTTTGGTGGCGTTGTCCGGCGGGTCGCCGCACTATGCGGTGAACGCCCCCTACATCCCGCCAGAACATCGCGGTCTTGTCGCGCCATACGTCGATCTGGGGCGGCGTCTCGGCATGCTCTGCGCCGGTCTGGTTCACGATCCGGTGCATAATTTCGAGATAGAGTATCGCGGTGAATTGGCGACGGTCGATACTACGCCGGTGCGCCTTGCGGTTTTGCAGGGGTTGCTCGCCGGAACCCGCGAAGAACGGGTGACGCCGGTGAATGCGCCGATCCTGGCGCGTGAGCTGGGTTTGAAACTGACCGAGTTCTCGACCGAAGACGCGGGAAACTTCTCAGGATTGCTGGTGTTGCGCGCGCAAACCAGCGATGGCGCGCGCGAGTTTGCCGGAACTATCCTGCGCGGCGAACCGCATGTCGTTGAGGCGGATGGCTTTTGGGTCACGTTTGTGCCGGCCGGTCCGATGTTGTTCACCTACCACCGCGATCGCCCTGGCATGATTGGGAAGGTCGGCACGCTCCTTGGCGAGGCGGATGTCAACATCGCCAGCATGGATGTTGGGCGGCTGGCGCCGCGCGAGCAGGCGATGATGGTGCTGCGCCTGGATGACCCGGTGCCGCCGCATGTCATCGCGCGTCTGCGTGAAGAACCGGATATTCAACACGCGACAACATTGATCATTTAGCGTCTCTTCGCGGCAAGGCTGACGGAGAGGCGCAGATCTGCCAAGGCTGTGAGTGCGCGGCTTTGCACCTTTTCGTCTTTGCATCAACCTTCAGGTGTCGTGGGGATGCAGTCATTCAGAAACCGCCGTCTCGCTGCCGGCTGAAGCCCTCGCTGAGGGCATGAAAGCCCCTGCGGGGCTGGACCGCAAACCGGACGTTGCTCCAGGCGTTAGAGAGAAGGGCGCGATTGCGGGCAAGTTTTGTGTTGCCAGCGACTCGTGTGTTCATGGCAGCCCTGCAGGGGCTCGCCTGACCTGACCAAGGGCTTATGAACGTATAGTTCGGTAAGCCGTAGCGCTGCGGGCTGACGCCCTGGTTGATCTCATGAGAGCCCCTTTGGGGCTTCCACGTACTGAGTGAGGGCTTTAGCCCGCAGCTCACAGAACGCGCGACTGGGCAGCACGGGTTGACCGGATTTATACCAATTCCCGGTGACCATCCGGCATGGTCACCCCGAGCCGCGCGAGGGTCGTGCGCGACCCGCTTGGGGCTTCCACGTACTGAGTGAGGGCTTTAGCCCGCAGCTCACAGAACGCGCGACTGGGCAGCACGGGTTGACCGGATTTATACCAATTCCCGGTGACCATCCGGCATGGTCACCCCGAGCCGCGCGAGGGTCGTGCGCGACCCGCTTGGGGCTTCCACGTACTGAGTGAGGGCTTTAGCCCGCAGCTCACAGAACGCGCGACTGGGCAGCACGGGTTGACCGGATTTATACCAATTCCCGGTGACCATCCGGCATGGTCACCCCGAGCCGCGCGAGGGTCGTGCGCGACCCGCTTGGGGCTTCCACGTACTGAGTGAGGGCTTTAGCCCGCAGCTCACAGAACGCGCGACTGGGCAGCACGGGTTGACCGGATTTATACCAATTCCCGGTGACCATCCGGCATGGTCACCCCGAGCCGCGCGAGGGTCGTGCGCGACCCGCTTGGGGCTTCCACGTACTGAGTGAGGGCTTTAGCCCGCAGCTCACAGAACGCGCGACTGGGCAGCACGGGTTGACCGGATTTATACCAATTCCCGGTGACCATCCGGCATGGTCACCCCGAGCCGCGCGAGGGTCGTGCGCGACCCGCTTGGGGCTTCCACGTACTGAGTGAGGGCTTTAGCCCGCAGCTCACAGAACGCGCGACTGGGCAGCACGGGTTGACCGGATTTATACCAATTCCCGGTGACCATCCGGCATGGTCATCCCGAGCCGTGCGAGGGTCGTGCGCGACCCGCTTGGGGCTTCCACGTACTGA